>NZ_AP021881.1:2750638-3056265 GCF_009937995.1 Sulfuriferula nivalis
AAATCCTTGAATTTACCCACAATACGCATTTTGCAAACGATCACACCGCATTACGCACAAGATTACCTGACACGCTTCGGTTTTGATGCTGCTCGCCAACCACCCTACCTCACTTTGGCATTAGGTGCTGGTTCAGTTACACCATTACAGCTAGCATCTGGTTATGCAATATTTGCCAATGCGGGACAGGCAGTTAAACCCTACATTATTGACCATATCACTGATACCAATGGCAAACTTATCATGCAAAGTAAACCTGAAGCAGCCAAAGCCGTCATTGATCCACGTAATGCCTTTATCATTACCAGCCTTATGCAAGATGTCGTAAAACGCGGTACAGCAGCACGTGCGATGCAGTTGGGACGTAATGATTTGGCAGGAAAAACAGGTACAACTAACGACCAGGTTGACGCCTGGTTTGCAGGCTTCCAACCTAATTTAGTCGCGGTAGCATGGATAGGGTTTGATCAGCCACGCACATTAGGACATGGAGAAACTGGAGCGCAAGCTGCACTGCCTATCTGGATGAAATACATGAGCACAGCACTTAAAAATGTACCGCAAGTTCAAGTCTCCCCACCCGATGGCGTGGTTACTGTTCAAATCAACCCATTAACAGGATTGCCTACAGGAGAAGGTGAAACGGGTGTACCTGAGTACTTTTATCGAGAAGCCGTACCTATAGCCAAAACCCAGGCAGACCCAAATATTGAGTATCCACAAACGACAGATACACCACAAAATAACAACACGACGACTACATCACCACTACTATAAAAATGCAGATTGACTCCATCAGAAACCAGGTTGCGCAGTTAGCTGCGCAACTTATCCATGAGCATGGCATACAGGATTATGCGTTGGCAAAGCGCAAGGCAGCAAAACAGCTTGGCATTGCCGATGCACACCATCTGCCGAGCAATCCGGAAATAACGCAAGCCTTACAAGCCTATCAAGCGTTATTTCATGCCGACTATCACCCTACACTATTGGCAGAGTTTACTGCACTGGCCATAGAGACGATGCAAATGCTACGCGCATTTAACCCATATATCACTGGTGCCATACTAAATGGCACCGCAACTAAACACAGCGATATACAAATAGAGTTATTCACTGACAATGAAAAGGAAGTCGAACTTTATCTGCTCAACAACCACATTCAATTCAAGCAGGATCAGCGTCAAATTAAATATAAAGGTGCCAATAAGCAGATACCCTGTTTTGTCATAGCGGCTGACGCATGCGACATTTATGTCAGCGTACATTCGCCCAGTCAAATCCGCAATACACCACGCGACATACCAAAAGAAGCTCTGAAACGCGCCTCACTCAACCACTTTATTAATCTTCAGGATTGCAGCCAGACAGCCACATCGAGTGCAAAATAAGTCAAAATCCCATCAGCACCTGCACGCTTGAACGCAACTAGCGATTCCAGCACACATTTTTTCTCGTCCAGCCAACCATTCTGAGCAGCGGCTTTGAGCATGGCATATTCACCGCTCACCTGATAAACAAAAGTAGGGACACCAAAACTATCCTTCACACGACGCACGATATCCAGATAGGGCATACCTGGTTTTATCATCACCATATCTGCCCCCTCTTGCAAATCCATTGCAACCTCACGCAAAGCTTCATCACTATTGGGCGGATCCATTTGATAAGTTTCTTTGCTACTTACTCCTAAATTTCCGGCAGACCCTACTGCATCTCGGAACGGCCCATAAAAACTGGACGCATATTTAGCCGAATACGCTAATATCCGCGTATGTATAAAACCTTGTTCATCTAGGCCTTGCCGTATCGCAGCCACCCTGCCATCCATCATATCCGACGGCGCAACGATATCGACACCTGCTGCAGCATGAACTTGCGCTTGCCTCACCAATACCGCAACAGTCTCATCATTCATCACATAACCGCATCCATCTATCAAGCCATCCTGACCATGACTAGTATATGGATCCAGAGCTATGTCAGTAACAATACCCAGTTGCGGGAAAGCTTGTTTTAATGCACGAACGACGCGCGGAACCAAGCCGTTTGGATTATAAGCTTCAGCGGCATCCAATGATTTCTGACCCGCATCTATAACAGGAAAGATTGCCAAGGCTGGAATACCTAATGCCACACATTGAGCAGCGATTGGCATTAAATTATCCAAACTAACGCGCGTAACACCCGGCATAGAAGCCACAGACTCGGTACGCGCTTCGCCATCCAAAACAAACACGGGATAAATCAAATCATTCACCGTCAGCACATGCTCACGCATCATACGCCGTGAAAAATCATCTTTGCGCATACGCCGCATACGTGTTTGAGGAAATGCATAATTTTTCATTTAAAAACACTCACAATTGAACTATTAATTAAACGACCACTCTTACTTAGCAGATGGCGGAATTGCCGTCTCCCGCTTCTCCTCCCTGAGCGGGTATCCCAGCGCTAGTTGGGATATTTTTAACCTCGGTTATACTCCCCTTTAACCGAGGTTTTTTTCTAACCACCCACAGTCAATTTTTTCTCTGCATCTTCAAACCAACGTGCAGCAACTTTTTCAACCTCTTCTGTACCCGTCTTTTTCAAACTCGAAAATAACTGCACAGTGTAATTAGGTGCCATTTGTGCTAACGCTTGGGTCACTTGTCGCAGCACTGCAATTGAATCACTACGATTTAATTTATCAGCCTTGGTCAGCAAGCAATGCACCGGCTTACCTGTGGGCAAAAACCATTGCAGCATATTCAAATCCAGCTCGGTAAGCGGGTGACGTGAGTCCATAATTAATATCAAACCACAAAGCTGAGCACGTTCCGCAAGATACTCACCCAACAACTCACGCCAGTGATCTTTTACTGCACCTGGTACCTTAGCATAGCCATAACCAGGCAAATCCACCAAATAACGCTGACCACCCAAAGAAAAATAGTTAATATGCTGCGTTCTACCTGGCGTTTTACTCACGAAAGCCAGACGCGTTCTGTTAGCTAATGTATTGATCGCACTAGATTTTCCGGCATTTGAGCGGCCAGCAAAGGCGATCTCGGCAGCACTCTCGATAGGCAGATCACGCAAGTGATTCACGGTAGTATAAAACACCGCAGGTTGAAAAAAGTTCATAAATTTGTACCAAAAAACGCACCCAATTCATTTTCGGGCTAGCGTGAAAAATAAAACAAGGATAAAATAAATATTTTACTATCTTACCAGTATGAGGGCTTCACGATGAAAAATACTATGGCGTTCGCAGCATTTGCTGCTTTAACAGCATTTTCAACTGCTCACGCGGAAGATACTGCAGTAAAGGGCGACCCTGCAAAAGCGCAACAGTTAGTCACTACAGTATGTGCAGCATGTCATGGTGCAGATGGTAACAGCACCTCACCAACCTATCCAAAATTGGCTGGTCAGCACGCTGAATATATCACCAAACAATTAATGAATTTCAAATCAGGTGATCGTAAGAACCCTATCATGTTCGGCATAGTCACCAGCAACAACCTGACACCTGAAAACATGAAAGACTTAGGTGCATACTTTGCTAGCCAAACTGAAAAACCAGGCATGGCAAAAGATAAAGAATTAGTTGAAGCAGGCGAAAAAATATACAAAGGCGGTAATGCAGCCAGTGGCGTTCCAGCTTGTGCAGCTTGTCATGGCCCAACAGGTGCAGGCATACCAGTCCAGTTCCCACGTTTGGCTAGCCAACACAAAGAATACATTTACACCCAGTTGAACAATTTCCGCTTAGGCGATCGTGCTAATGATGGTGGTAAAATGATGCGCACCATTGCAGCAAAATTGACTGATCAAGAAATGAAAGCTGTTGCCGAATACATCTCCGGCTTACATTAATTAACTCGCACGTCGGAACCTGACGGCGTTTATGCAGTCTTTAGAGGGGTGGCTTTAGTCACCCCTTTATTTTTCAGGCCACCTATCCTGTATTACCTATGAACAAACAATCTGCCACTTTCTCTCGTTCAGTTTATGAGCTGCTAAGCTCTATGCGTTTCGCTATTAGCCTGCTCACAATACTCGCAATCGCATCTATCATTGGCACAGTATTAAAACAAAATGAGCCCTACGCCAATTACATTATCGAGTTTGGCCAATATTGGTTCACCGCATTTAAGTGGTTAGGGCTATACGACGTATATCGTACCCACTGGTTTGTAACTATCCTAGCTATACTGGTGCTATCAACCAGCACCTGTATTTATCGCAACCTGCCGATGATGATACGTGAGATGCGCAGTTATCGCGAAAACGCGACCGAACAATCATTACGTCATTTTCAACATGTCGCAGAGTTCCCAGCTAACAATATATCTGCCGATCAACTTACTACCTACCTTGATAACCAAGGTTATCACTACAAACAAAAACAAGATGGCGACCATCTACTCATTGCCGCAAAACGTGGTAGCGCTAATCGTCTAGGCTACATATTCACTCACAGCGCCATCGTTCTGATTTGTATAGGCGGATTAATCGATAGCAATATCCCACTCAAAATTGAACAAACTTTTGGCTGGAAAAAAATAGAGACACGCGACCTGGCCGAAAGCCAAGTCCCAGCGATTAGCCGTTTATCAGCCAACAACTTATCATTCCGTGGCAATGTCACCATACCCGAAGGATCCAGCGCAGACGTAGTATTCCTGAATATCGCAGACGGCTATATGGTGCAAGAATTACCGTTCAAAATCGGCCTGAATAAATTCCACATTGAGCATTACACCACTGGGCAGCCAAAAATGTTTGCCAGTGACATTACTATCATCGACAAAAAAACAAATCGCCCAATATTGACCCACACCGTCACCGTCAATCATCCACTGATCTACGATGGAATTGCCATATTCCAGGCCAGCTTTGGAGATGGCGGCACGCATTTAAACTTGAATGGCTGGAATTTGTTTGATCACAGTGGTGAGTCATTCCCGGTTACCGGATCCATACATGACACCTCTAAATTGGCGACAGATGACACCCAATACACTATAGAATTTTCCGATTTCCGCCCATTCAATATTGAAAATTTTGGTGATGACCAAAAAACCATGCATGACACCCGCGCAGTCTTCGGTGGTAACGCTGTGGCAGATAAGAAAAATCTGCATAACGTCGGCCCGAGCTTCCAATACAAATTACGTAGCGCGGATGGACAGGCAAAAGAATATAGCAATTACATGCTACCCATGCTGCTCGATAAGCGCTGGTATTTATTATCAGGCATGCGTGATGCGCCCAATCAACCATTCCAATACATTCGCTTCCCGCTGGATCCAGAACGCACATTATCTGGATTTATGCGCTTACGCGGAGCTATGCTGAACAAATCGCTACATCCTGAAATTGCACAACACTTTGTAGCCAGCGCTATTCCTGATGCACCTGCTGATGTCAGAAGTAAATTAGTTGATAGCGCAACCAAAGTACTGGATATTTTTTCCCAAGGTGGTTATAAAGCCTTATCTGAATTTATTGAAGCCAAGGTTCCAGTAGCTGAACGTGATAATGCAGCTCAAACCTATCTCAAGATACTCGAACTTTCGACTTACCAGGCCTACGTGATCACTCAGGCACAGGCTCACCAGCCTGCGCCAAAAATGAATGATGAAACTGGCTGGTTCATTCGTGACAGTTTAAATAGTATTAGTGATATTTTCTTTTATGGCGCACCAGTTTATTTGCAACTTGCAACCTATGATGAAGTCCAAGCTACGGGTTTGCAGTTAACGCGCTCACCTGGTAAAAACATTGTATTTGGTGGTTCAGGATTATTAGTCTTAGGCGTATTTTCCATGTTTTATATACGCGAACGCAGACTATGGCTGTTAATCAAACACAATAGCGTATTATTCGCCATGTCCAGCAATCGCAAGACACTGGATTTTAATAATGAATTCGCAAGACATCAGCAAGACATTGCCGACATTGTAAAAGGAACGTAAATGCAACTTACCCAGACCATGCCTCGCCCATCACTGCTAAAACAGCTTAATCCTTTCGACTGGCTATTTGCGCTCGCATTATGGACGGGCGCTGCATACGCATTCAGTCTTTATGGCAACAACATGGACGTTTACGAAAAGGGCTTCCTGTTTGGTGCAGCCACCGTATTTTCGGTATTAGGCTGGCTATGGAAACCTATACGTACATTACTCATAATCATTGCAGTACTAAGTATATTTGGCATCTATGACTACCATGGCGATCTTGCACGTGCCAATCAGGCATTCTTTCTAAAATATATACTCGCCAGCCAATCTGCCATTATGTGGATGAGCGTGCTGTTTGTATTGGCAACATTAACCTATTGGATCAGCCTGATATCCCGCTCTGATTTTATCGCAAAAGTAGGAACCGCACTGACATGGAGTGCGTTGACTATGGGCTTAGTCGGATTGCTAGTGCGCTGGTATGAATCTTATTTAATCAGCCCTGATGTCGGACACATCCCTATCTCAAATCTGTATGAAGTGTTCATCCTGTTCTCTATCATAACGGCTTTGCTGTATTTGCATTATGAAAATCGTTATCAAAATCGACAAATGGGTGCGTTTGTTTTACCTGTCATTAGTGCAGCAGTTGGCTTTTTGTTGTGGTACACCTTTGACCGTCAGGCGCAAAACATACAACCGTTAGTGCCTGCATTACAATCCTACTGGATGAAAATACATGTACCGGCCAATTTCATCGGTTATGGCTCATTCTCCCTGGCAGCCATGATAGGCGTTGCGTACTTATTGGCATCCAAGGGCATTTTGGCAAGTCGCTTACCTAAATTGGAAGTGCTCGACGATGTCATGTATAAATCCATCGCCGTTGGTTTTGGATTCTTTACCATCGCCACCATACTCGGCGCGCTTTGGGCTGCTGAAGCTTGGGGTGGTTACTGGTCATGGGATCCAAAAGAAACTTGGGCACTCATCGTCTGGTTGAATTATGCGGCCTGGTTACATATACGCCTGGTAAAAGGCTTGCGCGGCCCTATGCTGGCATGGTGGGCTGTCATCGGACTATTTGTTACCGTGTTTGCTTTCCTTGGTGTCAACATGTTCTTATCAGGTTTGCATTCTTACGGCACACTGTAAAGCAGTTAATAAAATCAATAAAAAAGACCGCCTAGGCGGTCTTTTTTATTGATTTGTTTCAACATACGAGCGTCACCAGTTAGCGAATACTTGCTCTGCTTTCTCAAGTGTCGCCGCTATTTCAGCATCACCATGTGCTGCCGAAACAAAACCAGCTTCAAATGCTGACGGCGCAAAATACACCCCCGCGTCCAGCATGCCATGAAAGAATCGATTAAACGCCGCAACATCGCACTCCATCACCTGTGCATAATTTTGCGGCACCTGGTTACGGAAATACAAACCGAACATTCCACCTACATGCTGCGCAGAAAACGCTACGCCATGTTTAGCTGCAACATCAGTAAGTCCATGCACAAACTTCCCAGTAACTTCGCCCAAACGCTGATGAAAACCTGGCGCCTGTATCAACTTCAATGTCGCCAATCCCGCTGCAACCGCAACAGGATTACCAGACAATGTCCCCGCCTGATACACTGCACCCAGCGGCGCCAAATGAGCCATGATGTCACCACGCCCACCAAAAGCACCAACTGGCATGCCGCCGCCTATTACTTTACCAAAAGTCGACAAGTCCGGTGTAATACCATACAAAGCCTGCGCGCCGCCTAATGCCACACGAAAACCCGTCATCACCTCATCAAAAATCAATACCGCACCATATTGCGTACACACATCACGCATGGTTTGCAAAAACTCTGGCAGCGGTGCAATTAAATTCATATTGCCAACAACGGGCTCAACGATCACCGCTGCAATTTGATCTCCATACTGCTTAAAGCAATCAATCAACTGTTGTGGCTGGTTATAATCTAACACTAAAGTATGCGCTGCCAATTCTGGCGGCACACCCGCCGAACTAGGCTGGCCAAAAGTTAACGCACCAGATCCCGCCTTAACCAGCAACGAGTCGCTATGCCCATGATAACAACCCTCGAATTTGATAATTTTTGAGCGACCTGTAAATCCACGCGCCAAGCGTATGGCACTCATAGTCGCTTCGGTGCCCGAACTAGTTAGTCGCACCATGTCCATACTTGGAATCAAGGTGGTAAGCAAATCGGCCATCTCAACTTCACGTGCAGTTGGCGCACCAAAACTCAGCCCTTTTGCAGCCGCTTCACATACGGCTTGCACCACATCTGGATGAGTGTGCCCTACTATCATTGGACCCCATGACCCAACATAATCAATAAATTCGCGTCCATCAGCATCCCACACCCGTGCGCCTGATGCGCGTTCAAAGAAACATGGCGTCCCACCCACAGAGCGGAAAGCACGAACTGGGGAATTAACGCCACCAGGAATATGGCGTTGTGCGCGTTCAAATAAATCTTGGTTTATCGTCATCATTTAATCTTCTGTTTCCGCTAAAAATAAATCGGCAAATTGCCGCGCTGTTGCTGCTACATCATCACTTTCAAATAGCGCACTAATCACTGCGATCGCATCCGCTCCCGCATCAATTAAGTCACCTGCATTAGCTAAAGTAATCCCGCCTATTGCAATAATAGGTATATGGATTTGATGCGTTGCCTGCTGCAATAAAGCCATCTCTGCTAAAGGCGCATCAGGCTTGGTCGAAGAAGGAAAGAAGCTGCCAAACGCAACATAATCCGCGCCAGCTGCCTGAGCCTTTACGGCTAAGTCTATTGATTGATAACATGACACACCGACAATTTTATCAGCGCCCAATATGATCCGTGCTTCGCGTATTCCGCCATCATCCCGGCCTATATGCACACCGTCTGCACCTACCAGATCTGCCAATCGCAAACTGTCATTGATAATCAGCGGAACGCCATATTGACGGCACAAAACCAGCAACTCACTGGCTTGTTCATGTTGACGTGCGATGTCACCACTTTTGTCCCGATATTGCACCACACTCGCACCACCACGTAACGCAGCGGTTATAGCCCCCAACAATGCCGCAGTATTATCGGTCTCCTGCGTAATCGCATACAAACCCGATATCATTGCTTATCCCCATCGCGAGCCCAAAACAAACGGTCAGGAATAAACTGCCCCATACCAGGTCTGAACCCGGCACGCAAAGCTTCATAAGTAAATGCCTGTGCCTCGTGCACCGCATCTGAAATCGACATGCCATGCGCTAAAGCAGCAGCGATTGCCGAAGCCAAGGTGCAACCCGAACCATGGTAACTACCAGGCAAACGCGTCCAAGTATCAGCTCGCAACTCCCCTGTTGCGTCATACAAGGTATTTATCACTTGCGCCGTACCTTCATGCGTACCCGTAATCAACACGTACTCACACCCAGTTGCCAATAAATGTTGCGCACAAATATCCAACGCATCATTATCATTCACTATCTCATCCTGAACCAGATTACGTGCTTCTACACTGTTAGGCGTAATTATCGTCGTTTGCGGGATTAACATATCCATCATTGCTGCCCGCATATCATCCGTAGACAACTCATCGCCACGGCCAGATGCCAAAACAGGATCTAAAATCAAAGGAATATCAGGGTAATCCGCAACGATAGCTGCAATTGTTGCAAGCGCCTCCAAACTACCTAACATCCCAATCTTGAAAGCAGCCACAGGCATATCTTCGAGCAGACAGCGAGCCTGATCAGATATCCACTCTGCATCTAAAGGAAAATAATCTTCAACACCGACCGTATCTTGAACAGTAATGGCAGTTAAAACAGATAGCGCATGACAACCCATACTTGTCATCGTCAGGATGTCAGCCTGAATACCGGCACCACCAGTAGGATCAGATGCGGCAAAGGTCAGTACAATAGGTGGAGGAGATTCATTCATATAAAAAACCGTGCCATTAAAATACATATCTGGATTAGAATACCTATTTTAACTGAAAAGCGACAAGATAATGGCATCAGCTTACAATTGCTACATGTGCGTAGTTTGCGGCTATATTTATGATGAAGCCAAGGGCTGCCCTGACGACGGCATCCCTGCCGGCACAAAGTGGGAAGACGTTCCAATTAACTGGACATGCCCAGAATGTGGCGCACGAAAGGACGACTTTGAAATGGTAGCAATATAATTCAATTACAATAAATACTTGCAAGCCAGTCAAAATAAGATTAAAAATACACGTATACGTAAAGCAACGTCGTAAATAAAAAATAGCGGGGGTAATGTGGCAGACACCAATGATTTAAATGGCATTAAAGTGATGGTGATAGATGACAGCAACACCATACGCAGAAGTGCCGAGATTTTTTTGAAGCAAGCTGGTTGTGAGATCATCCTTGCTGAAGATGGTTTTGATGCCCTTGCTAAAATAACAGACCGCCAACCCGACATTATTTTCGTGGATGTCATGATGCCTCGTTTAGATGGCTATCAGACCTGCTCACTCATTAAGAAAAACAGCCGGTTTAAATCAACACCAGTCATTATGCTATCTAGTAAAGATGGATTATTCGATAAAGCCCGTGGACGCATCGTTGGCTCAAATGAATACCTAACCAAACCTTTTACCAAAGACAGTCTGCTCAGTACCGTACAGCGCTATGTTCCAGCCAGCCCCGCGATCCAACTAATCCCTAATTAATTCAAGGAACATCATGGCAGTCCACAAAGTACTCATTGTTGATGACTCACCCACAGAACGCTTCTTTCTTGCTGACTTGCTAAGCAAGCAAGGCTACCAAATCAATCTGGCGGAAAATGGTGAAGAGGCGTTAGAGAAAGTCAAACAAATCATGCCTGATCTAATCTTAATGGATGTGGTAATGCCTGGCATGAACGGTTTCCAAACTACACGCGCAATTTCGCGTGATGAAGAACTCAAGCACATTCCAATCATTCTATGCACCACCAAAGATCAGGAAACCGACAAAATCTGGGGACTACGTCAGGGTGCAATTGAATACATGATCAAACCTATAGATGGCGCCGCGCTACTACAGAAAATTCGTGCACTCTAAATCATAAAGAAACGACCATGTCCAAACGCGTCAGCTTGAAACAATTCCAACAAGATTTAAGTGATCGATTACAAATTGCAACAAGTCAATCAACTGCGAATAGTCGCCTTGCCGTACGTATTGCCGATCAAAACTGGCTGGTTGATTTAGCGCACATTAGCGAAGTAATTTCCCCATCCGCTATTGCAGTCGTGCCGCTCACACAGCCATGGTTTTTAGGGGTAACTAACATCCGAGGCAAACTGTTTAGCGTTGTTGATTTGGCTCATTTTAAAGGTGCACATGCAACGCCGAGAAATACAGAAAACAGACTGCTGATTGTCCACCCACAATTTACTTCAAATAGCGCTTTACTCGTTGAGCAGGCATTGGGATTGCGCAACATTGATAAAATGCAATTACAGTCAAACATCGCCCTGCCGGCCTGGGCTAGTCAAACGCACCTGGATGAAGACGGTAAAGCTTGGCACAGCTTGAATATTGAAGCATTAGTTACAAGTAACGAGTTCCTGACCGTAAGTTTATAAATTATTCTGATTCACATAAAACAATTTCATAATTAATTAGCACCGGAGACAAAAAATGGCTTTTAAACTTCCAAGTTTCAACCCAAAAAACGAACCTAAGAAATCTGGAAGGGCCAGCTCAGGTGCTGAAAACACAACGTTAATAATGAGCGGCATCAAAAAGATGTCAGACAGCACTGCTTTTGAAACGCCGCTAATAGGTCATTTGCCTGTAGAGAAGCAATACATTCTCTCCATGGTATCCGGTTTGGGATTCTTGGTAGTCACAGGCGTGTTACTTACATACAGTGGCATACAAGCGGGTAATAAAACAGAATACATTACCAAAGCAACTGAGATGCAAATGCTATCCCAGCGTATCGCGAAAGGTGCGCAACAATCTGTTGCAGGCAACCCAGAAGCTTTTGCACAACTCGCTGCAAGTGAAAAACAATTTATCACCAACTTTACCGCCATTTCCAAAGGCAGCATTTCCTTACCTGTCTCGCCAAAATCAACACAACCGATAGTCGCAGAACTAAAAACCCATTGGACACCTGTCGAAGCGCAAATCAATCAAATTCTGAGCCAGCAAAAGCCACTAGTGGAACTGCGTACTAACGTAGATACCATTAACAAAACAGCAAACGATCTGTTAGAAATTTCAGAGCAACTTGTAGGTCGCATGACCGATGCCAATCTTGGTCAACGAGAAAGCACATTGGCCAGTGAAATGGTCATGTTAACTCAGCGTATGGCTAAAAATGCTAATGCGCTGGTATCTTCCGAATCCA
Organism: Sulfuriferula nivalis; assembly: GCF_009937995.1. Classification (NCBI taxonomy): domain Bacteria; kingdom Pseudomonadati; phylum Pseudomonadota; class Betaproteobacteria; order Nitrosomonadales; family Sulfuricellaceae; genus Sulfuriferula; species Sulfuriferula nivalis. The sequence continues at coordinate 2,762,982 of NZ_AP021881.1, forward strand.
TAGATCAGGACGTTGCATTTCAACTTGGTAAAGATGCAACTTCATTTCAAGAATATCTAAAAGCATTACGGGATGGTAGTGAACGCTATCACATTGCCGCACTAAGTGACGCCGACGCACATAGCAAGCTGATGGAATTAACCGCTGCATTCAAACCATTTGATGCCGCAACCACAAGCATCTTGAGTAACATGCAACCGCTCGTAGAAACCAAACAAGCCAACATGGCTATTTTCACTACCAGCGATGACATCCTGAAAACCACTCAACAATTAGCGCAAGCTTATTCAAAACTGGGCACCACCAGTAATACATTTGCGATTCTCTCGGGTATATTGGCATTAGCGAGTTTGGTGTTATTTGGTATCGTTAACGTTAACGAATCAAAACGTCGAGTTGGGCAAAGTGAAGCGGAAAACAAACGTAACCAGGAAGCTATTTTGCGATTGCTCAATGAGCTTGGTGATTTGGCGGATGGCGACTTAACCACCAACGCCACCGTTACTGAAGATATTACAGGCGCTATTGCTGACTCGATTAACTTTACTATCGATGAATTACGCGGCCTGGTTTCAGGTATTAACCGAGCGACTGAAAAAGTAACCACCACAACCTTACAAGCACAGAGCATTTCCGAAGAGCTACTCGCCGCGGCACAACGTCAAGCGCAAGAAATCGAAGAAACCTCTGCTGCTATTCTCGGTATTTCACAATCAATTAATGATGTTTCTGCCAGTGCGTCACAATCTGCACAAGTGGCAACCCAGTCACTGGAAGCCGCAGAAAAAGGCACCAAGGCGGTAGAAAACTCTATCACGGGTATGAACAGTATTCGTGAGAACATCCAGGAAACATCCAAACGCATTAAACGACTGGGCGAATCTTCACAGGAAATTGGTGAAATCGTTGAACTGATTTCAGATATTACCGAACAAACCAACGTACTTGCGCTTAATGCTGCGATTCAAGCTGCTGCCGCTGGCGAAGCTGGACGAGGCTTCTCCGTGGTTGCGGAAGAGGTACAACGACTAGCTGAACGTTCTGGTCAGGCGACCAAACAAATTGCTGCGATTGTGAAAACTATTCAGTCAGATACACAAGATGCGGTTTCCGCGATGGAAACCAGTACCCAGGGGGTAGTAGAAGGAGCCAAACTATCCGATGCGGCGGGTCAAGCGCTGAGTGAAATTGGTCAAGTTTCGCGCAACCTTGCGAGTCTGATTGAAAACATTTCTGCAGCTACCGATAGTCAGTCACAGGCCGCAAACAAAGTTACCAAAGCGATGCAGGATATTCAACAAATTACCGAACAAACGACAGCAGGCACACAACAAACTGCGTCGTCTATTGGTGAATTGACATCGCTGGCAACCGATTTGAAGAAATCTATTTCTGGTTTCAAACTAGCATAACCTCTGCACTCAACCTCGGCTTGACCGAGGTGAAAATAAATGAATAAAACAGCAGACTAAATTAGGATAGATCATGAGCTCAACACCAGAATATGACATCGGACCACTCAGCTGGGTCAAAGAAGAAATAGACCGCTCAATAGACCAAATCAATGCCATTGTTGACCAGTTTGATATAGCATCTGATGATACAGCCAAGCTACGCCAAGCAAATACTTTCTTGCATCAGATAACAGGTGCAATTGAAATGATAGGCTTACAAGGCGTTACTCTGGTTTGCCAAGAAGCTGAAAAATTTGTCCACGCGCTTGAACAAAAATCCATCAGCATCACTCCTGAATCACTAGCCTTACTCAAAAACACAACGACCCAGATCGAACAGTATCTGGACGACTTGCTCAAAGGCAAGCCCAATCACGAATTACAGCTTTTCCCAAATTACCAAGCTCTGAGACTTGCACAGGGCATTACCACCTCGTCCGAAACAGATTTGTTTTTCCCGGACATGGGCGGAAGAGCGCCTCGCGCAAATACAAAATCGGAATTATCCAGCACCGATATTAGCCAACTAATCAAAAAATCCAGAGCCAGTTTTCAACGAGGTTTACTCGGCTTTTTGCGCCAACATGATGCTGACCAGGGTCTGTTACTCATGCGCGAAGCAGTGAAGAATATAGAAAACAATATTAACGTACCAGCCAGCCGAACCTTCTGGTGGGGTGCCGGTGCTTTTGTTGATTGCCTGATTAACCATGCAATTGAACCGAGCTTTCCAGTAAAACAGCTTTGTGGCCGTATAGATTTACAAATGCGTCGCCATATAGAAGGCTCACTGAAAACCGCAGAGAGATTGCTGCGTGATTTATTATATTTCGTTGCTCAAAGTAGCGATGTCAATGAGCATGTTGCCGCAGTAAAAAACACTTTCAATCTATCTACGCTTATTCCACAGAACAAGCAGACTATGGATGAAATTGATGCGCTGCGTCCATTGTTAAAACAAATTCTTAGTCATATCAACAATGCGAAAGAGGCTTGGCTGAAACTTATTTCAGGCAGCGCAGATAGTCTTGCTCAGTTTCAATCAATTATTAATGACCTGAATGCGCCCATAGCACAGCTAAACAACACCCCAATTATTAAACTGATTGATGAAATCGCGAGTATCGCCAATGATTATCATCAATTACCGCATGAGCGTCATGAAGCTATTGGTCTGGAAGTCGCCACCACATTATTGCTGCTGCAAAACAACCTGGCTCATTACGAAAACATAGGTGGTGAATTAGTCCAGCAAGCTGAAGTACAAAGTCAACGTTTACGTGCAGCGGCTTATGCGGAAATAGATTTAGCAGACATCCCAGACATCCCCCTGCTTGATGAGTACTCTCGCCAAGCCCAGGAAAAACTATTAATTGCACAAGTCGCACAAGAAATCCAGGTTAATATCCAGCAGATAGAAGAAACACTGGACACTTTCTTCCGTGACAATTTCCACGACAAACAACCTCTGGCTGAGCTGACCAGACCCATTACTGAAATTCATGGTGCGCTTAGCATTATGCAATTAGGTGATGCCAATACCATATTGGAACATACCCACCAATTAATTAAACAGCTTGCTGATCCGGCTCTACCTGTTGATGAAGCCAGCTTTAGCACTATTGCTGATGCCATTAGCAGCATCAGCTTATATGTTGATGCTCAACGCTATCAACGTCAGGATGCGGATGCGATACTACAACCCATCATGAAGGAACTGGGGCTGGTCGATGACCTCAATACAGAGGAAATAGGCGAACGAGTTGAAGATGATCTAGACTCGCTAAAATCTGACTTACAACTGCAACTCACTGAGTGGCAGGAAAATCCTGAGCAGGAAGACACAAAAAAAAAATTAGTTGAAACCCTGCGTGAGATTAGCCAGGATGCTGAATTAGTTGGTGATTATCAACTAAAACAGCAATCTGCAGATGCTTTAAAGCAACTCGAAAATGGCGAAAATGATGCTGCACTAGGCGAGCTCTCACAGCAATTGAATTTATCTGGCGCCACTGTTGTTGAAGAAGAGACTCATACTCCCGAACCTGCTGCAGATGAAATTGACGCTGAATTGCTATCCATTTTCCTGGAAGAAGCTAACGAAGTTTTAGCAAGCCTCCACGCTGAATTAGCCACACTCTCAGAACAGCCTCACAACACTGAAGCACTGCGAACCTGTCGTCGCAACTTTCATACCCTCAAAGGCAGTGGTCGCATGGTAGGCCTTATGGATCTTGGCGAAACAGCCTGGGCACTGGAACAGCTGCTCAACTTATGGTTGCAAGACGACAAAAATGCTACGCCAACATTACTGCATCTACTCGGTAATGCACATCAACTATTTTCTGAGTGGATAGAGAAACTACAATCGCATAGCCCATTCACGCTTGATTACCATGGCCTGGCGAATGAAGCTGACATCCTGCGCACACATCAGGAATCTGATGAAAACAACTTGCCAGACAGTGAACCTGCTATCGATGAAACAACTGATACCGACAACCTGGAACCAGTTATCGTATCAGTTGGTGAACCTGAAATTTCGGCGGAAGCAGAAGCAGAAGCAGAAACCAGCCAGCCTGACATCATCAAAGAAATAACCGACACGCCTGACTATAACATCCATGAAACAGGTTACGTCGACGAAACCCCAGTACAGGAAATTGATGATCGTATTGCCATAGGCACTAATCTTATTTCTCCAATGCTGCTAGATATCTTTTTGCGTGAAGCCGATCAGCATTACCTTACCCTACATGCAGAATTCACCCATTTACAGCAGAACCCACACCTGCCTGTCAGTTATGAGTTTATGCGCGCCGCACACACCCTTGCCGGCATAGCAGGATTAACAGGATTCACCACACTCAGTGAACTGGCGCATGCACTAGAACTCTGGCTAAATCGTTTACAGAGCTTACCAGCCTCATTACCACCACATGACCAGATGACTGAGCATGCAATTGCTACGATTGCATACATGTTGCGCAACATACGCAAGCACGAATTACCCACTGCGGCAGCAGATCTGATCAACCAGCTCAACCATGCCCAAGCTGAAATCGCAAAATCTGTGGATGCAGATACTACAATCACAGATGAAAGTGTCACAGCCCAAACTAATACAGACTATAGTGGGGCAGTAGAAGCAATTGAGCCAGTGGAAGCATTTGCACCAGCGGAAGCAATTGAACCAGTGGAAGCATTTGCACCAACGGAAGCAATTGAACCAGTGGAAGCATTTGCACCAGCGGAAGCATTTGAACCAGCGGAAGTAATTGAGCCAGTGGAAGCATTTGCGCCAGTGGAAGCATTTGCACCAACGGAAGCAATTGAACCAGTGGAGGCATTTGAACCAGTGGAAGTAATTGAGCCAGTGGAGGCAGTAGAAGCACCCAAATTAGAATCACTGCGCTTACCAGTAGATGAAGCACAACGTACACACAATCTCACTGATGATATCGACGAACAGTTACTTCCTATCTTCTTGGAAGAAGTTGCCGATTTGATGCCTGCTATAGAAAGATCTATACGTAGCTGGCAAGGTGCGCCCGAAGGTGAAGAGCAAGCCAATATGCAACGCCTGCTGCACACACTAAAAGGCAGCGCCCGCATGACAGGCGCGATGCATTTAGGTGAGTTGACGCATACGCTGGAAACGGATGTCATAGACGCCATAAATCACCAGAAACTGACACCTGAAACATTTGCTGAGTTTGAAGCCCAGATAGATCAACTCAACATTGCTGTTGATAAACTGCGCAATCCTGCATTCGTAGCCGAACCTGGCACTTCCAATACGAACAACGTGACGGTAGATTTATCTCAAACTACAATCGCAATGCCAATGGCGGCAGAAGCCGACGGCAGTGCGCATACATTGCGTGTTCGTGCTGACATCGTAGACAGGCTGGTTAATGAAGCGGGTGAAATCAACATTGCACGTTCACGTATGGAAAGTAGTGTTGCGGGTATCAAAACCCATATTACAGAACTAAACGAAAACGTCGGGCGTCTGCGGACACAGCTACGCGAATTAGAAATTCAGTCAGAAAGTCAGATGCAATCGACACTGTCACACATGCAAAGTGAAGACAGTCAATTTGACCCACTAGAGTTTGACCGATTCACCCGCCTGCAAGAACTAACGCGCATGATTGCTGAAAGTGTAAACGACGTCGGCAGCGTACAGCAAAACTTGGCATTGGCGCTCAACGAAACTGATTCCGCCATTACCCAACAAGGTCGTCTTGCCAAAGACTTGCAACAAGCCTTGATGCACATTCGTATGGTGCCACTGTCCAGCATATCCGATCGACTCCATCGTACCGTGCGCCTGGCAGCAAAAGATCTGGGTAAAAAAGCCAGTTTGCAGCTGATAGGTGAACACGTGGAATTTGACCGCAGCGTGCTGGATAAAATGGTTGCGCCACTGGAACACTTGCTGCGTAACTCAGTCGCTCATGGTATTGAATTACCTCAAGATCGTATTGCTGCTGACAAATCCGAATATGGCGAAATTGTTCTGTATGCCCGTCAGGAAGGTAACGAAGTTGTAATTGCGTTACGAGATGATGGTCGTGGACTGGATCTGCCAGCCATCCGAGCAAAAGCCATCGACAATAGTCTCATGCAAGCAGAAGATGACTTACCTGCAAATGAACTCATGCAAATGATATTCTCCAGCGGTTTCTCTACTGCAGAATCAGTCACGACACTGGCTGGTCGTGGTGTGGGTATGGACGTTGTAAAAAATGAAATTAGCCAGCTAGGCGGACGTATCGACATCGCCTCCGAAACAGGCAAAGGCGCGCAATTTACGGTTTACTTACCACTGACACTCGCCGTATCGCAAGCAGTGCTGGTCCATGCAGGCGACCGCATCTTCGCGATCTCCTCATCCATGGTCGAGCAAGTTCAGGAATACAAAACCGAACAAATTAATGAGCTACTGGAAAAAGGCGTCATTAGCTGGCAAAACCACCAGTATGACTTCTTCTACCTGTCCCACTTACTTGGTGATACTCAGGCACAGCCAATACAGCAACAATACAGCCCGGTGTTATTACTAAAGAGCGGTAATCAGCGCGCCGCCGTACTCGTCGACAAGCTCATAGGTAATCGAGAATTAGTGATCAAAAATATCGGTCCACAACTTGCTCGTATATTAGGGATTGCAGGTGCAACTGTATTAGGTAATGGCCAAATCGTATTGATCCTTAACCCAGTACAACTTGCCCAGCGCCAAGGACAAATAGTTCGTCAACAAGTCAAACACACACCGATTACGCTAATTAATGAAGATCAGTCCGCGGCTAAAACGGTCATGATCGTTGATGACTCACTAACCGTACGTAAAATCACCAGCCGCATACTCATGCGTGAAGGTTACGAAGTCACCACAGCAAAAGATGGTCTGGATGCATTGCAACTACTACAGACAACAACACCAGACGTCATGCTGCTAGATATCGAAATGCCGCGTATGGATGGATTCGAGCTGACCAAGGTAATGCGTGCCGACAACAAAATGTCACAAATACCTATCATCATGATCACCTCGCGTACTGCTGATAAACACCGTGACCATGCGATGAGCCTGGGTGTTAACGCCTACATGGGTAAACCTTTCCAGGAAGACGAGCTATTAGCCAAGATAGCAGAACTGGCACAGACGGCTTGCGCCATCAATGAAGTTTAAATTCACCGCCTATTTAAAATAAGAAAACAAGCGCATAATACAAAGGAAAAAAGGAAGTCGACAGACAAAAGACAACAATAATACAGGGGGGACAAAGCCATGACTGATGCCACCATACTGATAGTAGATGATCAGCCGACTAATCTGGCTGTGCTGGCTCAGTTATTGCAACCCACCTATCAGGTAAGGGCAGCAAATTCTGGCGTACGTGCCCTGCAGGTTGCCGCGAGTGTTCCCAAGCCCGATCTTATCCTGCTTGATGTCATGATGCCTGATATGGATGGGCTCACGGTACTTACTCAGCTCAAGGCCAACCCAGTCACCCGCGATATTCCCGTCATTTTTGTCACCGCTATGAACTCATCTGAAGATGAAGAATATGGCCTGGAACATGGCGCTGCCGACTACATCACCAAACCAATTACACCCGCTGTCGTACAAGCACGCGTCCGCACCCAGCTGGAAGCCAAACAGGCTCGAGACTGGTTGCATAACCAGAATGCGTTTCTTGAAGCCGAAGTAGCTCGACGCCTGGCAGAAAACGATAGCATACAGTTTGTCAGTATTCGGGCATTAGCCCACTTGGCAGAGATACGTGATCCTGAAACGGGTAATCACCTGCGACGCACTCAGCAATATATCGAAGCACTAGCATTGCAATTACGTAGCCATCCCCGCTTTGCCGCCACCTTAACTGACCGAGCTATACAATTACTGACTAAATCAGCACCACTCCATGACATTGGCAAAGTTGGCATTCCCGACCATATATTGCTCAAGCCAGGTAAACTGACGCCAGATGAGTGGGAAATTATGAAAACCCACGCGAAAATGGGATCAGATGCAATCGAACGTGCCGAGTCAGACAATGAACAACCTGTTGATTTCCTCACCTTAGGCAAAGAAATAGCTCACTGGCATCATGAAAAATGGGACGGCAGTGGTTACCCTGATGGCTTATCTGGCGATGACATCCCGATTTCCGCCCGGCTGATGGCGCTCGCTGACGTCTTTGACGCGCTCATTTCACCTCGCGTCTATAAATTAGCCATGCCGGCCGAACAGGCACGCGACATTATCGTAACTGGACGTGATAAACACTTCGATCCAGACATAGTGGATGCCTTCCTCGTGATTTTTGATCAATTTGTCGCCATCGCCAGGCACTTTAGTGAGTCAGCGCAAACCCCATCATTGGACACAATCACAGCGGGGCTCAACATATGAAAATCAGCAGAACTGCACACACCAGATCAGGATTTTCGCTAGTAACCGTGCCATTAAATGGATTAGCGCTCACCCTAACCTCGCTACCCGCACACGCAATCGAGCTGACAACCGAATTTAACAAAATCCTCATAGGTCTGCCAGCCACATTAATACTGGTGGGCATTATCATCTTTCTTGTACTAAGATCACGCGAACAAGCCCAAGCCCAAACAGAAAAATTACAGGCCAGTGAATCACTATTCCGCTCTTACTTCGAGCTGGGTCAGATAGGCATGGCTATCACCTCATACGACAAAACATGGCTGAATGTAAACGACCGCCTGTGTGAAATGCTGGGGTATAGCAAAGAAGAGTTAGTCAAAATGACATGGACAGAACTGACCTATCCAGATGACCTGGAACCAGATCTGATACAACTCAGACGCGTTTTCTCCGGTGAAATCGACCGCTATGCCATCGACAAACGTTTCATCCACAAGAATGGCAGCATAGTCTACACCGCGCTAACCGTGGCTTGCCAGCGCAAACAAGACAGATCCGTTGACTACATTATCGCAACACTGCAAGACATCACCAAACGCAAACCATATGAAGCGGAGTTGACCAAATTACATCAGGCAATGGGACAAAGTCCTGAGAGCATAGTCATCACCGATCTGGATGCCAACATAGAATATGTTAACAATGCGTTTCTCAATACGACCGGCTATAGCATGGAAGAAGTCGTCGGGCAAAATCCACGCCTGCTGCACTCTGGCAAAACGCCGCAAGCCACCTATGATGCTATGTGGGCAGCACTGTCACAGGGTATACCGTGGAAAGGTGAGCTCATCAATCGGCGTAAAAACGGCGAAGAATATGTGGAAATTGCCAGCATCTCACCCATAACCCAGGCTGATGGGCATATCACACATTATCTAGGCATTAAGGAAGACATTACTGAAAAAAAACGTCTGGGTAGCGAGCTGGATCAATATCGAAACCACTTGGAAGATGTAGTCGCAGAACGCACACTGGCGCTTACTGAAGCAGAAATAAAATACCGCACGGTGGCAGACTTTACCTATGAATGGGAAACCTGGCACGACAACGATCAAAACTTGTTGTATTGCTCACCCTCCTGTTTACGCACAACGGGTTATCACGATCATGAATTCCTCGATCAGCCCCAGTTATATTACGATATTGTTCACCCTGATGACCTGCAAAAAGTACAACATCACTTCCATGCACAGGAATCAGGAAATGTAGCAACAGTGGTATTTCGCATTTACCATAAAAACGGCCAGCTACGCTGGATAGAACATGTCTGCCAACCCGTCAGAGATGCTGCAGGGCAACAAATTGGACGGCGTGCTTCCAACCGTGACATCAACGACAAAAAACTCACAGAAGATGCATTACAATACGCGCTAGAGCTCGCCGAATCAGCAGCGCAAGCCAAAGCCGCTTTTATCGCCAATATGAGTCACGAAATCCGCACTCCCATGAATGCTATTCTGGGCATGACTTATCTGTTACAGCGCAGTGGCGTGACGTCCTCGCAGCATGAGCAGCTAGACCGTATCCATGCTGCCAGTCGCCACCTGCTCGGACTAATCAACGACATATTAGACCTTTCCAAAATAGAAGCTGACAAGCTTGTGCTGGAACAATTGGACATAGATGTAGCCGCATTACCTGTTAATGTGGCATCCATGTTATCAGACCAGATCAAGGCCAAAGGCTTACGTTTCATTATTGACACCGCAACTGTTCCACACAACTTGCAAGGCGACCCCACGCGTATTACCCAGATGCTTATCAACCTGGTGGGCAATGCGATCAAGTTCACAGAAACTGGCACCATCACATTACACACCCACATGCTGGAAGAAAACGATGATACTGCATTACTGAAATTCGAAGTGCAGGATACAGGCATCGGCATATTGCCCGAAGATATGCAGCGGCTATTTACCCCTTTTGAACAGGGCGATAGCTCTACGACTCGGCGTCACGGCGGCACGGGCTTGGGTCTGAGCATTACCAAGCTCCTGGCGCAAACTATGGGCGGTGAGGTCGGCGTCAGCAGCACACCAGGCGTTGGCAGCACCTTCTGGTTCACCGTGCAACTCAGTAAATCCGATACGGGTTCGGCAAACAGATCCGTGCATTTGCCAAGAAATGCGGAAGCCATACTCAGCCGGGACTACCGAGGCGTACGTCTGCTACTGGTTGAAGATGACCCAACCAACCAGGAGGTCGCACTGGGTTTACTCCGCAGTGTAGGCCTTAACCCAGAGCTGGCCAGGGATGGTGTCGAGGCTGTAGCCATGGTGATAAATGATGGCTACGAGCTTATACTGATGGACATACAAATGCCCAACATGGACGGGATAGAAGCCACACAACGCATACGCGCGCTGCCAAACAAACAAGACATACCCATACTGGCAATGACTGCCAACGCCTTTGCGGAAGATCGAGATAGATGCATGGCTGCGGGGATGGATGATTTCATTGCAAAGCCAGTCGATCCTGATCTGCTGTATGCCACTTTACTCAAATGGTTACCGACCAGAGCGGAACAAGAAAAACCCGCCATCGTTGCCGCTGACATACCTGCTACAGTGGCGCACATTGACCTGCCTGATGAGCTGGAACACATGGTCGGGATGGATTTCCAGCGAGGACTGCGTGCAGTGCGTAATGATGTGAAGACCTATCTGCGACTATTGCACCAATTCACTGACAGTCAGTTGCAACAAATATCGCAAATCGCGAGTGCTGACAGCAGTACTTCGATACGCTGGGCACACACGCTTAAAGGCGCAGCAGCAACTTTGGGAATAAATCATTTAAGTGAATTGGCCAGCGCCTTGGAAACCGCGCTACACCAGAATTCACCCGCAGTCATCACCAGCAAACTGCGAGAAGACTGCCATCATGACTTACAAACACTGGATAACGCATTAAGCCACATCGATGCTGAGCAGGCTGAACAGGCGACAACAATAAACGTACAGAACACCATGGATCAATTAGCTAGCATGTTGGCTGCCGATGATACGGCAGCCAACATGCTGTTTGTAGCCGCTCAACCACAATTACGCACTGAATTGGGTGAGCAGGTAGATCAGCTGGGGAATCTAATTACAAATTTTGAATATCCAGCTGCACTGACACTTTTGAACACTATACGTAAGGAATACCGTCAGCAGGATTAGGTGGCCGACCAGTTCACCACGCCTGTATATGCGGTAGCAAGCACGACAATACCGAAAACGATGCGGTACCAGGCAAACACCACAAAATCATGCTGGCTGATGAATTTGAGCAATGCCCGTATCGCAATCAGCGCGCTCACGAATGCCGTCACAAAGCCAATGGCAAACAACATGATGTCGCCCTGTGAATTGAGCAGCAACTCCCTGTTTTTGTAAACTTCATACGCCGTTGCTGCAAGCAGTGTCGGTATCGCCAGAAAGAATGAGAACTCCGTAGCTGTGCGGCGTGACATACCAAACAATAAACCACCGATGATAGTCGCACCTGAGCGTGATGTACCAGGTATCAACGCCAGTGTTTGCGCCAAACCTACCTTCAACGCATCTTTCCAGCTCATCTCTTCTACACTGTCGACACGTATCACATGCTGACGTTTTTCCGCCCACAATATCAATATACCGCCAATAATGAATGCAGCCGCGACAGGCACAGGCTGGAACAAATATTCTTTGATCTTATGTGCGAACAACAAACCTAATATCGCCGCTGGTAGAAAGGCCACGAACAAATTAAACACAAATTTGTTTGAAGCTGGCTGCCCTAAGCCCTTAACCACCGTAGTAATCTTGCTACGATATTCCCAACACACAGCAAGTATTGCACCCGCCTGAATAATAATTTCAAAGGCTTTGCCGCGCTCATCGTTAAAATTCAATAAATCACCTGCCAGTATCAGATGACCCGTGCTCGATATAGGTAGAAACTCGGTTAGCCCTTCTACCAGTCCCAATATCAAAGCTTTTAATGCTAATACTATATCCATATTGCCCACTTTAATTAATTATGAAAAAACAGGGTAACAGTTCTGCATGACAGTTTGCTTAAAATAAAAAATGCGACCAGCGACTAAACACTGGCCGCACTTAATTTCAAGCAATACTTATGCCTTGCTGTAAATCTCAGAACCCTGTTTTACGAACTCTATTGCCTTAACTTCCATGCCTTTGGTCAAGGCCGCTTGTTCTGACAAACCCTGTGCCTGCGCGTAATCACGCACGTCTTGAGTAATCTTCATCGAGCAGAAATGCGGGCCACACATGGAGCAGAAATGTGCCACTTTGGCTGAATCTTTAGGCAAAGTTTCATCATGGAATTCACGCGCCTTATCTGGATCCAGCCCCAGATTGAACTGATCTTCCCAGCGGAACTCAAAACGCGCCTTAGACAGTGCATTATCACGTATCTGTGCACCAGGATGACCCTTAGCTAAATCCGCCGCGTGCGCTGCTACTTTGTACGCCATGATGCCGTCCTTGACGTCATTCTTGTCAGGCAAGCCCAAATGCTCTTTCGGTGTGACATAGCACAACATTGCCGTGCCATACCAGCCTATCTGTGCTGCACCAATCGCGCTGGTGATGTGATCATAGCCAGGTGCAATATCGGTGGTCAAAGGTCCCAAGGTGTAGAACGGCGCTTCATCACACCAGTCCAGCTGCAAATCCATGTTCTCTTTAATCATCTGCATAGGCACGTGTCCAGGACCTTCTATCATCACCTGGCAATCATGCTTCCACGCTACCTGAGTCAATTCACCTAGCGTTTTCAATTCAGCCAATTGTGCATCGTCATTGGCATCGTAAATTGAACCTGGACGCAATCCATCACCCAAACTAAAACTGACGTCATAGGCTTTCATGATTTCGCAGATATCTTCAAAATGGGTGTAAAGGAAACTTTCCTGATGGTGCGCCAGACACCATTTCGCCATAATCGAACCGCCACGCGAAACAATACCTGTCATGCGGTTCGCTGTCAGTGGCACATGCGCCAGACGTATACCGGCATGGATAGTGAAATAATCCACACCCTGCTCCGCTTGCTCTATCAACGTATCACGGAACATTTCCCAGGTCAGGTCTTCTGCCTTACCGTTAACTTTTTCCAAAGCCTGATAGATAGGCACAGTACCGATGGGTACAGGTGAATTACGAATTATCCACTCGCGAGTTTCGTGGATGTTTTTACCCGTTGATAAATCCATCACCGTGTCACCACCCCAACGGATAGCCCAGGTCATTTTTTCGACTTCTTCCTGGATGGAAGAGCCCAGTGCAGAGTTGCCAATATTTGCGTTAATTTTCACCAGGAAGTTACGCCCGATGATCATAGGTTCGATTTCTGGGTGGTTGATGTTGGCTGGAATAATCGCACGGCCACGGGCAATTTCTTCACGCACAAATTCAGCTGTCATGGTTTCTGGCAATGCCGCCCCATACGAATGGCCGCGATGCTGGCGACCCATCAGTTCAAACATTTTTTGACCTGTAGGGCCAGAATTCTTGAGTGACTCCAGATATTCCTGGCGGCGCATATTCTCACGGATAGCCACATACTCCATCTCAGGGGTAACGATGCCCTGACGTGCATAATGCATTTGGGTTACATTTTTGCCTGCGATTGCTTTACGTGGCTGGCGCACCAGACCGGGGAAACGCATAGATTGCAGTTCAGCGTTGTGTAAACGCTCATTACCAAATTCCGAACTCAGCCCTGACAATACCTCGGTATCGCCACGACCTTCTATCCACGGTGTACGTACACCCGCTAAACCTTCACGGATATCGATACTGACAGCTGGGTCAGAATAAGGACCCGAGCAGTCATAAACATAAATCGGTGGGTTAGGCTCAGCGCCATAAGAAGCAGAGGTATCAGACTGGCTGATTTCACGCATAGGCACTTGTATATCTGCGCGCGAACCTTGCACGTAAACTTTACGTGAATTCGGCAATGGCTTAATCGCGGCCTCATCAACATGGGCATTCGCGGCGAGAAATTCTGGATTGGCGTTCATTGGATGTCCTTAAAGCAATAAATAAGCGTAAGGAGCAGTTGAGTGCTTCCCTACGACGGCATGACCCGTATCAGGTTCGAAGGGTGTATCTCACTTCATTTTTCAATGAAGACCCCTAGCAGAGGTGTTAAATTATAGGAAATATGAAATAATCGCAAGATATTAGTGAGATAGGTGTCAAAATGAATATAGAACAAGTCCGTTTTAACATGATAGAGCAGCAAATTCGTCCTTGGGATGTGCTCAACCAAACCGTACTCGACCTGTTAGTTCAGGTGAAACGCGAAGATTTCGTCCCAGCACAATACAGCACCCTCGCTTTCGTCGATATGGAAATTCCATTAGGTCACGATGAAGTCATGATGTCGCCAAAACTGGAAGCGCGCATATTGCAAGAAGTCGCCGTGCAACCCACCGACACCGTGCTGGAAATCGGCACAGGTAGCGGCTACCTCACCGCCCTGCTTTCCCACCTGGCCAAACGTGTTTACAGTGTCGATATCATTTCTGATTTCAAAATGCAGGCACATGCCAAGCTCGCTGCGCATGGTATTAAGAATGTTAATCTGGAATCTGGCGATGCTGCCAAGGGCTGGTCTAAACACGGCAAATATGACGTCATCATCGTCACTGGCTCGCTGCCTGTATTGCCTGAATCCATGTTAAAAGACCTCAACATCGGCGGCCGTTTATTCGCTATCACTGGCGATGCACCTGCCATGTCAGCGCAGCTTATCACCTGCATGGGCGCAGACTCATATAACACCGTCACCCTGTTTGAAACCAACATCAAACCACTAAAAAACGCAGTACAACCTGAGCGTTTCGTATTTTAGTGCAACAACTCAGCGCAGCGCAACTAAACGAGTGGCTGTCCAACCCCTCACGCACACAACCAATATTGCTTGATGTGCGTGAGCCTTGGGAATACCAAATCGCCCACCTGAGCAACGCCCAGCTCATGCCTATGCACACCGTGCCCGAGCAGATGCAGACACTAGATAAGCAAGCCCCTGTCGTAGTCATCTGTCACCACGGCGTACGCAGCATGCATATCGCCAGACTATTGGAACACCACCAATTTACTGACCTTTACAACCTCAGCGGTGGCATAAATGCCTGGGCACATAGCGTAGATCTGGATATGGCGGTTTACTAGTTAGGCTGTATCCGACATTTTGCTGCCAATTGAGTTAACTGGTAGTTTTGCAAATTAGGTTACGCAGTCAGTATTTCAAACTATTTGATGATGTGGATGATAACAGGCCGAGCAGGACGAGAGTTCAGCCTTACATTTCACACAAATTCAACAACCAAAATATCGCTTGTAAGATCAGACCCTAGCGTGTTCGTAGCACACATCAATAACACATCCGCACTGACATCACCCTAGCAAAACGTTCAGCCTGCTCATTCCCTGTGTGTAGGATAAAATACGTGCATCGACTATAAGTCTAACGTGGCATCATCTTTTACATCCACTCCATCGCCTTACATGGTTTGGTAAAAACCTGTGCAAAGAAATACTTGAACGTCTATTTGGGCAAGCCAGCTGCCCCCCAGGACTCCACGCCACTCCGTGCAATAGGCAACACACCTCCATGTTCATTACCCGCCCCACATCCCTAGCCACAACTACCATACACCCCCTCAAACGAATCAAATAACCATTGATTGACATCAAGATTACATGTAGGTTATATTCTGCCAACATTAACAGAGATTACCGCATATAACATTATTAGAAAAAGACAGGGAAAAGCAGAATGGAATACAACTTAAAAAAATTATCTTCCGCTATTATTTGCGGGTCAATTTGTTTTTCCATTTCCGCCAATGCTGGATTTTTTGATAAATTAAGAATGGCATTAGGTGCCACATCTATTGTTTTTATTGAACCACCACCTATTCATGAAACGATTAAATATCGGCACTTAATATTGCAGAACAACTCATCATCTAATCCGCTATTCTCACGATTAGAGAACAATCTAACCAGTTTTCGCATTAATCAATCTGCTTATTTTGATCAGGTAAGTACCACCCCACCTGCTACAAATGAGATGAAAGATACACAATGGGCCATTGTCGATATTTCAACCGATTTATACGAAGTTCATGATGAACGAAGCTCAGAAATAAGGGCGCAATGCCAAAATGGTAAGCTTGTCTGCCATGACAATGAAGCAAGTCACTTTTACGTGGGCTGTAACACTAGGACAGCGACGGTCAGCGGGAAAATCACTTTTAGAGATGCGATAACTCAAAAAACGATCACAGCAGATGTTGGATCTGACAAAGAGATATCTAAAGTTTGTCAAGACACAGGGGGCAACCTTGTGGATTCAGAAACTCTACTTGGCAAGGCTGCCGACGTTGTATCAAACAAATTAACGGCTAAATTTACACCAAAGACCGATAAACAAATTTCAAAACTGATCGAGGAAGACTCGTCCCTGCCGATCGCAAATGACAAACTTAAACAAGCTTATCGTTTAGCAAGTTCTGGAGATGTAAATACCGCGCTTAAAATATATAACCAACTCATTACGGACGGAACTTCTGACGGCATCATCCTATTTAATGCCGCATATTGTGAGCACGCTCAAGGCAACTTTAAAAAAGCCCTTGAATTGTACCAAGCAGCTAGCAATGCGCCGAACGCTCCAAAAGATGTCATAGCAGAGTTACAAACGAAGGTATCTGATTTTGTTGCCGCAGGTATTGATACCGCCGTTAATTAGACAGCCAGATGTCGCGTGAGGATTTCCCCACCTTTTGCCAAGACAAACTTGCTTAAGCAATATTAGAAATAGGTGCTACCACCTAGAATCAATTTAAAACTAAAGGATTTTTATGAACAAAATAATACTGGCTGGAGTTGTAACTTCACTTTTTTTAAGCGCTTGTTCTACCATGCCAATTGATAGCGCCATGCCTGTGCAGGGGACTTTAAAAAATACAAAAGAAATTGGCCTGAATTTCCAAACTGAGGCCGTTAAGCCTCGTGTCGATTTTGCTGTAACAGGCTATACGATCATAGGCGTTGCTTATGTGGCAGCATCAGTTTCAACAATGAACTCACACTCGGAAGCGATGCAGACTGCATATCAAAAATACTTAGCAGCTCACCCTGATGCGTTAACGCTTAAAGATGCATTTAACAATAAGCTAAAACAAGATTTGGAGAGCCGAGGCATTAATCCACAATTGGTACAAGTGACCAAAAAGGCAGATGACAACAAGCACCTTTCTTATGCGATGGATAGCGGATTAAAAGTACAAAAAGTGGTCGTAATTGATGGACTAACATCTCAGTATTTTGCAGCTGATAACGGTTCAGACTACCACCCACGCTCATCTGTTTTGGTGTCTATTTTCGATTCCAACAACAATTACGCAAAACCTGCTAATCAGGAGCGCGTCGTTAATTTAGAGGTGTCTGATTACGCCTATCCGAATTTCGATTCGTTGGCGGCAAATCCAGATAAGTCTTATATCGGATTACTTACCAATGTGGAAAAACTAGCTGATAAGGTCGCAAACGAGCTTTATCAATAAGGCACATAGAAAAAATGTCATCCCACCATTCAGTGAGGATGACAACCAAAATATCAATTTATAGCCAGACCCAAGTGTGTATTACTTTCACGCGAAAGCATAGGGTGTTGGTGTGCATACAATATACCTTGACACAATATCTATTTGTACATACACTTTAGTGCATGAAAATCGATTTTGATCCGATCAAGAACGAACGAAATATCAAAGAGCGTCAACTTTCGTTTGATCGAGCGGCAGAAGTCGATTTCAATACTGCGCTGGTATTTCCTGATACCCGAAAAGCATATGGCGAAACTCGTTACATCGCGCTGTGCTACCTGGATTGCCGGCTGCACGTGCTGTGCTTTACCGAGACCGAAACGGGCATTCGGGTAATCAGTTTCCGTAAAGCTAATACGAGAGAGGCAAATAAACATGGCAAGCCGCAAACCATTAATTAACAGTGACGGCGAGATCCGCGAACTGACCGCAGAAGATATGGCAAAATTCAAGCCAGCCGCTGAAGTGTTGCCACTGTCCCTTAGAAATAAACTAGGAGTGCGTGGCTCCCAGAAGGCGCCAACCAAAGAACGCATTACCATTCGGTTATCACGAGACGTGGTTGAGCAATTCCGCGAAAGCGGTGATGGCTGGCAAACCCGTGTGGACTCAGCCTTGCGCGAGTGGCTCAAAAATCATTCTCCGGCATAAGACGCTGCTCAGTCAAAATCGAAA
The DNA here is from genome assembly GCF_009937995.1 of Sulfuriferula nivalis. Taxonomy (NCBI): domain Bacteria; kingdom Pseudomonadati; phylum Pseudomonadota; class Betaproteobacteria; order Nitrosomonadales; family Sulfuricellaceae; genus Sulfuriferula; species Sulfuriferula nivalis. Next base: position 2,781,712 of record NZ_AP021881.1, read on the forward strand.
CAACGTGGGCGAACCTTACATTTCACACAAATACAACTACTAAAATCTCAATTATTAAACCCTGCCGTTCCATTTAGCATTTAATGTTCATGGGAAACCCCTAGTCACAGATAGCGTGGCGCATCCATGCGGTCACACAGTATACGAATGTCGCAATGCCGCAGGCGGCGGGAGTAAGGCGATACTCAGCCATGCGTGGTCAACATTCGCTGTTTGAAAGCGTCAGCATCGAATGGGCTTGGTTCTCCGCTGGCTTCCCCGTCAATCAGCGCATCGCGGATATATTCACTGTCGATGGTATAGTGGCCAGCATCAATCCGCGCTTTAACGCAGCTGTCTTGCTGATCAGTCCCAGTAATGGTCTTGCGCACGATTCTCATAATACAGTCTTGTTACAAGTGGCACTGGTTAATTAACGTCATCAACCGCCCTGTAGCACCCTGATGACTGCCACTGAAAGTTAACGCGGCTGCGTGCATTTGTTGACGGCGTGGCTCGTCGGCGAGGAGTTCGGCGACGGCATGGGTCAGGCTGGCTACGTCTTGCACTTGCATTGCCGCGCCGCTGGTGATGGCGGTTTGCGCGACTTCGGCGAAGTTAAACATCGACGCGCCGATGATAATGGGGCAACCTACTACCGCCGCTTCTATAGGATTCTGCCCACCTAACGGCATGAGGCTACCGCCGATAAATGCGACATCCGCCAGTGCATAATAGGCGTAAAGCTCACCCATGCTGTCGCCTAACCAGATTTGCGTATCTGCGCTAATTACCTCACCTGAACTGCGGCGCTGATAACGTAACTGACGCTGCTGTAACAATGCTGCAACCTCGTCAAAACGTTGCGGATGGCGTGGCACGATGACGAGTAATGGTTTATCAGGCATAGCTTGCCAGGCATCCAGTATCAGCGACTCTTCACCTGCCCGCGTACTCGCTGCAACCCATATTAATCTGCTGCCGATTTGGCTACGCCATTGCTGCCCTAACGCAACTAATTCAGCAGGCGGTGCATTATCGAACTTCAAATTACCCGTCACCGTCACGTTTTGCCCACCCAATTGCCGCAAGCGTGTGGCATCCTCTTCGGTTTGAGCGGCAATGTGAGTGAACTGCGTCAGCGTGTCGGGAATTAGCCTGCCCAGCTTGGCATAACGACGCGCAGAACGCGCTGACAGGCGCGCGTTGATCAACATCATGGGAATATGATGTTGATGGCTGATACTAATTAAATTCGGCCATATCTCGGTTTCCATGAGCAAACCCAATTGCGGCTGAAAGTGGCGCACAAACCGGCGCACAGCAAACGGAAAGTCATAAGGCAGGTAAACTCGCCACACACGGTCAGCAAACAGGCGCTCGCTGGTTTCTCGCCCGGTAGGGGTGGTATGGGTGAGTAAAATCTGATGATGTGGATAGGCGGCCAATAAGGCCTCGACTAACGGTTTCGCTGCTCGGGTTTCTCCCACGGATACCGCATGCAGCCAGATCACTGGGCGCGTCACTTGCTGGGTATAAAAACCAAAGCGCTCGGCAACGTGCAGTAAATATCCGCGCTGTTTGCGACCACGCCATAGCAGATGAATGAGCGTGTAAGGCAGCAGCAACCAGATCAGTAGGTTATAAAAGAATCTCGCTATCATAATCGCCGCGTTTGATCGCCTTGTGTAAAACCGAGCAGTGGCATCTCCATAGCCCGTGTCCATGCCATCACTTTGAACAGCTCACCCATTTCAGCTGGGCTCATAAGTTTTTGCACCGCCGCAACTTGCGGCACATAGGCGGCAACATCATCAGCTGAAGTGAGTGCTAACAAATCAGTAATCCCACAATTAATCAGAAATTGCGCCTGACTGGTGTAACCAGCCAACTGCAAACCTGCATCTATGCCCGCCACCCCCACAGCGGTGAAATCAACGTGGGCGGTAATGTCCTGCAAGCCGGGCAAATAGTATGGATCAGGATGAGCGTGCTGCCGATAATGGCACATCAGCGTACCCTGATTGCGTTGCGGATGATAATACTCGCCCTCGCCAAACCCATAATCTATCATCACTATTGCGCCGCGTTGCAGGCACTGACCCAAGCTGCTGATAAAGCCCTGCGCGCTTAAATTGATTTCGGTGAGGTAATCGGGCATTAACGCCAATGCAGTTGCTGCATCGAATAACACACCTTGAGTAAGCGGCTGATCCTGCCAGACGAATTGCTGGTTTTCACTCACCACACCGCGTTCATACAAGCCGTGCTGTATCTGATGAATGATATGCACTGGCATCGCATCCAGCACCTCGTTGCCGATAATGCATCCAGTGAATGCAGCGGGAAGCTCACTCAGCCACTGCACTTTATTTATCCAGTCTGGTAACTCTTTGGCAACCAGCTGCTGCTGCCGCTCACGTAAGTCTGCGCTCACTTCCAGAATGTAGTAATGACCAGGCGCGCACTCCAGCCGTATCAATTCAGCCAAGATATCACACGCCAAACGCCCGCTGCCAGCGCCAACCTCAAGCACATCCCCGCCCGTTACCCGCAAAACCTGTGCAACTTGTTGCGCCAGACTGCGTCCAAACAAGGGTGAAATTTCAGGCGCGGTCACAAAATCACCTGCCGCACCCAGTTTCGCCGCCCCCGCACTGTAATAACCCAGACCAGGTGCGTACAATGCTAATTCCATATAGCGTGCAAACGATATCCAGCCACGGGCTTGTATTTCCTCGTTAATGACTTGCACCAGTTGCTGGCTAATGGATAATGCTTCAGGCGTAGGTACGGGTAATGACATAAACTCGACGTAGAACAGTAAAAGTGCAAGGATAAAGGAAATACGATGGATGGCAAAACGATATTAATCACAGGCGGCGCAAAACGGGTAGGGGCAGCGATATGTCGTCGCCTGCATGCTGCGGGTGCCAATCTGGTGATTCACTATCATCAATCCGCCAAGGAAGCGCGTAAGCTGCAAGCTGAGTTAAACAGCTTACGCGCCGGTTCAGCCATGTTGATTCAGGCCGATTTACTCGACTGCACCAGTTTTTCCAATATCATCAGCACCACACTCAACCATTATGGCCGTCTGGATGCGCTGGTGAACAATGCCTCCAGTTTCTTTGCCACTCCTGTAGGCAGCATTGGCGAAGACGATTGGCTAGATTTGATAGGTACCAATTTAAAAGCTCCGCTGTTCCTCGCCCAGGCTGCTGCGCCAGAACTGCGCAAACAGCGTGGCTGTATCGTCAATATCAGTGATATACACGCTGAACGGCCGATGAAAAATTATGTAATTTACAGCATAGCCAAAGCAGGACTGGACGGCCTCACCAAATCTCTGGCACGCGAGCTGGGTCCGGAAGTGCGCGTCAATGCCGTTGCGCCTGGTCCCATACTGTGGCCAGAAGAGGCGAACAAGATAGATGAAGTTTCACGCCAACGCATCATCTCCCACACCATACTCAAGCAGGCTGGTAATCCTGATGACATCGCACTGGCAGTTTACTATTTGATAGCGAATGCCCCGTATGTCACAGGACAGGTGATTAATGTGGATGGTGGCCGTAGCGTCAAACTTTGAAATATCTCAGACACAAAAAAGCTGACCCGTTATACACGGGTCAGCTTCAACGTCGTAATTAGAAATTAACGTTTGATAGGTGAGATTTTAGTACCCTCGATACTGATACCTGCCATCAGACCTTGCTGATCAAAGATAAATGCGTAAGCATCATCTTTCAAAGTGGATGATGAAAGATTCTTGGCAACGCCTTCATCTACTACGACCACGGTTGGGCCCACGCCGATTTCCCAGCCTTTGGATTTATGCAGATACTTAACGGCTTTATCACTCATCAGGAACACTACATAACCATATGATTGTGCGCCTGCTTGCAGACCCCACGAAGCTGAGACTGAGTTGTAGTAACCGCTCACGCCGGTGCCTTTGTACAGCACGCCCTCACCATAACTGCCGCCGAACACCAGGCCAGCTTTGACGATATTAGGGAATACCAGCGTTGCCTTGGCTTTCTTGGAAATATCCTCTGCAAATGGATGTGACTTATACAAAGTATTCAGTGCCTGTTGCGCATCATTGTTCAAATCTTCTGCTGTCGCTGCACTGGCAACATTACTCATCGTACCCAGCGTGAATGCTGTCGCGGTAACGAGTAGCAAATTAGTAAAACTACGTCGTGTAATCATGGTGTATCTCCTAATATAACAAATGGTCACCTCGACCTGATTGGCACTATGCCTGGCTGTTTGCAAAAACAGCCACTTCGGCCACTGTGCCGACCGAAGCAATCACAATTGAAACACTGAATGTTCCGCCTGTTGAGAAAGGAGATTACGCTTATCAATACACCACATCTGTGCGCCAGCACACATAGCAAACAATACTCACACTGGCTTTAACTCACATCGGCGTATGGATGCCGCCCCCATACACTCAGTCACATTTCTGCCTATACCACGATACCCAGTAAAGCGCCCTGATGCATCAAACACAGGCTCGCCACTCACTTGAAAATACTGATATTCACCATCCACACTTTGACGACGAAAAAGCAGATCGAGAAATGGACGGCGTGCAGCAATATTTGCCCTTAATATCACTAGCTCGCTCTCATTTTTTTGAGATAACACAGCATCATCAGGTGCATCTTCAGCAGGTATGCCAAGCATCTCCAGCACCGCACCATGCGTCCTGGTATAGTTCCCGACTGCGTCCTGCTCCCAATACCAGTCGGAAGATAATTCCGCCAAACAACGAAAACGCGCTTCACTTTCCCGCAATTCAGCTGTACGTTCTTGCACCATCTGTTCCAGTATCTGATTGTGTTGTTCAAGTTGCTTATACAACAATCGCACTTCCAGCATATTGTGGATACGCGTCTTGAGTTCAACCAGATCAAACGGTTTTGACACAAAATCTTTCGCTCCGCTAGCCAGCGCACGCAGCTTATGACCAGGCTGGGCGGTAATCACTAGTATAGGAACATAACTGTCAATTTCAAGTTGCTGTAGCGCTTCCATCACCTGAAAACCATCCATGCCAGGCATCTGCAGATCCAGCAGAAGCAAGTCAAAATGATGTTCACTATGCAATGCACATACCGCAAAAGGATCAGTGGTTGACGTGAAATTGCTATAACCAGCTTCCGTCAACATTTGCTCAAGCAAATCAATGTTGGCCTGCTGATCATCTACAATCAGAATATTGGCATTCAGAATATCAGTAGTATTAATCATCAAAGTGCTTCCTAGTTAACTGCATGTTCTGCCCCTGTCTCCGCGAATTCCAGCGCCACATCAAGTGTTTCCATAAATTCGTTGATCCTGATCGGCTTGGTAAGATAGCGGAAAAATCCAGCATTCAAGCCTCTTTGTATATCATGCGGCATGGCATTAGCACTGATAGCCATTACCGGAATATGTGCCGTAACAGGATCTTCAAGCAACATTTTAAGCGCCTGAATACCGCTAATACCTGGCAGATTGATATCCATCAAAATCACGTCTGGCTGGTGTATGCGAGCCAACATAATACCGCGCGTGCCATCTACCGCGCTTAACAGGCGCATATTGTCGCGACGGTCTACCAGCTGTTTCACCAGCTGCATATTTGCCTTATTGTCTTCTATATACAATAACGTACTCAACTTGGTGCCATGAGGAATTGGGCATTGCGGCAAATCATGGGGATAGTTCATGCTAGTGAGCAAACTCATAGGCGATGCGACTTTCAGCTCTATCCAGAACACACTCCCTACACCGACAGTGCTTTCCACCCCCATCTCACCCGCCATCAGTTCAACCAGACGCTTACTCACCACCAGACCGATGCCAGTCCCCTCTTCAGCACCCGCCTCTTGCCCGAGACGATTAAATGGCTGGAATAGTTGCGCGAGCTTCTCAGCAGACAATCCCTCGCCAGTATCTCGCACACTGATGCGTATGTGCTCAGGTGCTTTGACGCTACAAGTGACCTCAACCAATCCACCTGCGCAATTATATTTAATTGCATTGGTCAGCAGATTAACCAGCACCTGCTTGACCCGTGTTCTATCGGCATAAGCAAAATACGCGTCATCAACCTTGGGGAAACTCATGTGTATGCCACTTTTTAGCGCTTGTGGCTCTATCATTGCCTGGCAGTCCAGCAGTACTTCGGACAACGACATGGGTTCAAGCGACAGCGACAACTTGCCAGACTCAATCAAGGCAAGATCAAGAATCTCATTTATCAGCTCGAGCAGATACCAGCCAGCCTGAAGAATCTGGTTAATGTTGGCTTTCTGCATAGGAGTGGGCAATGGCGTGCCCAATTCCATTAACTGAGCAAAACCCAGTATCGCATTAAGCGGCGAGCGTAATTCATGACTCATACTGGAAAGAAATTCGGATTTTGCCAGATTAGCCTTTTCCGCGGCAGCTTTGGCATATGTCAGCTCGGTCTCTACTTGCTTGCGCACCGAGTTATCGGCACCGATCAGCAAATAGCCGATGATGTCATCATAATCATCACGCAATGCTGTGATCGACACGATGGCCGGGAAACGGCTGCCATCCTTACAGATGTAGGTCAGATCATAGCTGTCTTCGATACCACGGGAGGCTTTGTATGCCAGGGCTTCAAAGCCCGGCGTAATTGTCGTAGATAACTCTTTGCTCAACGCCTGTACACGCGCCATAACTTCTTCCGGGTCATGTATATCGCTAGGGTTAATCTTGTTCACAACCTCTGCGGCCATATAGCCGAGCATGCGTTCTGCACCGATATTAAATAGCTGGATTATGCCTTTTTCATCCGTGGCAATAATCGAGAAATTAGCACTATTGAGAATTGCGCTCTGCAAGGCACCTGTTTTCAGCAGTGCTTGCTGACGCTGGCCCTCCACAGCATTCACTGCGGAATCGGTAATATCGGTATCGTAAATTTTAATTGGCATGATATTCCTATGTTATTGCGCTAGAGGGGCTGACAATAAGTATTGCTGCAGCGTACAACTGTAATTTCCAGCTTAACGTACACATACATCACTCAATAATCGGTTGAATTCAGTTTTAACGACGGCATAACATTCACATACACGGGATTCCAGACCTGATCTATCGAGTACCGTAATATGACCACGACGGTAACTAATACAACCAGCCTGTTGCAAATGGCCGGCGGCTTCGGTAATCCCTTCGCGACGTACGCCTATCATGCTGGCTATCAGTTCCTGCGTCATCGTCAGCTCGTTACTTGGCAGCCGATCCAGTGTTAATAACAGCCAACGGCATAATTGCTGCTCAACTGAATGATGGCGATTACAGACTGCAGTTTGTGATATCTGGGTAATTAATGCCTGTGTGTAGCGCAGCATCAGCCGCATCATTAGGCCACCACTATTGAACTCCTGCACTATCAGCGCTGCTGGCACACGATAACCATGGCCACCAGTCTGGATAATCGCTCGACTGGGTGTGGTATTACCGCCCATGAACAAAGAAATACCCAGCATGCCTTCATTACCCACACCCGCAATTTCAGAGGAAGCGCCATTTTCCATCACATACTGCAACGATATAATGGCAGTGGTCGGGAAATACACGTATTGCAACTTACCACCCGACTCATATAAAACATCGCCCAGTGGCATGGCGATCAATTTTAAATGAGGTGCAATGCGCTCAAACTCAGCCGCAGGCAGTGCTGCAAGGAGATGGTTCTGTTTGGGATTGTCCACATAGTCCACCGAAAAATCCTCTTTTTGACGCGAACTTGATGCTGTTAGCATACACGCATATGTTTTAAATAGTAGAAGCATCTTGCACACCAACAGTTGCTATTCACCCAGAACTTCCGCCACGGGTTGCAACTGTTCCACATGCTGAGATATAACTTTAATAATGACGATGATCGGTATACCAAGCAACATGCCCCATATCCCCCATAACCATGCCCAGAACAATAGCGAGATGAAAACAGCAGCCGCATTCATTTTGGCAATTCTGCCTGTCACCCAAGTCGTTACAAAAGTACCGATAAACGTGGCGATCGCCAGAGAAGTACCAGCAACCAACAACCCCATCGACCACGAATCAAACTGCAAATAGGCAACCATTCCAGTAGCAACTGCGGTAAACATTGGGCCGATGTAGGGAATTGTATGCAACAGACCTGCTGTCACTGCCCATCCCCCCGCATTATCCAGACCTGTCCAGCGAAATGCGATCCAGCTCAGCAAGCCTAACAGTACATTGGTTACTAACAACATGAACATGTATTTCTGGATCGAATTGTTGATGTCGCTAAGTATGTTGATCGTAATTTTCTTCCTCGACAGGGATGGCCCGGTAAGTCGTAGCAATTTGCGTTTGAACGTATCACCACTCGCGAGAAGAAAAAAGGCCAGAAAGACCACCATGGTCGCCTGACTGATAAAACCTAATGCGCTCACAGAACCAGCCCACATCACATCCCCCAGCTTGAATCCAGGCTTATCGATAACAATGTGGGTAACTCGTTGCTTGTGCACAGGTGGAACACCCGTTATCTGACTGCCTGCCTGCTCCATTTCACCCACAGCAGTTTGCACCTTCTGCAGGCTACCGCCCGGATCATCTCGTATATTGACCAAACTGGCAGATAATTTGCTGGCAGCCTGGGGCAATTGCAGGAAAATGGTCTGCATCTGCCCACGCAACGCGTAAACACCCAGCGCGAATGCACATACAAATACTACAATCACCATACTAGTACCGAGCAGGCGTGGTACTTTAATGCGCTCCAGCAATATGACGAAAGGATTCAGCGTATAAGTCAGGAAAATACCGAGCAACAGGGGTACAAAAAAAGTTTGCATCCAGTCCAATGCAAAAACCACAGCAACTGCAGCCAGTATACTAAGCGCCAGACCTCGCGCATCAACAGGTACGTGAACGACAAAGGCATGAGCACCTTCCACCGTGCCAGAAGCTGGCGCTATCATGCCCGCATCCTTATCCGCTTTTATATTCCCTTCAGCACACACAACTACTTATCACTGAGTTGGCGCATAACTTTCCAGGCTAGCCAGCCACGCCCCAGCCAACTGCCAATGCGAACAGGACGAAATGCCGCCAGCACCAGACCCCCGCCTATCAGCCAGGCCGGATGCTGCTTGAGATAGCGCAATACCATAAGCCCACGATCAACGCGAGCCAAAGGTGTACGCCAAGGCGCTATACTGACTGCCAGCGCCAGACGTTGCGATGCTGCCCGTGCGACCAGATGGTTGCGGCGCTCAATCAGCAAACACAATTTTTTACTCATAACCTGTTCACCAATTCCTGCCTGTCTTTCGACAACTCCGACAGACTCGTTGCAAACATTCTCGGCTTGGTTTTCACCTTGTGCATGAGAAATGCCAATGCGACCATACCTGCCAGCAGAAAGCTTCCCGCAAGCGCACCCAACACCAGGAAGGGATGCGTGTTCCAACATAGCACTACGAGCAGTATGCTGGCCAGTACAACTCCCACACCCAGACAAAACAGGGTAATCAGGGTCGATACCAGTATCGCCATCACGTGTTCCCTGTCTTCTTCCAGATCGTTGGACAACAGATCCAGACGGGTATGCGTGACAGCAACCAGCGTCGATGCCAGCGTGGTCAGTGAGTCGAGCAGCCCTTTGTGCTCTCCAGATGTGGTATCAGTCATGAGGCAGATTAGCGACGGCCTATCAGCAAGCCTATCACCACGCCTACACCGGCAGCCACACCCATGGCTCTCCATGGATTTTCATGTACGTAAACATCGGTAGCTTTAGCTGCTGCTTTGGTTCTAGCGATTAGTGCTTCCTGCGCTTCTACCATATTCGCTTTGGCCACTTTGAGTGACTCTTCGGCCTTAATGCGTATTTCTGTCAGCTTTTCACCACCTTGACCCGCGGTTGCTTTCAGCAGAGCTTCGGCATCTTCGATAACCACTTTGAAATCAGCAATCAGTTGTTGTTTGCTGACTTGTTCTGACAAAGCGTCCATACCTTTTTGAGTTGTACGTTCAATTGCATTCATGATTTATTCCTATCTCTTAATAACGTTAATTGCTAAAGTTTCCAGCCAGTTAAAGTCCGGCCCCTGGCTGGATAAGTTGTATTATTTGCGTACCACTAACAGCACTACACCCACTAACAGCGCACCGACTCCAGCCCAGACAGGAATATTGACTGTTTCTGTATTTTTTACAGAAAGCTCTATCGGCCCCAACTTGGCCTGCTGCGTATCTTTGGTATATGTGAAACTGCCATATGCCAATCCGAGGATGCCTGCCACGATAAGTACGATTGCAAACATTCTGACTGCATTCATTTCATCATCTCCTATCAATAAACGGGTAACCAGCACGTGACTGATTGCTACAGCCTTCGCCCTTGTATGACACGTATTAGTATCACAACAATAGCGATAACCAGAAGTATGTGTATAAATCCACCCATGGTGTATGAAGTAACTAAACCAAGTAACCACAGTATGAGTAAGATAACTGCAATAGTTTCAAGCATTTTTAACACTCCCTTTCAAGTTTCATACTGCATCCTCCGCTTGCTGACAATTCAGCTCTGTGCGCTAACGCACATAACGAGCAAAAAAGTTCATCACACATAACCTAACAACAACAATATGATCAGGATAAGTAAAATCAAACCAAATCCGCCACTGGGCCCGTAACCCCAGTTGCGACTATGTGGCCAGGCAGGAAATGCGCCGACCAACATCAGTATTACAATAATCAATAAAATAAGTCCCATCTTCAGCTCCTAGTGTTATGTCAGTCATTCATACCTGAGCAATGTTGCCCAGGTATTAAGCAAATACCTTAGCGCGCCATAATATTACCGTTACCATCGGAAATGATGATTTCTACACGACGATTGAGTTGACGATGTGCTGCGCTGTTGTTACCCGCAACTGGATAAGATTCGCCATAACCATGCGTAGTGATACGGTCACTATTAACACCCATATCCAACAGGGCATTGCGTACGGCATCAGCGCGACGCTCGGAGAGCACCTGATTATGCTGCTCGCTACCTGTACTGTCGGTATAACCTTCAATCCGGATTTTGCGTTGTGGATATTGCTTTAAGAAATCAGCCAGTTTTTGTGCGCTACGCGTACCACGTGGCGACAACTGAGCTTTGTTGGTATTGAACAAAACGTCACCCAGAGTAATGACCATGCCACGCTCTGTTTTTACTGCATTCAAAGCCTGGAGTTGTGCATCTTGCTGGGCAATCAGCGCCTGGTCACTCTCGGCCTGATTACTTGCAACAACTAACGCGGCAGCTTGTTGATCAGCTGTTTGCTGCACCATCGCTGTTTGCTGATTAGCCGCATTAGTCTGCTGACGTGCTACATCGACCTCAGCTGTTCTTGCTCTCAGCTGCATTTCGTTGCGCTTGGCGCTCGCTGCTGCAACGGCCAGTTCAGCTGTTTTACGCTGGGCGGTTTGTTGGGCAATCGCAACCTGTTGCTGCGTAATGTAAGCTAGCTGATTGACAGTAGCGTCACTCTCACCGTCTTTCAATGCCGCATCCGCCTTACTCAATGAATTGCCAGCCACTTGCAGTTCAGCCGCAGCCAGATTCGTGACTTCAGGATTACTTCGTGCGCTGTCATAACTGTTATGCGCTTCAGTCAGTGATGAGTTCTGTGGTATTGAGCTGCAACCAGAAAACAAGGCAACAGCAATCAGGGTCATAGGGAAATACAGTTTTTTTTGCATGATAAACTCCATGGGAAATTAGTTAGTCTTACGATTTAATTCTTGACGCAGCACACGGCTGTCTTCTTGCACAGCATCTGCGGCTTTTTTCGCTTTGGCGGTATGCGCAGTTGCACTGGCTAATTGCGCGTCAACTTGCGCTTGTTCAGCCAGTTTCCGAGCCAGTACATAATCTTCATCCGCCATTGCACGCTCAGCACCAGCCATCTTCTCAGTAGCTGACTTCAGCTGTAGCGGTGCATACTCACTGCTACCCGCGCTGTTGGCTTCAACCACTGCAGCTCTGGAAACAGCCATTTGTGCCGTGGGTGCCGGTGTACTTGCACACCCGGCCATAAAAATAACTGCACCTGCAGTCACGCCAATTCGGCGCAGCATTTGATACGATGTCATCTGGTAATATTTTTTCATCATCGGTTCCATCCCTTGAATTTAACGTTGAACATAACCGTTGCCATAGCTAGGAGCACAACGATTTTCAATTCAGTCACAGCAACTTGTCTGTCTGATTGATTCAGCCATCTTATGGGGCAAATATCAGCCTGTCGGTGCGATAACGTACATAACGCCAAAAATGACTTTGAACAGGGAATTAATGTGAATGGAAGATGTGGCACGAAGCTATAATATTAAAATTCAGCGTAATCGTTCCCCGATGAATTTTTGCTTTCCAGCTTTACAGATATTTAGCCGTCATGAAATACACACTACGCAAAGTACTTGCCCTCATCATTAGCTTGCTCATATTCCAACCCTGTCACGCAACCGTAACTGACGGATTTCTTGCTTACAGTAAGGGTGACTATGCCAGCGCATTAAAGGAATGGACGCCACTCGCTGCACAAGGCGATGCCCTGGCACAATTTGGTATGGGTCTTTTGTATAAACATGGACGCGGCGTGACGAAAGATAATCAGCAGGCAGCTGACTTGTATCGTAAAGCCGCACAACAGGACATTCCAGCAGCGCAAAATAACCTGGGCTTAATGTATGCCAACGGTGAAGGTGTAACGCAAGACTTGCAGCAGGCAGCCATCTGGTATCGCAAGGCCGCCGATCATCATGTGGCGCAAGCCCAATACAGTCTTGGCATGCTATACGCGAATGGAACAGGCGTCACTCAGGATTATCAACAGGCTGCGAGCTGGCTACGCCTGGCTGTGGATCAATCGTACGCACCAGCACAATCTGAACTGGGTATGCTATATAACAGTGGCCTGGGCGTCAGCCAGGATCAACAACTGGCGATACGATTGCTACGCAAGGCGGCAGAACTCAACTACACGCCAGCCCAGAGAAATCTTGGATTGATATACGAAAAGCAAGGGGAAACAGCAGCAAACTACATAGAGGCACGCAAATGGTTCGGCATCGCAACTGAACGAGGTGAAGCCAGTGCCAGCGAAGACAAAGCACGTATCGAAAAAATCATGCGTCCCCAGGACATTACCGAAGCAAAACGCCTGGCGCGATCCTGGTTAGCGCAGCATAAGTAAAAATGATCAGTGCAAGTGTGTAGGCGCTGGGGTCACAGGCTCCGGCATTTCCGGATGTACCAGTTCACCTTCAACATTTGGAAATAGCGGCATACCACAATCATCGCAATGTTCCATAGGCATGGCCGTAGTCAGAACGACAATTTTACCTAAACCTTCCAGCTCAGCTTCAATTTGACTGATGATATCGGTCTCATCACTTTCATCCCCTATCAGCGGCCAGGTCACACCATGCAGTACCTGACTAGACTTGAGCAGACTGAATCCTATACGATATTCTTCCAGCACTTTGTCATAAAAAGGTGCAATCACTGCACGTAACGCAGAGGCTTCGATTTCCAGCATCTCGCATAAATAGGCAACAGCGGCTCGTAAAGAAAAAGCCCGTGCTTCATACTCCAGTTTGCGCCATGCGCTGAAAAAAGCATTAGGCAACAAGGTCTGTACATGACACCCAGGCAATAATGCTGCGATGATATCCTTGGTATGCAACTGCCAGGTTTGCAAAGCTTCATTCTGGGTAATCTCAGCCTGCTGCCATGCGAATAACGGCGCCCCTTTATCTACCACTATGGCCGCAAATACATAGCGCACATCCGCCACATATTCACCGGAAGTAAGCAAGTCGCTCACATCAACATGCATATCCTCCCCAGTTAATGCCAGCGGTATCATCTGTTGTAATAATGCGCGCGTTTCTATGAAACCTGCAGGCAATTGTTCAGGGCTATACAAAACATCAATCAACGTAATCCGTGCAGCATCGGCTAACAGATATTTAGCCATGGCTGTACGCAACTCCCGTAAACGCGATTTACTAATTTGTCCGCTGGGAATCGAATAGCGTGACCAGGCTAATAATGGAATGGCGATTAAGACCGCATCAGTCTCTGCGGCATCAGTCACGCTCTCGGCGTAATTTTCTATTTGCTGCGCCAACAGCTCACACGCAGGCGGATTTTCTGTCCACAGATAATCCAATGCTTGCTCTAAAGTTTCATTTTGTTTTTTCTGGAACATTTGCGCGATGTGTTTACGCATTTGCTCCTGCCAGGACTGGCTTTCTAACTGACTACCCGATTCTTGCAAAGCTAATGCTAAACGTATCAATTTAGCCGTTTCACGATGCAAGCTGGCTGGTACGGGATGGCGTTTCATACGATATCCCCAATTATGTGGCGGCGCTGTGAGGGTCACAGCGCCGCAGGTTGATTAAGCTAATTTACCGTGGCAATGTTTGAATTTTTTACCTGAACCACATGGGCAAACATCGTTACGACCTACACTAGCATACTGTGCCTCATTGCTGCCTTCTGATGCCAAAGGTGTATCCTCGCCTGCCAGAACAGTTTCATAGTCAGCATGATGATATTCCACATTGGACAAGCCAGTTGGTGTATCCAATTCCTCAACATCCGCAGCCGACTGGATTTGCACTGTGGCGGTGATTTGTGTCACTTCCTGCTTAATCGTATTCAGCATACCGGAAAACAGATCAAAAGCTTCACGCTTGTATTCCTGCTTAGGATTCTTCTGCGCATAACCCCGCAAATGTATACCTTGACGCAAATGATCCAGTGCAGATAAATGTTCACGCCAATGTGTATCTATGTTTTGCAACATGACCGCACGTTCAAAATGATGCATGCCGGTGTCACCCACAGACGCAACTTTTTCAGCATAAGCAGCATCACCTGCTGCAATTACACGGTCACGCACACCCGCTTCATCCAGCGCAGCATCCTGATCCAGCCATTGCTGTATCGGTAAAGTTAACTGATACTCCGCTGCCAAAGCACGCTCCAGCCCTGCAATATCCCATTGCTCGGCCATACTGCCAGGCACTATGTAGGTCATCACCAATTGTGCCAACACGTCTGCACGCATCGCGGTAATGGTTTCGGACACGTCTTGAGTTTCTAACAGTTCGTTACGCTGATGGTAAATCACTTTACGCTGGTCGTTAGACACATCATCATATTCCAGCAACTGTTTACGCATATCGAAGTTACGCGCTTCTACTTTGCGCTGTGCGTTCTCTATGGCACGGGTAACCCATGGATGCTCAATCGCCTCGCCTTCAGGCATTTTCAGTTTGTCCATAATTGCGCCTACACGGTCAGACGCAAAAATACGTAGCAACGGATCTTCCAGTGATAAATAAAAGCGACTGGAACCCGCATCACCCTGACGACCAGAACGTCCGCGCAACTGGTTATCCACACGGCGTGATTCATGGCGTTCAGTACCAATAATATGCAAACCACCGGCAGCCAACACTTCATCATGTACGATTTGCCAAGCGGCTTTCAACGTTTCAGTACGTTTTTGTTTCTCAGCATCAGGCAATTGCTCATCCAGACGTACCGCTTCCAGTTCGCGTTCGATACTGCCACCCAACACAATATCGGTACCACGACCTGCCATATTAGTTGCAATGGTAATCGCTTTAGGCTGACCAGCTTGTGCAATAATTTCCGCTTCTCTGTCATGTTGTTTAGCATTCAACACTTCGTGCGGTAATTTTGCTTCTTTCAGTAACGCTGATAAATTTTCATTATTTTCTATGGAGGTTGTACCAACCAGCACAGGTTGCCCGCGCGCATAACAATCGGCAATATCATTAATAATCGCCTGATATTTCTCACGTGAAGTGCGAAATACCTGATCCATCTTATCTATCCGCACCATAGGTCTGTGGGTAGGGATAACTACGGTTTCCAGACCGTAGATCTGCTGAAACTCGTAAGCTTCGGTATCGGCAGTACCCGTCATACCACCCAGCTTGGCAAACATACGGAAATAGTTCTGGAATGTTATTGATGCCAGTGTCTGGTTTTCCTTCTGGATAGCCACACCTTCTTTCGCCTCTACCGCCTGATGCAAGCCTTCAGACCAGCGACGACCAGACATCAAACGTCCAGTAAATTCATCGACGATTACCACTTCATTGTTCTGCACTACATAATGCTGATCCAGATGGTACAAGGCATGCGCACGTAGCGCAGCATACACATGATGCATCAGTCCGATATTTGCCGCTTCATACAAACTGGAACCGACTGGCAACAAGCCAGCTTCAGTTAACAGTTGTTCAGCACGTTCGTGACCGGCTTCTGACAACAGTACGGTATGCGCCTTTTCATCTACCCAAAAATCGCCTTCTCCATCTTCAACAGTTTGACGATGCAGGTTAGGCATAATCTTATTGACAGTCAGATATAGCTCAGTGCTATCGTCTGCCTGCCCAGAAATAATCAACGGCGTACGCGCTTCGTCAATCAGGATGGAATCCACCTCATCGACGATGGCAAAATTCAAACTACGCTGCACCTTCTCGTATGTCTGATAAACCATATTGTCGCGCAGGTAATCAAAACCAAATTCGTTGTTGGTACCATATGTGATATCAGCCGCGTAAGCTGCCTGCTTTTCATCATGTGGCATTTGCGACAGGTTGACGCCTACTGTCAATCCCAGGAAGTTATGCACCCGTGCCATTTGTGCGGCATCACGGCTAGCCAGGTAATCATTCACAGTAACGATATGCACGCCTTTGCCCGATAAGGCATTCAGGTAGGCTGGCAGACTTGCCATCAGCGTTTTACCTTCACCGGTGCGCATTTCAGCGATTTTGCCGTCATGCAGTACCATGCCGCCGATTAACTGTACATCATAGTGCCGCATTCCCAGCACACGCCGCGCGGCTTCACGCACAGTCGCAAATGCTTCGGGAAGCAACTGATCCAGGCTCTCACCATTGGCATAACGGGTTTTATATTCGGTGGTTTTGGCACACAAGTCAGTATCCGATAATGCCTGAAACTGTAGTTCCAATGCGTTAACTGCACGTACTTTAGCAACATATTGTTTAACTAAGCGGTCATTACGACTACCAAATACTTTTTTCAACAGTGATGAAATCATGGTAATTATTTAAGATGGTAATACTTGCAAATGCGTACATGTTAACATATTCGCCCTATCATTCCGAAATGCTTTAGCGGCTATATACTTATGTCTAAATATTCCAGCCCTAGCCAGCTTGCTTACCGCTATATAGACAGCAATGAACGCCTGCTGTCACTTAAATCGCATGTTAACGAAATTATGCGATGGCAGAAGATTTGGAGTGCAATTGTTCCAAAAGGTTTAACAGAAGTGAGCCGTATCGGACAAATTCAGGCAGATAGTATAAGTATTTATTGTGACAATGGTGCGGCAGCGGCTAAATTACGCCAGCTCACGCCCAGCATTTGCGCTGCGTTTGCCAAACATGGCATCGCCAACCCTACCATACTGGTCAAAGTCCGTACCAATGCTATTCCAAACCGTGAACACATCGTGAACAAACCCGATTTAAGCAAGGTAGCTATTACAGAAATAGCACGACTTACGCATGATATAGAGGAAGGGGAATTGAGAACTGCGCTGGAAAAATTACTAAGCAAACATCAATAAATCAAATACCGACTAACAACACTCGCTCTGCCACCATTAACGTACCAAACAGTGCCACTAAAATCACAGCGACCTTAAGCACGTTCCAGACATATTGCAAATAACGCTTATCACCCGTCAGAAAATACAACGCACCCGATATAATCAGCGCGATGCATGCGAGGATAAACATCAACCGAATAATGAACATCAGCTAACCTGTGGATGCCACTGTCTTACACCCGCGGGTGCTAGCGCCTCATTCTCGAAGCTGACAAACTCCCAGGCTGATTGATCCTGCAACAGCGTACGCAATAATTTATTATTGAGTGCATGACCCGATTTATGTGCGTAAAACGCACCTATAATAGGATGACCAATGATGTATAAATCGCCTATTGCATCCAGCACTTTATGCTTTACAAACTCGTCTTCGTAACGCAAACCATCACTATTCAACACCCGAAACTCGTCCATCACGATCGCGTTATCCAGACTACCACCTAGCGCCAGACCATTTGCTCGCAACCATTCGACTTCTTGCATAAAACCAAATGTACGCGCGCGACTCACTTCCTTGATATAAGAAGTTTTGGCGAAATCCAGACTAATCGCCTGACCTGATTTTTCAAATACGGGATGTTTAAAATCTATGGTAAATTCTATTTTGAACCCATCATAAGGTTCAAATCGTACCCGTTTATCGCCTTCAACCACTTCTACGGATTTTTTAATACGTATAAATTTCTTAGCCACACCCTGTTCGGTAAATCCTGCGGACTGCAACAGAAATACAAATGACGAGGCTGATCCATCCATAATCGGCACTTCTGGGCCATCCATATCGATATACACATTATCGATACCTAATCCAGCCAACGCTGACATCAAATGTTCTACCGTAGCCACCGTCGCACGCCCGTTATCTAGCGTCGAACACAAACGCGTATCTCCTACTTGATTTGCATTCACCGCAATATCAACAGGTTCAGCCAGATCCACGCGACGGAATACCACACCCGTATTTGGCGCAGCAGGACGCAGCACGATGCTGGCCTTGGTGCCCGTGTGCAGACCCACGCCTGAAGCGCGAATAGTATTCTTGATGGTACGTTGTTGTATCATGGATAATCAGGATAGATAGTTTCGCGCATTATAGCGCAAAACCACCCATCCCTGACATGCGCATCAGTCAGCCTGCTTACGCAAGAACGCAGGAATATCCAGATAATCCATACCAGAACTCTTCATTGCTTCAACCTGTGCGCTGTTACCGGTGCTGCGTCCACTACGAAATACGGTAGGCTCAGCGGTGTTGTCTGCATGATACTCAACATTACTTGCTGAATAATCATCCGTACCTGTTTTCATCACTATAACTGGTTTAGGTTGCTGACGTGCTACTGCGCCACCCAGACCGGTTGCAACTATAGTTACTCGCAATTCGTCACCGATTTCTTCGTCGATAACAGTACCCACAATGACCGTTGCTTCTTCTGCAGTAAAACCTTTAATTGTGTTCATAACTTCGTAGTACTCTTTCATTTTGAAAGAGCTTGAAGCCGTAATATTAACCAGCACGCCACGCGCACCAGCCAGATTCACATCTTCCAGCAATGGGCTGGCTACAGCCTGTTGAGCCGCCATACGTGCACGGTCTGCACCTTGCGCCGCTGCTGAACCCATCATTGCCATACCCATTTCCGACATTACTGTGGTTACGTCAGCAAAGTCGACGTTAACCATACCTGGGCAGTTAATCACTTCAGCGATACCTGCAACAGCACCATGCAATACGTTATTGGCGGCTTTAAATGCATCTAACATAGACACATCTTCACCCAATACTTGCATCAATTTTTCGTTAGGAATAACGATTAATGAATCTACATGACGTGATAACGCTTCTATCCCGGCGTTGGCCAAACGTACGCGCTTACCTTCAAAGATGAAAGGCTTGGTCACTACAGCAACCGTTAATATACCCAGCTCTTTTGCTACTTCAGCAACAACTGGTGCAGCACCTGTACCTGTACCACCGCCCATACCCGCAGTGATAAACAGCATATCGGCACCTTCTATCAGCTCAGCGATACGCTCTCTGTCTTCCAGCGCAGCTTCGCGGCCCACTTCTGGATTTGCACCCGCACCTAAACCGCGAGTCAGCTTGCCACCCAATTGCAATTGCACTTTTGCTGAATTACGTTGTAATGCTTGTGCATCGGTATTGATGCAAATGAATTCAACGCCATCCACACCACATGCAATCATATGGTCAACTGCGTTACCACCACATCCACCTACACCAATAACTTTGATAACGGCTTCTTGGCTAACTGTATCCATAATTTCAAACATCTTTATCTCCTTAAATATTGCGCAACTAATAAATTAAATAATGACCTAATTAAAAACTCACTAAAAACTCTTGAACCAACCCTTCATCTTTTCTAATATTTGCTGCATAGATGTTCCTGAAAACTTGCTTGATGTCATGCGATCCTGCTGATCCAATCCTGCCAGCAGCAAGCCCACACCAGTCGCATAGCGCGCATTGTGCATAACCTCTGATAGCCCACCCTGATATTGCGGCAAACCTAAACGTACTGGCATATGGAACACCTCCTCACCTAACTCAACCATGCCCTGCATTGCTGCCGAGCCCCCTGTAATCACTATCCCTGAACGCATCAACTCTTCAAAACCACTGCGGCGCAACTCGGCCTGTACCATTTCATACAGCTCCAATACTCTAGGCTCTATCACTTCAGCCAATAACTGCCGCGACATCTGCCGCGCACCACGTTCACCTACACCCGGCACTTCGAACATGTCGTGCGCACCAGCTAATTGGCGCAATGCACAACCATTGGCTATTTTGATATCTTCAGCATCTTTCAATGGCGTACGCAATGCCAGCGCGATGTCATTGGTAATCTGATCACCCGCTATCGGTATTACTGCGGTATGCCGGATCGCACCTTGCGTGAACACGGCTATATCCGTCGTACCACCACCGATATCCACAATGGCAACGCCCAAATCTTTTTCATCTTCGGTCAGCACAGCCATGGCTGAGGCTAGCGGCTGCAACACCAGATCCACCACTTCCAGGCCACAACGACGCACGCACTTGATGATGTTTTGTGCGGCGGAAACCGCGCCCGTTACGATATGCACTTTCACTTCCAGACGCACACCGCTCATACCGATAGGTTCACGCACATCTTCCTGACCATCAACCAGATATTCTTGCGGCAAGATATGCAAAATCTGCTGATCTGTAGGTATGTTCACTGCACGCGCAGTTTCTATCACCTTATCTACATCCCACTGCGTCACTTCTTTATCTTTAATCGGTACCATACCGTGTGAGTTAAAGCTCTTAATGTGACTGCCAGCTATCCCCGTATACACCTCGGTGATTTTGCAATCTGCCATCAGCTCAGCCTCTTCCAGCGCACGCTGGATAGAGTTCACAGTAGATTCGATATTGACCACTACGCCTTTTTTCAGTCCGCGAGATGGGTGACTACCCATACCCACTACGCTTATTTCACCCTCTGGCGATACTTCAGCGACGATAGCGATAACCTTGGATGTCCCTATATCCAGACCCACTATCAAATCGCGTTTATCTTTTGCTCTGCTCATACTGATTTCCCCTGCGCCTGTACGACAGGCGGCTTCTTGTCACTTGCTAATAAATGCACCGCAAACCCTTTTGGATAACGCAAATCTATCTCGGCAACAGGCACAGTCAATTGCGCCATCGTCATCGGATACACTGCCACCCAGCGTGCTAACCGCTGTTGCGCTTGCTCACGCCCCAGCGCCAGACGCATACCATTACTCAACACTACTGACCAACTCCGCCTGTCATTCAACTCCACCTTCACTGGATTAAGCTTGAGTGGCTGTAATATCTGAGTAAACTCCTGACTCGCTTGCAACACCTCCGGCGCACTACCATCCGGCCCATTCAAACTTGGCAACACCGCATCACTTGCTGCGCGATACACCTCGCCATACGAATTCACCAAGGCATCATCATTCCATCGCGCTGCTGCTTCATGTTCCTGCAACGTCACCACCAGCTTATTTGGCCATACCCGCCTCACAGCAGCCTCACGCACCCAGGGCAACTTGATAAATGCCGCACTGGTTGCATCCAAATCAGTACTAAAAAAATTGCCGTACAAACGTTGCTGTACCACCAGCTTCACTTGTTGCTCAGTAACATGATGCGCGCCCAATATCTTTATTTCGTGCAAATCAAACATCGGCAACCTCGACAACCATGTCAAACTTGCCCATAGCAGCAATGCCAGCGTGCCCCACAACATTAACTTTGTGAGACTGGCCAATTGCGACTCGTTATCCCACACGGGCTTGCTCCAAAATCGCTAACACCAGTTCATCGAATGTCATTCCTGCCGCCCTCGCCGCCATCGGCACCAGACTGTGATCTGTCATTCCTGGTGAGGTATTGGCTTCCAGAAAATATGGGCGCCCATCCGCATCTATCATCACATCCAGACGCGCCCAGCCCCGACAACCCAGCACGTCAAATGCCTGTACCGCCAGTTTCTGTATCGCTAATTCCAGCTCTGCTGGTAAACCACACGGCACACGGTATTCAGTGTCATCACGCAGATACTTGGCTTCAAAATCATAAAACGCCACTTTCGGCACCAGACCTATCATCGGCAATGCTTTTCCCGCCAAAATCGCACAGGTGTATTCCCCCCCGGCGACAAACTTTTCCGCCAGCACCAGGCTGTCAAACTGCGCGGCTTTTTCCCATGCCGCCCGCAATTCGTTGGCTGCAGTCACTTTGCTCATGCCTATACTCGAACCTTCACGTGCAGGCTTAACAAAGATAGGCAAACCTAAACGTGCCACTACCGCATCAAAATCCGTATCCGCGTCTAGCAAAGCATATTCAGGCGTGGGGATACCAGCTGACTGCCATAACAATTTGGTACGCCATTTATCCATGGCTAAGGCCGATGCCATTACACCGCTACCTGTATAAGGAATCTCCAACCAGTCCAGCGCGCCCTGTATCGTGCCATCCTCACCAAATCTGCCATGCAGCGCGATGATCACTCGATCAAATTTCTGTTCAGCCAGCGTAGCCATGTCGTGTTCCGCAGGGTCAAAGGCATGCGCATCAACACCCTGACGCAACAATGCTGCCAGCACCGCGTTGCCACTTTTGAGCGAAACATCCCGTTCCGCTGAGCGACCACCCAATAACACGCCTACCTTGCCGAAATCCTGCATTTTCAATTCCTGTCCCCTATGACTCGCACTTCCCGCTGCAACGTGACGCCTGTTTGCGTCAATACCGTCGCAGCCACATCGTCTATCAAATTTTCTATATCCGCCGCACTGGCATTACCGGTATTCACGATAAAATTTGCATGCTTCATCGACACTTGCGCGCCACCCAGCTGTTTACCTTTTAGTCCACTAACCTCTATCAACCGCGCCGCATAATCTCCTACCGGGTTACGAAATACTGAACCGGCATTAGGCTGCCCCAAGGGCTGACTGGAAATTCGTTGCTGCAATAATTTCTTAATTTCCAGTTTCGATGCTGCGCCATCACCTACCGGCAACTCGAACCAGCCACCGACAAACCATTCTTCTTCTGCTGCTACGTGCAACACCACATGGCGATAATCCAATTCATAATCACTACGGGCTCTCTCCTGCAACTCGCCCTGGCGATTAATGGTCAGCGCACGCCGTGCAATGCGCCAGGTATCACTGCCATAACAACCTGCATTCATCGCCAGCGCCCCGCCCACCGTACCTGGGATACCCGCCATAAACTCCGCACCGATCAAATCCTGCCCCGCCGCAAAACGTGCTAATTTCGGTGCAGCTACTCCAGCTTCCGCAAAAATCTCACCCGTTGCATCATCTTTACGGATTAAACGTATTTCTCGTAACGCGCCATGCAACAAAATCACCGCACCGCGATAGCCACCATCACGTACCAATAAATTACTGCCCAAACCCACACAGGTCACCGCCATCTCAGCCGGCAAACTGCGCAAATACGCTGCCATATCCGCCACGTCCACAGGCACATATACCTGTTCCGCATGACCACCTGCGCGCCAGCTGACATGCCCGCTCATGGGCTCATCATGATGTAATTGACCACGTAAGATCGTGTTCAAATCAGCGCACATGTGTCACCTCCAGCACTTGTGCTGGTGTATTACCAATGGAACCTGCACCCATGGTCAACACCACATCGCCGTCTTGCACTGAGTCCAATATCGTTGCTGGCATATCAGCTATCTGCTCAACGAACAATGGTTCTACCTTACCGGTCACCCGTATCGCACGTGCCAGTGCACGACCATCCGCTGCAACTATGGGTGCTTCACCAGCCGCGTAGACTTCAGCCAGCAACAGCACATCCACGCTCGACAGCACTTTGACGAAATCTTCAAACACATCACGGGTACGCGTATAGCGATGCGGCTGGAACGCCAGCACCAGTCGCCGTCCTGGAAATGCAGCGCGTGCAGCCGCCAGCGTTGCTGCCATTTCTACCGGATGGTGACCATAATCATCCACCAGCGTAAACGTTCCACCTGCTGCAATAGCGACTTCTCCATAACGCTGGAAACGTCGTCCCACCCCACTGAAATCTGCCAAAGCCTGTGCAATAGCTACTGCTGATGCACCTACTTCCAAACCAATCGCAATCGCGGCCAATGCATTCAGCACGTTATGTACGCCTGGTAAATTCAGTACCACGTCCATCACATGACGACCGCCGCCGTTCTGCACAGCAAAATGCATCTGCCCGCCAACGTGGCGCACGTTTACAGCGCGAATGTCTGCACCCTCACTCAAACCATAACCCGTTACCGGCTTGGTAATCATCGGCATAATGGCACGCACGTTAGCATCATCAACGCACAGAACTGCGCGACCATAAAATGGAATATGCTCAACAAATTCCACAAACGCATGTTTTAATTTTTCAAAGTCATGTCCATAAGTTTCCATATGGTCTGCATCGATATTGGTCACTACCGCCAGTATCGGTAGCAGGTGCAGGAACGACGCATCTGATTCATCTGCTTCCACCACGATGTAATTACCTTGACCCAAACGTGCATTTGCACCTGCTGCTTCCAGCCTGCCACCAATAACAAATGTTGGATCCATCCCCGCCTGCGCCAAAATACTGGTCACCAGTGAAGTTGTTGTCGTCTTGCCATGTGTACCCGCAATCGCAATGCCCTGACGCAAACGCATCAATTCAGCCAGCATAATTGCGCGTGGCACGACTGGTGTCGCACGCTCGCGTGCCGCAACTACTTCAACGTTGTCCGCTTTCACTGCAGTTGATACCACCACCGCATCTGCCGCACCGATATTGCCGGCAGCGTGCCCAACAAATATCTGTATACCCAGACTCTGTAAGCGACGGGTTACAGTGTTATCCGCCATATCCGAACCAGTGACTTCATAGCCAAGATTTTTTAAAACCTCAGCTATCCCGCTCATCCCTGAGCCGCCTATACCAACGAAATGTATCTGTTTTACTTTATGTTTCATTGCGCTAACCCCATACACAGTTGTGCCACTGCCATCGTTGCATCAGGCTTGGCCAGCGATTTCGCTGCCTGCGCCATCGCCAACAGCTGCGCACTGTCTAATTGTTGTAATGTTCTGGCTAACTGCACCGCGCTCAAATCTGCTTGTGGTAATAGTTGCGCCGCACCTGCCGCCACCAAAAACTGTGCATTCGTGGTCTGATGATCATCAACTGCATGCGGGTAAGGCACGAGCAACGCAGGCACACCCGCCGCTGCCAGTTCCGCCACCGTTAATGCACCTGCGCGGGTAATCGCTAAATCGCACCAATTATAGACTTCAGCCATATCAACGATGTAATCACGTACATCAGCATTCACCGCCACTGCCTGATAGTTTTCACGCAGCTTGTCCACATGTTTGGCACCCGACTGATGAATAACTTCAGGTCTCTGCGTATCGGGTATCAACGACAATGCCATCGGCACGATGTCATTCAATGCAGTCGCACCCAGACTGCCACCCACCACCAGCAAGCGCAGAGGTCGCGCTGGTATAGCTTGCTTGGCTGGTACTGCCGCTATGGTATTGCGCACCGGATTACCCAACCAGTTTGTTGTGACTTTACGACATGGAATAGGCTTATCCTGGCGATTCGTAAATGCTGCCGGAAAGCCCACTACAATCTTGTCTGCCAGACACGCGAGTATCCGATTAGTTAGTCCGGCAATTGAATTTTGCTCATGCACTACCAAAGGTTTACCCAGCAACACCGCCATCATGCCACCAGGAAAGCTGGGGTAGCCACCCATGCCCAGCACTACATCCGGCTGGTATTTACGTAACGCTTTTAATGCCTGTGCAAAGGCCACCAACAAAGTAAACGGCAATTTAATTTTGCGCAGTAAGCCATTGCCACGCACACCACCCATGGATAAGTTCACCATGGTGTAACCGTGCTCAGGCACAATACGTGTTTCCATGCCATGTTGAGTACCTAGCCATACTACATTCCAGCCCGCATCGCGCACCGCAGCGGCGACAGCCAGACCAGGGTAGATATGCCCGCCGGTACCGCCTGCCATAACCATAAGTGTGCGAGTTTTCATCAAGTACCCTTTTTGCCGCGCTGCAAACTGCGTGTTTCATAATCCACACGCAATAAAATTGCTATCGCCATGCAATTTGCCACTATGCCGCTACCACCAAAAGATAAGAATGGCAGGGTTAATCCCTTAGTTGGCAACAACCCAACATTCACGCCGATGTTAATGCACGCCTGTACACCTAACCACACACCTATACCCATAGCGGTTAATGCGCAGAAATGGCGTTCGAGTTTTGCTGCTGTACGACCGATCTGAAATGCTCGCAATACCAATGCTGCAAATAATGCGATAACGAAGGCGACGCCTACAAAACCAAGCTCTTCCGCGATGACAGCCAACAAAAAGTCTGTGTGTGCCTCAGGCAGGTAAAACATTTTCTCCACACTGCCACCCAGGCCTAAACCAGTCCATTGCCCGCGTCCGAATGCTATAAGTGCATGTGATAGCTGATACCCTTTGCCATAAGGATCAGCCCACGGATCCATAAACCCAACGATGCGTTGCAAACGATATGGTGAACTCCAGATCAGGCCAACGAATCCCACTACCAACCCTACCAACAACACACCGAATATCTTCAGGTTCAGCCCACCCAGAAACAAAATCGACATAGCAATCGCGATAATCACCACAAATGCACCAAAGTCAGGCTCACGTAGCAGCAATGCGCCGGTAAACAACATCGCAATCAGCATGGGTGCGAATCCCTGTTTCACACTATGCATAAGCGCCCCCTTGCGTACCGTATAGTCGGCTGCATATAAAACTGCTGCGAGCTTCATTAATTCCGAAGGCTGCAAATTCAGAATACCTAGTGGCAACCAGCGTTGACTGCCATTTACGTTACGACCTAATCCGGGTATCAACACTAGCGCCAGCAGTACCAGACCACCCACAAACAACCATGGCGCAAGCTTCTGCCAGCGCATCATGGGTATTTGAAATACGGTGTACGCAGCAATACCGCCAATAATCAGAAACATCAAATGGCGCTGTGCAAAAAACCAGGGGTTATGTCCACTCGCCTTGTTTGCTTCAGCAATATCTATAGACGCCGAATACACCATCACAAAACCAAATGACAACAAAGCCAGGGTCAGCCAGATCAGCACGTAGTCAAACTCCTCTACGTGTCTACGTAATCTGGGTGAAGCAGCTCTGTTGGTCATAGATTCAGCCATGTGACACCTCGGAGAGATTATTTACAGCTGCAACAAATACTTCAGCACGGTGCGCATAATTCTTGAACATATCAAAACTGGCGCATGCTGGAGATAGCAATACTGCATCACCTGCTTGCGCTTGCGCATAAGCAAGGCTTACTGCCTGCTCCATACTTTCTGCACGCAATATGGGCACACCAGCTGATGCTATTGCCTGCGCAATCAACTCACCATCCCGCCCAATTTGCACGACTGCACGTGCTGATTTTTTTACAGCAGCTGCCAACGGGGTAAAATCCTGCCCCTTGCCTTCACCACCGACTATCAGCACCACAGGCTTATCCATACCGTTTAATGCAGCCTCTGTTGCACCGACATTGGTACCTTTGGAATCATCATAGAAATCTACGCCACCGACTTTTGCTACCCATTCCACCCGGTGTGGCAAGCCCTTGAATTCACCCATCGCCTTAGCTAAGGGCGCATCTGGCAACCCTGCTGCTGCGCATAATGCCCATGCTGCCAGCGCATTCGCGGCGTTATGCAAACCAGCCAGTGGCAGATCTTTCACCGCCATTAACTGATGATGACCACGACACAAATAACCGTCACGGATACCGTATTCATTATCCTGTTCGCTCGCATCCAGCCCGAATGTCACCACGTCATGCGTTGCCATTGCCATACTGCGCCGATCTTCACGATTCAATACCTGCACACCACCGGCCTTAAAAATCCGCGCCTTGGTTTCGGCATAGTCGTCCATGCCGGCATAGCGATCCAGATGGTCTTCGCTTACGTTCAATACAGTCGCTGCAACTGGATGCAAGGTATAAGTCGTTTCCAACTGAAAACTGGACAGCTCCAACACGAAAATATCCGTTTCAGGATGATCTTCCAATGCATCCAGTACAGGTAAGCCGATGTTGCCCGCCATCAAGGTACGTTTGCCCGCCTCACGACACATCGCATCGACCATCGTAGTCACTGTGCTCTTGCCATTTGATCCGGTAATCGCAATCACTTGTGATTTCTCCGGTAGCGCTTGCGCAAACAGTTCCACATCACTCCACACCGACACACCACGCTCGATTGCCGCCTGTATCAAGGGCTGCTGCACAGGTACACCAGGACTGATAATGATGCGATCAGCCCAGGAAAAATCTTCCGCCAGGAACTCGCCTGCGCTTACTTTAATCGCTGGATTGATCGCCATTAATGCTGGCAAGTTGGCAAGCTCAGTCGCGCTATCCGCCACCCGCAAATCAGCGCCACGGTGCGACAACCAGCGTGCCGCTGCCAGCCCGCTATTGCCTAAGCCCAAAATTAAAACATGATCACCGTACCAGTTCATATCAGCGGATCTTCAAGGTTGATAAACCAATTAACACCAGAATCATGGTAATAATCCAGAACCTCACCACTACCTGTGTCTCTTTCCAGCCTTTTAACTCATAGTGATGATGCAGCGGCGCCATCTTGAATACGCGCTTGCCTCGCAGTTTGAACGACCCCACCTGTATCATCACCGACAAGGTTTCAACCACGAATACACCACCCATAATGAACAACACAATTTCCTGGCGCACAATCACGGCCACTACGCCTAATGCCGCACCTAAAGCCAAAGCGCCCACGTCGCCCATGAATACTTCAGCGGGGTATGCGTTAAACCAAAGGAATGCCAGACCAGCGCCAACGATGGCCGCACAAAACACCACCAGCTCACCCGCACCCGGTATATGCGGTACACCGAGATATTTAGAAAACACTGCATGACCAGCAACATAAGCAAACACCGCCAATGCTGAAGCGACCATCACCGTCGGCATAATCGCCAGTCCATCCAGTCCATCAGTCAAATTCACAGCATTGCTCGAACCGACTATGACAAAGTAAGTCAGCACCACAAAGCCCACCGTACCCAGTGGAATTGCTATATGTTTGAAAAACGGCACAATCAGCTCAGTTTGCGCTGGCAATGCTGTCGAATAAGCTATATACAGAGCGGCACCCAGACCAAACACTGATTGCCAGAAATATTTTGCTTTGGCAGACAAGCCTTTAGGATTGCGATAGACCACTTTACGGTAATCATCCACCCAGCCCACCGCACCAAACCCCAACGTAGTTACCAACGCCACCCACACATAATGGTTGGTCAGATCACCCCAGAGGAAAGTTGAAATTGCAATCGACACCAGTATCAAAGCGCCGCCCATAGTAGGCGTGCCGGCTTTTACCAAATGACTCTGTGGACCATCATCGCGTACTGACTGTCCTATCTTCATCTCACCCAAACGCCGTATAACATAAGGCCCGACCATAAATGAAATGGTCAGCGACGTCAGTGTTGCCAGCACTGCGCGCAATGTAATGTAGTCGAATACATTAAACGCTCTGACATCTGCCGCTAAATGTTTAAATAGCCATAACAGCATCAGCCTTGCTCCTCTAAAATTTTAACTACACGTTCCATCTGCATAAACCGTGATCCTTTAACCAGCACTGTCACATTCGCTGACATTTGTGCATCAACCGCATTTACCAACGCTTCCACAGCATTAAAACGCAGCGCACCCTCTCCGAAGCCATTAACTGCATGCACACTCAAGTCACCCAAAGCGTATAAAGCATCTATTCCTGCCACTTTCGCTGCCACACCAACCTGCTTATGCATAACCGCGGCGTCATCGCCCAATTCGCCCATATCGCCCAATACCAAAATCTTGCGACCTGGCATACCCGCCAAGACTGCAATCGCTGCCAGTGTTGAGTCCGGGTTGGCGTTATAGCTATCATCAATCACAACACCACCACACTTGGCTGCCTTGCGTTGCAACCGGCCTTTCACACCTTGGTAACTTTCCAGGCCTGCTTTAATCAGTTCCAATCCAAAACCTGCCGCATGTGCTACCGCAGCCGCCGCCAAGGCATTCATCACATTGTGCTCACCTGCTACTGCTAGATGAACAACAGTTGATACCACGCCTGTTTGCAAAGTAATTACACTACCCAGCGACTCCGCACGGTAAGTCGCACATACGTCATGTCCATGAACCAGACCAAAATCCATAACACGATGATTCCCTGCCAACTCACGCCACATAGCCGCGTAGGCATCATCCGCGTTAATCACTGCAATACCCCTGCTAGCCAACCCTGCCAATATCTCGCCCTTGGCCGCCGCAATAGCAGCTTGTGACCCCAGCATGCCTATATGCGCAGTGCCTGCATTAATGATTGCGGCTACATCCGGGTGCGCCAATTCAGTTAAATAGGCAATCTCACCTGCGTGATTCATACCCATTTCAACTACGGCAAATTGATGATCCAGTCGCAAGCGCAATAAAGTCAGCGGCATACCGATGTCATTATTCAAATTACCTTGGGTGGCCAATACCGCCTCATCGCCAACTGCAACACGCAAGATGGCAGCAAGCATTTCCTTTACCGACGTTTTACCGCTGCTACCCGTAATCGCCAGTACACGGGCAGGCATGCGCTGCCGCCACACTGATGCGAGCTGACCTAAGGCTAAACGCGTATCGGCAACAACGATGGCTGGCACAATATCCAATCCGGCCTGTTCATCCACCATGACTGCTGCCGCACCTTGTTCCAAAGCCTGTTTAACGTAGTCGTGACCATCGAATTTGTCACCACGCAAGGCGATAAATAAATCCCCAGCCTGAATCTGTCGACTGTCGGTTGTTACCCGTGCAAATGCGACATCCGCACCGAGCACTTGTGCTGAAATTGCCTGTGCAGCTGCATGTGTCGTCCACATCATGCGACTCTCGCTTTCAACGCTGCCTGCGCCACGATTACATCGCTAAATGGATATTTCACGCCAGCCACTTCCTGATAATCCTCATGTCCTTTACCTGCTATCAACACCACATCGCCTGCTTGCGCCAGCTTGATTACGTTCTGTATCGCCTGCGCTCTGTCTGGCGCAACCATTTCCTGCCCATTCATACCCACACGGATTGCGTCGATTATGGTTTGTGGCTGTTCACCACGAGGGTTATCCGAAGTCACCATCGCTACATCCGCATAACGACTTACCGCAGTGCCCATCAGTGGACGTTTACCTGCATCACGCTCACCACCGCATCCAAACACACACCACAGCTTCCCTGCAGGATTTAATTCACGCAATGTCTGCAATACTTTTTCCAGCGCATCTGGCGTATGGGCGTAATCCACAACAACCAGTGGCTGTGAATTTCCACCCAATGTTTGCATACGGCCAGCGACTGGCTGCACTTGCTCCAACACTCGCAACGCATCAGCAAATGGCACATCACTTACCAGCAGCACAGCTAAACTCGCGAGCAAGTTATGCGCATTAAACCGCCCCAGCAAAGATGACTGTAAACGACCATTTCCCCATAACGTCTCTACTTGCATACTCAAACCGGCCAAGGACAACTGTAATTCGCTGCCCTGTACATCCGCCTGTCCAAATCCGTAAGTCACAACCTTGGCTGCTGCAGGTTGCAACGCCAACTCGCGGCCCAAAACATCATCTCTATTCAAAATGACATAGCGCAAACCTGACCAGTTGAACAACTTGCTTTTAACCGCTGCATAAGTCGCCATATCACCGTGGTAGTCCAGATGATCCTGGGTAAAGTTAGTTAACACCGCCACATCAAACTTAACACCATGCACACGACCTTGATCCAGACCGTGTGACGACACTTCCATCGCCAGCGCAGTCACGCCCTGGTCACAATAATCTCGCAATGCTGCCTGCACGACAGTCACGTCTGGCGTGGTATTGCCGGTGTAATTCAAATCAGGTGGAACCCCATTACCCAAAGTGCCAATAATGGCTGTCTTGCGTGACAACTGATTCAGACATTGCGCTATCCACTGTGTGCATGAAGTCTTACCATTTGTACCGGTAACACCTATCACCCATAAATCCTCGCTTGGATTGCCATATACTGCTGCCGCAATCTCACCTAATTGTTCGCGTAATTCCGCCACGGCAAAATTGGGGACAGATGCTAACTCTGCTGGCCAGACAAAATCCTGCGCCTCCCACACCACAGCTACCGCGCCAGCTTTGACTGCAGCCGCTATATAACGCCTGCCATCCCCTGCTTCACCGGGATAAGCTGCGAACACCATACCTGCACGCACCTGACGACTATCACTGGTGATCCCCGTTACGCCCAAATGCGCAAAAGCCACCAACATATTGGCGGCCATTTCAACGGCTGACTGGTGTGCAACTAAGCTCATGTGGACTCATCCTCCCCTGTGACCGTTGCAGGGATAGGTTTTTGTGTAATCTCTTTATCAGGCGCAACATCTAATTGACGTAGCGCACCTTGCATCACTTTTTTAAACACAGGCGCGGAAACCGTACCGCCGTAGTATTGCCCCGCCGAAGGCTCATCGACCATTACCGCAATAATCAGCCTTGGATTACTTGCTGGTGCAAAACCAATAAATGACGCGATATATTTATCAGCCGAATAACCACCGCGGTCAGGCTTGTGCGCCGTCCCGGTTTTACCCGCGACGCGATATCCTTCTATCGCAGCTTGTGGTGCTGTACCTTCAGGCGATATCACACTTTCCAGCATCGGTATCACGGCATCCGCACTCTTTGCGCTGAACACACGTACACCTGGTGCTGCGGGTCCATTCAGCTTCAACATGGTCACCGGTTTCAGCACACCATGATTGGTAAACACGGTATAGGCACGCGCCAACTGCAACAAACTGACTGAGATACCGTTACCATAAGACATGGTTGCCTGTTCTATCGTGCGCCATTTCTCATAAGGGCGCAGACTGCCTGATGCCGCTCCCGGGAATCCGACTTGAGGTACCGTACCAAATCCTGCATTGTGAAATGCTGTCCACATGTATTCAGGTGTCATGGTTAACGCAATTTTCGATGCACCTACGTTACTCGATTTCTGTATCACCTGAGAAACGGTCAACATGCCATGCGGATGCGCATCACGAATACGTTTGGTACCGATAACATAACTGCCATTTTCAGTGTCAATCAGTGTATCCGGCGTATATCTGCCCGTATCCATCGCCGCCGCTATGGTAAACGGCTTCATGGTTGAACCTGGCTCATATTCATCAGTAACAGCATGGTTACGCATTTGCCACGGCTTTACGCCCTCTCGGTTGTTTGGATTGAATGATGGAGTATTTGCCAACGCCAGAATCTCCCCAGTTTTTGCATCCAGCACCACTATTGCACCCGCTTTTGCCTTATTCGCTATCACCGCCGCTTGCAATTCGCGATACGCCAAATATTGCAAACGCATATCAATTGATAAGGTTAAATCCTGTCCCGGCTTCGGGCTTAATATGCTTTCTACGTCCTCAAAAATATTACCCTTGCGGTCTTTGAGCACCCTGCGACTACCTGGCACGCCGGCCAATACATTTTGATAAGCCAGCTCCATACCTTCCTGCCCGCTATCGTCCAGCCCGGTAAAGCCCAGCAAATGCGCTGCTACTTCACCTGCAGGGTAATAACGTCGATACTCACGCTGCATCGCCAATCCCGCTATACCCAGCTTCGTCACCGCCTCTGCCTGACTCGGTGGCAAACGGCGTTTGATATACACAAATTCCTTATCCGTTTGCGCCAGCTTCGCTTTTATCTCGCTCTCAGGCATATTCAACACGGCTGCCAACTGTTTCAATTGCTGCGCAGTTAATTGTGCAGCACTCGGATTCGCCCACAACGATTCCACCGGCGTACTGATTGCCAACGGCTCCCCTGTTCTATCCGATATCATGCCGCGGTGCGCTGGCAGCTCAACCACGCGGCTTGCCAATGCATCACCTTTTTGCTGCAAAAACACATGACGCAAACTTTGCAAATAAATCGCCCGACCCGCCAACACCAGAAACATGCCCAATATCGCACCTAACACGACATAGCCACGCCAACTATCCAGATGTATATCCAGCAAATGACTAATCGGCCTGCTTGCTATACGACTCACTGCGATCCATCCCTGGATTTACCGGCAAATACCACTTGTACATGCGCCGCATCTGGCAACTGCATTTGCAGCTTCTCTGTCGCCAATTTCTCTACTCGTGCATGCATCGCCCAAGTACTTTGTTCCAACTGCAACTGCCCCCACTCCACATCCAGTTCACGTTGTTTAGCTTGCGCCTGCTGTAACTCAACAAAAGTTTTACGTGCTTTATGTTGGCTAGTCACCACCGATAACGCACTGACTATCACTACCAGTAACAAAAACAAATGCAATCGGCTCACAAAGCCTCCATCACGCGCATCACCGCACTGCGCGCACGTGGATTACGCGCCACTTCACCCTCACTCGGCTTGATCGCACGACCAATCAATTTCATTTTGGCTGCAGGAATATCCACTGCCTTAATCGGCAATCTCGCTGGCAATTCTGGCGAGCTGGATAATTCGCGCATAAACCGCTTTACTATCCGATCTTCCAAAGAATGAAAACTGATCACCACCAACCGCCCCGCGCTATTTAACAAACCCGCACACGCAGGCAAAGCTATCGATAATTCTTCAAGCTCACGGTTGATGTAAATCCGTATAGCCTGAAAGGTACGTGTCGCGGGGTTTTGCCCTGGCTCATGCCGAGGGATAACGGCCGCGATAAGCTGCGCAAGTTGTTTGGTGGTTGTAATCGCCGCGACTGTTCTTTGCGCAACAATCGCTCTTGCAATCGACCTAGCATACCGCTCTTCACCATATTGACTTATCACCTCTTTTAAATCAGTTTCGCCCACCACCGCCAACCATTGCGCCGCCGTCTGTCCACGCGTGGTATCCATCCGCATATCCAGCGGTGCGTCAAAACGAAAACTGAAACCTCGCTCCGCCTCATCCAGCTGAGGTGACGACACACCCAAATCCATTAACACACCATCTACCGCACCGACACTACGCTGCGCTAACTCAGTTGCTACATGCTCAAAACCACTGTGTATCAATTCGAAACGAGGATCATCAACAGATGCACCTGCCGCTATCGCTTTTGGATCCTTATCAAACGCATACAAACGCCCTGCCTGACCGAGCCGATTCAAAATCAATCGACTATGCCCACCACGACCGAATGTTGCATCTACATAAACACCATCAGCTTTAATATTTAATGCTTCTACTGCTTCGTTCAACAACACAGTCTCATGCTGCAAGCTGATGCTCACAGAGAGAAGCCCGCCAACTCATCAGGCATGCCGCCATCTTTGAAATTCAGCGCAATATCCATTTGCTCCTGCCAGCGCGATTCATTCCACAACTCAAATTTCGCACCTTGACCCACCATCACCACATTTTTTTCCAACGCCGCAAACTCACGTAACATCGCCGGCAATAAGATGCGACCCGTCGCATCCAGCTCTAAATCCGCTGCATTACCAACCAATAAACGTTGCAAACTACGAGTTTGAGGATTGAAACTAGACAAGCTATTCAGCTTTTTCTCGATAGGTTCCCACTCAAGCAGCGGAAACAGCAATAGACACTTACTTGGATCGGCCGTCACAACCACACGACCATCACCCTGCGCCAACAACACGTCACGATACTTGGACGGCACAGCAAGCCGACCCTTCGTATCTAAACTGAGTGTTGTAACGCCACGAAACATAATTAACCCTTAACAAAAAACATGGAGAAAAACTCCACTTTTCACCACTTTTTACCACTTACTACCACTATAGATAATAAAAATGGAAGGGTCAAGCAAGAAACTGAATTTTTTTAAATATTACAATGACTTAGAACGATAATTGAATGCTAATATATGAAGAAAATTAAGCACATAGCGCATACAGTGAAAGTGCGCT
Source organism: Sulfuriferula nivalis (assembly GCF_009937995.1). Classification (NCBI taxonomy): domain Bacteria; kingdom Pseudomonadati; phylum Pseudomonadota; class Betaproteobacteria; order Nitrosomonadales; family Sulfuricellaceae; genus Sulfuriferula; species Sulfuriferula nivalis. Next base: position 2,818,096 of record NZ_AP021881.1, read on the forward strand.
GTTAAGACTAGTTCAATAAAACCAGGTTTTCTAATATGTCGCCAAGGTGACACCATACAAATCACCCCTCATTACGGTATCATCTAGTCATTCATATAGAACCCACCACTTAGAGGAACATGCATGCAGTCCAACACTCTGGCTGACGACCCCAGCACTCGACGCGCGCAGCTATTGCAAAAAATACAGGACGACCCCACTCTGCCCGCACTGGGCAGTGCCGTGACACAAGTACTCAAAATCACCTCATCGAGTAATGAAGCGGTATACAGCCTGGCGCATTTCATCTTGTCAGATGTTGCTTTGACTCAAAAAATTCTCAGCATCGCCAATACCGCAAGCTATCGCACTGCATCAGGCAACAAAGTCACTACGATTTCTAAAGCCATATTTCTGTTGGGTTTCGACGCGGTTAAAGACGTTGCATTAGCAATGTTGCTAGTTGAAGGCATGACTGGAAAATCAGCGTTAAATATACGCACAGAACTGCTCAAATCCTTAGGCGCCAGCCTGGCAGGTCGTGAAATTGCAAAATTAGGCATCTATTCCGACTCCGAAGAAGCCGCCGTAGTTGGGCTCTTCAAGAACCTTGGTCGACTGCTCGTTGCCATGCACGATGAAGCTGCCTATGACGAAATCATATCCATCAGCGCCACTGGCACCTGCTCACCAGAACAAGCTGCGGTCCGTGTATTAGGATGCGGATTTAATCGTTTGGCAGAGTCGGTACTGCAACAATGGAAAATCCCCAGCACCATCATTAATGCACTCGCACCTTTAACCACAAACAGCCTGAAACCGGCCACTACCCGCCAGGAAGGACTACAGCAAATAGCTGAATTCAGTACGGATGCGGCAACTTTGCTCACACAAACCAGCAATATCGACCCCAGCCTGATGAGTAAAACCCTGCTCGCACGTTATGGCGCAGCATTCGGCATGGACAGCGCCGCATTAACCGCTCTTCTTAGCCGTGTGGCAGAAGAAACCCAAACACTGACTAATGCTATTTTTCAAGCAGAAATTCCTCCCATTGCCCAAGCTGAAATACCTTTAACCGCAGATGCACTGGATGATTTTTTACTTACAGCACCCGAAATAAATAACATTCCCAGCAACACCCGCCACCCCAGCGGCAAGCCCATGAATGCCCGAGATTTACTATTGTTCGGGGTACAGGATGTGACAGAAATGAGCAGCTCCGGGCGATGCAAACCCAATGAAATTATTATGCTGGTACTGGAAACACTCTATCGCAGCATGGGATTCCGATTCGCCACCGCCTGTGTCAGAGATGTAAAAACTCAACAATTCCGCGCACGCTTAACCATAGGCGAGGATGAGCAGGAACGTCAGGCGGGTTTTGTATTCTCCGCGACACCTGGACGCGATTTATTTCATCTGGCAATGGAAAACGATGCTGATGTATTGATTTCGGACGCCTCTGTTGCCAACGTCCGCGCACTCATCCCTGACTGGCACCGGGCACTACTACCCGATGCTGCCAGCTTTATCATCTTGCCATTAGTTGTAAAAAAGAAGGCTGTTGGCCTGATCTACGCTGATCGAGCTGTAGTCGCCACGGAAGGTGTGCCTGCTGATGAAGCCGCATTAATCAAAATGCTTAAAGGACAGATTATTACTGCACTGACTCCCCGCTGAAGGAGGAGTGATGAATGAGGTGAAGCTGATCGATAAGCCGGGTTTTGTCGTGAGCAATCATTCCTCTAGGCGTTTGGTCACCCAAACGCTCAAGCAGTCTACCCGCAGGCTCAGCGAGCAGCTTCAACGCCTGCCTATTTGACCTTGCTCCAGATGGAGGTTACCGCGTTTCACATCCATCCACCTTGCGATGGATATACTCGTCTCTGTGGCCCTATTCCTCGCCTCACGGCGGCCAGCCATTAACTGGCATCCTGCTCTATGGAGCCCGGACTTTCCTCCCCCCTGATTACTCAGGGCAGCGATTGCTTGATCAGCTTCGGGGCGTATTTTACCTTAATCCAGCTTGAACCAGACTTTTATCTCCATCAGCGACTTCACCGCCCGCCCTGACTTTTGGGCTGGGGAAAACTTCCCTTGCCTGAACGCCTCAAGTGCAGCCTCATCAAAAACACCGGCAGGTGTAGCATCCGCGACTTTGACCTCTTCCACCCTACCCGTTTCGTCCAGCTTGATGTGCAACACCACCCATCCTTGCTGATTATTAGCCGCTGCTGCCATTGGGTACACTGGTTGTATAGTTGCTAATGCACGCGGATGCACATCAACTTCTTTGGCAGTGTAGTAAGTGGTATCCACATTGACAGGCAAATCAATTTGCGGCAATTTTTCTGGATTAGGTGGCGCAATCACTGCAGCGTGGGTTACTGTCTGTTTGTCAGGTTCTGCAACGGGTGTCGCAGCAATATGAGGGGGAGATGGTAGTGCAACTGGCACACTCGTCAAGGAAGGCGCAGTAGCCTGCATGACAGGTTGGGACAATGCATTTGTCGACACCTTGGCATCCGACTTTTCCACTGGCGCCATCCTGGAAAACTGCACCTGCATGACAGCAGGGGTACCGACAGAAACCTTAGCAGGCGCAATACGCACCAAACCAATAATCGCAGCATGCAACCCCAGCGACAGCAATAACGCACCTAATACGCGACGTGCAGCGGGGCTTAATTCAGGTTCCTGTAGAACAGCATGCGACATTGCAAACCAGATATCAATGCAAGGTGCGCGGCATAGCCAATACAAAAGACGGAATTTCTGCGTCGAAATGCTCACCGTCTTCAGCTATCATTTGATATGTCCCACGCATCGTTCCGACTGGCGTATTCATCGCGGTCCCACTGGTATACTCAAATGCTTCACCGGGCTTCAACATCGGCTGTTCACCTACCACACCCAGACCACGCACTTCCTGCACACGATCCTCGGCATCAGTAATAATCCAGTGTCGAGATACTAATTGCGCCGCTTGCGTACCGGTATTTTCAATAGTAATCGTGTAGGCAAATACATAGCGCTCCAGATCAGGATCGGATTGCTCTTCCAAATAGGTATTTTTCACGGTAACTGTAATATGATTTTTTCTGCTATCGCCCATAGTATCTTTCTGTTCTGGCGTGCTGTTACTGGCACACAATTCAAGGTAAAATCTTAAACTTTAACGCACTGTCCTCATTTTTAAAGGAACCATCATGTCCAGACAATTCCGCATCGCACCGAGTATTTTATCCGCTAATTTCGCAAAATTAGGTCAGGAAGTCACCGATGTGATTGCTTCAGGCACAGACATCATTCACTTTGACGTGATGGATAACCATTACGTTCCTAACCTGACAATAGGCCCTCTGGTATGCGAATCACTGCGTCCAGTGACCAATGCGTTTATCGACGTACATTTGATGGTCAAACCTGTAGATCGCATTATCCCTGATTTTGCCAAAGCTGGGGCGAACATGATTACATTTCACCCGGAAGCGTCTGAACACATCGACCGCACGCTGGCACTAATTAAAGAATCTGGCTGCAAAGCAGGTCTGGTATTCAATCCAGCCACTTCTTTAAGCTATCTGGATCACGTCATGGACAAGCTCGACATGATCTTGCTGATGTCTGTCAACCCAGGCTTCGGCGGTCAAAAGTTTATCCCTGAAACTCTGAACAAAATCCGCGCTGTGCGCCAACGTATAGATGCATCTGGCCGCGACATCTGGCTGGAAGTTGATGGCGGCGTTAAAGTCGACAATATCGCTGAAGTCGCACGTGCAGGTGCTGATACTTTCGTCGCTGGTTCTGCAATTTTTGGTGCAGCCAAAGACACCGACCCTAACCGTTATGACACCGTGGTAGCAGCCATGCGTGCCGAATTAGCAAAGGTTTAATATGGAATTCCCTATCGCAATCAAGGCCGTCGTTATTGACCTGGACGGTACATTACTCGACACCGCACCAGACCTGGCTCACGCAGCCGAATTGATGATGGCTGAATTAGGTATGACTGCCCCACCATTAGCAACTATCAAAACCTACATCGGTAATGGTGTATCACGCTTAGCCAAGCGAGTCTTGTCTGGCGACATGGATGCCGAACCCGATGCTGAATTATTTGCGCGCGCTTTTCCGCTCTACGAAAAACATTATGGCGCCAATGTATCACTCTACTCCCATCCATTTGATGGCGTAGTTGCTGGTCTAGAGGCATTCAAGGCGATGGGCGTACACGTTGCCTGCATCACCAACAAAGCTGAGAAATACACAGTACCATTGTTAAAAGACACGGGGCTGTTTGATTATTTCGAACTAATACTATCAGGTGACAGCCTGCCTAAACGCAAACCAGACCCTATGCCATTGCTGCATGCTTGCAAACACTTTGGCATAGAACCGCATGAACTATTACTCATCGGCGACTCTCTCAACGATACCCAGGCTGCACGTGCTGCTGGTTGCACAGTATTCTGCGTACCTTACGGTTACAATCGTGGACGTGCTGTTGAAGAGCTGGATCTGGATGCAGTTACCCCCACATTGCTTGATGCAGCTAAATTAACAACCAAAGCTAATTAATCATGACGCTATTTACCTTAACGATGACAGTAACAACACGATGGCGGCGATGGCTTAACTACCAATATGGCTAATACGCCATAGTCGATTCCAGAATCGGCTATAGCGCCTGCCTTATACAGCTTCGCCTCCATACATCGTTTAAGGGAAATACATCATGACTGAACAGCATTTTTTTGAACTCGCCCGCCAGGGCTACAACCGTATTCCACTGACCCGTGAACTGCCTGCGGATCTGGATACGCCACTTTCCATCTACCTCAAGCTTGCCAACGCGCCTTATTCCTACTTACTGGAATCGGTCGTTGGTGGTGAGCAATTCGGGCGTTACTCATTTATTGGCCTGCCTGCCCGTACCGTATTACGCGTACATGGGCATATAGTCACCGTCGAAACTGATGGTGTCAAAGTCGAACAACACGACAGCCCTGACCCGCTTGCGTTTATCGAAGATTACAAAAAACGCTTCAAAGCCGCAGACCTGCCCAATTTGCCACGTTTTTCAGGCGGTTTAGCAGGGTATTTCGGTTACGATACCGTGCGCTATATAGAAAAACGTCTGGCACAGACACACAAGGCAGACACACTGCATACGCCTGACAGCCTGCTTTTACTCAGTGAAGAGATAGTCGTAGTCGATAATCTCAGTGGCACGCTAAGCCTGATCGTTTATGTCGACCCGCTCGAAACCGACGCTTACAGCAATGGTTATAATCGCCTCAACGAACTCACACAACAATTAAATAACCCCCTCACGCCACCCACTATAGATGCCATCGCACCCGCAGAAGTCGTCTCGGAATTTGGTGAAGACGCATTCAAAGCCGCCGTATTGCGTGCCCAGGAATACATACTCAACGGCGACATCATGCAAGTGGTATTGAGCCAACGCATGTCTCGCCCGTTCCACGCCAGCCCGCTTACACTCTACCGTGCCTTGCGCAGCCTGAACCCATCGCCGTATATGTTCTATTACGACATGGGCGGCTTCCATGTAGTCGGCGCTTCGCCTGAAATCCTGGTACGATTGGAAGACGACACCGTCACCGTGCGCCCGATTGCTGGCACACGCCCACGCGGATCGAATCGTGAATCTGATGCAGCGTTGGCAGTTGAACTGTTAGCCGACCCCAAGGAATGTGCCGAACATCTGCAATTACTAGATTTAGGTCGCAATGATGCAGGTCGCGTCGCTGTCACCGGCAGCGTAAAAGTCACAGAAAATATGCAAATCGAACGTTACTCGCATGTCATGCATATCGTTTCCAACGTCGAAGGCAAACTCAAGCCCGGCCTGACCGCCATGGATGTACTACGCGCCACATTCCCGGCCGGCACAGTTTCCGGCGCACCTAAAGTACGGGCCATGGAAATCATAGACGAACTGGAGCCAAGCAAACGCGGTATTTATGCCGGCGCGGTAGGCTACTTGAGCTTTAACGGCTCCATGGACTTAGCCATTGCCATCCGCACCGCTGTCGTCAAAGACAACATGCTCTATGTTCAGGCCGGTGCAGGTATCGTGGCTGATTCCGTGCCCGACAGCGAATGGATAGAAACTCAAAACAAAGCCCGTGCAGTAATCCGTGCTGCGGAGTTAGCGCAAGCAGGCTTAACTGGGTCAGGAGAATAACATGCTGATAATGATAGATAATTACGACTCCTTCACCTACAACCTGGTGCAGTACTTTGGCGAGCTGGGTGCGGATGTGCGCGTGTTTCGCAATGACGAAATAGACATTCCCGCCATCAGCGCATTGCAACCCGATCATATTGTCATTTCCCCGGGCCCATGTACACCAAATGAAGCAGGCATTTCCGTCCCTGTAATAAAACATTTTGCAGGCAATGTCCCCATCCTCGGCGTTTGCCTAGGGCATCAAAGCATAGGCCAAGCGTTCGGCGGCAAAATCATCCGCGCCCAACAACTTATGCATGGCAAAACGTCGATGGTGCATCACAAAGATACGGGCGTATTTGCCGGCTTGCCTAACCCGGTTCGCGCCACGCGCTATCATTCTTTGGTCATCGAACGCGAGAGTCTGCCTGAGTGTCTGGAAATTACCGCATGGACTGATGACGGCGAAATCATGGGCGTGCGCCACAAGACGCTGGCAGTCGAAGGTGTACAGTTCCACCCGGAATCCATACTCACTGAGTATGGGCATGAGATGCTGGCGAACTTTCTGAAAGTGCAGGCATGAACGTCGCACCCTTACTCAACCAGCTCATAGCGCGGCAGGATTTGAGCCATAACCAGATGCACGATTTGATGCACGCCATCATGACTGGCGCACTCTCACCTACATTAATTGCAGCTTGTCTGGTCGGTTTGCGCTGTAAAGGTGAGAGCGTCACCGAACTGGCAGCAGCTGCGGAAGTCATGCGCAGCCTGTCCACCAAAGTATCGCTGGCGCACTTGCCCAATCTGGTCGATACCTGTGGTACAGGCGGCGATGGCGCACACACGTTCAACATTTCCACCGCTGCCGCGTTTGTCACCGCGGCAGCAGGTGCAAATGTCGCTAAACACGGCGGACGTTCGGTTTCCTCCACCTCAGGCAGTGCTGACGTACTCGAAGCCTTGGGTATTAACGTCAACCTCACATCTGAACAAGTCGCTCGTTGCGTACAGGAAATCGGCATCGGCTTCATGTTTGCCCCCAACCACCACAGCGCCATGAAGCACGCTGCACCTGTGCGCCGTGAACTGGGCGTACGTACCTTATTCAACCTGCTCGGCCCGATGACCAACCCTGCTGACGCGCCTAATCAGGTCATGGGCGTATTCCACCGCGAGCTCACAGCCACATTAGCACATGTGCTGCAAGCGCTGGGCAGCCAGCATGTTATGGTAGTGCATGCCGCAGATGGCATGGATGAACTGAGTTTAAGCGGCGTCAGCTACGTGGCCGAATTGCACAATGGCACCGTGCGCGAATATGAAATCACTCCGGAACAATTCGGTCTGGTGCATGCGGACAACAACAGTCTTTCCGTCAGTGACATAGACACTGCCAAGTCCATGCTTATCGCCGCACTCAGCAACCAGCACCGTGCCGCCAGTGACATCGTCGCGCTTAACGCCGGCGCCGCTATTTACGTCGCGGGCATCGCCGCCAGCCTTGCTGACGGCATCAACCTTGCACAACAACAAATCACCTCAGGCGCAGCACTGCGTAAACTTGAACAACTGAAAAATCTAAGCCAACATGTCTGACATACTTACTAAAATCCTCGCCACCAAACACCGCGAGGTCAGCGCTGCACGCAGTAAAACGCCACTAGCCGAAATCAAGGCACGTGCCCTCGCCATGCCTGCACCTCGTGACTTTGTCGGTGCCATCCGTCAGCGCGTCAGCCAACAACGCCCCGCCGTCATCGCCGAAATAAAACGCGCCAGCCCATCCAAAGGACTGCTCCGCGCTGATTTTCAGCCAGCCGAAATCGCCACCAGCTACGCGCAGCACGGCGCGGCATGTTTGTCAGTACTTACCGATGTGGATTACTTTCAGGGCAGCGCAGACTACCTGATCGCCGCTCGTGCCGCCTGTGACATCCCCGTGCTACGCAAGGATTTCATGGTAGACCCATATCAAATCTACGAAGCCCGTGCCATGGGTGCAGATGCCATCCTGCTCATCGTCGCTGCCCTCAGCCTGGAACAGATGCAAGCCATGGAAGCCCTCGCCAACGAGCTAGGCATGGCAGTACTGGTAGAATCGCACAACAGCGGTGAACTCAACTACGCTCTGCAACTTAACACCCCACTGCAAGGCATCAACAACCGCAACCTGCGTACCTTCGACACCAGCCTGGACACCACGCTGCAACTGCTCAAACAAATAGACAACACCCGCATCGTCATCACCGAAAGCGGCATCCACACCCCAGCCGATGTAGAACTGATGCAATCTCACAGTGTTTATGGCTTTCTGGTGGGTGAAGCGTTTATGCGGGCGGAGGAGCCTGGGGTGGAATTGGGGCGGTTGTTTGGATGAAGGTGGCGGTGAGACATACACCAGATAGCCTGATTCGACATCAACAATGTAGGTGAGGGTCACCATTTCATCCTGCGTGAGATATGGGTAAACGCAAGATTTGCTACTGAATTTACTACAAATCTAGCGCTGTCCACGATGGTTTCTTATTCTAGGCATAAAATCTATGTTGTGCCGACTGGATGAGCTTAAATTTACGTTTTGCGCCTAAACATTTACGTTTGACACAAAGCATCACTAGTGTCAACATTGCTATAGGTGTCAATACAAATTTAAAAGGATGGTGTGCAATGGTTGAGAAAGTTAAGGTGTCTTTGTTTCTAGAACCAGAGGTGGCTAAAGCTTTAAAAATTCAAGCTGCAAGACAAGAGACAGAGGGTGTATCGGATCTTGTGAGTAGATTCTTCGTGTGCGCGCATTGCCAAGAGCCGATAACAGATGATTTTGTTCTTGGAATTAAGCTCGTTACTCCGAATGAGTATGGCGTGTTTTTTCACGCAAATCGAGAGGCTTGTCGTGCCGCAAGTGGCAATAACTCAAAATAGGGTGGTAGCTTGTTGCCATTTACGGTCAGGGGTTCGCCATACCGCCCAACGAATAAGGTTAGATTGTGATCGCGAAGCGAGCCACAATCTGAACCGTTTGTTGGACAAGCCCGGCATGGCTGGGGCGGGTGTTGCTTGAGCGCTTATGGAAATATCTTTTTGACTATGCTGGCATAACTGGACGCGTTACGCATCCCACCCGCCATTTCACGACCTTCACGTTGCCATTGCAGCAACTTATTCTATTCAACTCACCGTTTTTAGTCGGCTTTTCGGGCATGTTAACCCAATTTCAGCCTTCTTCAGGGCGAGCACGGCCATACCTGCCTAGTCTGGCAGGTGGGCGGTGTGGGCTGGTTTAGCGCATGGTCTCCCACCCTGTGTCATCTGCTCTGTGTTCCCGTTTTATAGATGGGGCTGATGTGGCTAGCGGTATCGCTTTGATACGTGTGCGCACTATCTTCATCACCCCACCGCAACATTGGCAACGTATCGCTGGTCTGGGTTGCGCTGGCGGCGGATTGTTCCGTCGCCATAGGTGGGTCAGCTGTAGCTGGGTGAGTAGTTTGCTATTGGGATGCAGGTAGCCAAAGTTGCGGGCGCGGCGGTAGCCTTTGGGCAGAATGTGTTGCAGTATCAGTCGCAGGAAGGCTACACCACTCAAGGTACGGGTTTCCATTTGTTTGGTTTGGCTGTTCCGGTAACGGAAGGTGACCTGACCATGCCGGTCGGAGAGGATGTCTTTCTCCTGTATCACCCCCCGATACAGATAGCGCCCAAGGTAGATCAGAGCGTGCTGTCCAGTGCCGACGGCTTTGCAATCCACCACCCAATCGGTCGGGTAATCGTTTGGCAGGGTGAGTCCTGCTTGTCTGATGCCTGCCAGTAATTTGGCACGAAATACTTTGGCCAGGGCTTTGTGGTTAAACAGGTAGTTGCCGTGTTTATGACGCATGCGTCGCTGTTTGGGGTTAAAGGCGACAGCGGGCATGACGAGATGCACATGGGGGTGATAGTCCAGTCGGCGGTTATGGGTATGCAGTACAGTCACCGCCCCTGCGCTGCCGCGCAGCTTGTTGTCGTTTTGGCTGAAGGTGTTGACTGTTTCCCACGCGCAGCGTGTGATCAAGTCATACATGACGCGCTGATGTTGCCAGGCCAGTGTGCGCAACTGGGCGGGCACGGTGAAGGTGAGCATGAAGTAGTTGGCGGGGATGGATTTGTGTAATTGCTGGTCTATCCAGCGCTGTGATTCGTGCGCCTGGCAATGCGGGCAATGCCGATGACCGCAGGAATGTGGCAGGTAGCTGGGTGTTTGACAATCATCACAGGCAAGTTGCATCCTCGGGCTCATCTGGCTACGGCAGGTTTGAAAGGCGGTTAAGGCAGCTTGCTGGCTGGGCAATAGGTGATGACCGTGTTGTGCAAGCAGTTTAGCTGCGTAGGTTGCTACGATGTGCGCCAGTCTGATCATTTGACTTTGCCCCAATGAATGTGGAATTTCTCCATTAATTGATTAAGGCGAGTGTGTGCGCTCTGATGGCGTTGTTCGGTGAGGTGGGTGTAGCGGATGGTGGTGAGGATGGACTGGTGTCCGAGTATCTGCTGAATTTCGAGTAAATCGATGCCAGCTTCTATCAGGTGGGTGGCATAGCTGTGGCGCAGGCTGTGTGGTGTAATTCTTTTTTTAAGCCACAGTCACGGGTCACTTGACCCAAGGTGGTCTGGATACCACCACGATCCAGCGGGGTGCGTGCCAAGTGCGATTTGGCAAGACCGCCGTGTCGATTAGGAAAGAGCAAGCTTGGGTTGCGATGGGTGAGCCAGAAACGGCGCAATACCTGCAAGGTGTTCTCTGATAACGGCACCAATCGATCACGGTTGCCTTTGGCGTTGCGTACTTGCACCCGCATCCGATCCGCATCGATATCCCCTACCTGCAAGCGTAAGCCTTCGCCTAATCGTAAGCCCAGGCTGTAGAGGGTGAAGAAGAATACGCGGTAGCTCAATACGCGGGTGGCCATGAAGATTTGTTGTGCCTGGGCGACGGTAATGATGTCGGGCAGGCTATATGACTTGGGTGGTTTAACCAGATCCGCACCTGGCCAGGGTTGGCTGAGTACATGGGCATAATAGAACTTCAGTCCATACAGATCATGTTTGAGCGTACTCCATGAATGGGTATCCAGGATGCGAACAAAATAGTCGGTTAATTGTGGCTTGGTGAGCGCGTCTATCTGGTCATTAAAATACACCGCTGCGCGCCGTACGCCGTGTGAATACAAGGCGATGGTTTTAGGCTGCATGCCTCTGAGCTTGAGGCAATTCAGCAGTCGCTGGTGATTGTGCTCGAAGTGCGCGGGGATGGGTGTGGGGGCTGTCAATGTCGTCTCCTCGTGGTACAGTAATCAAAATTCCATTGCTGGGGGAGACGAAATTATGCTGCGTAATTTGATGGTTCGGGAATATTTCTCCGCGATAGCGGCTTCGTTCAACCCTGCATTCGAGCAGGACTCACCAAAAACGGGCGAACCCCTCAATTTTACGTTGAGAGGCTCTACATTACGTTGGACCGAATAAAAAAGGGCTATAAATGAAGTTTCTTGTTTCAGCGTTACTATTGCTTGTAATTATTCTAGGCTGGTTCTTGAACGTTGAGATAACTTCAAACCGAGAACAGCGAGATCAGATTCAAAAGATAACTGCAAGTCGAGCCGAAAAATCTAAGCGAGATGCCTTTGAGTTGCAAGCGAAGTGCGCTCAGCAAGCGACAAAAACTTTTCGGGAATTAGGATATAACCCGTCGTCCGATCAACTTCAAAATCACTACAACCAAAAGCTCAATCGGTGTTTTATGGCAGTTAGCACACAGTTTGGTAGTTTTAAGTATTTGTTTGATGCGTATGAAGAAAGGGAGTACGCAGAATTCAATCGGGTCTTTATCAAAGGTGGAAATCCTATAATTGTATGCAGCTTGATGCCACTGGGCGCAGAACTAAAATCGTGCAATTCAGATAGAGAGTACTCAGCGTTTATCGAGCAATATCTCAATTAGATGTTGTTATTCGGATAAACGGTACGGGCACCAGTGTCAGGCCTTACATTTCACATTGCGCCCACGCGCCACCCTGTATTATTTACCCGTCCACCGCAGCTTACGCCATGCCGCTTGCTGGACTGGGTTCAAAAAAGTCCAGGCGACTAGTCGGCTTTGTTTTTGTCCCTGATGCATGTTGATGGTTTTGTGTGTTTGCACATTCACCTGTTTCAACGCCGTGTAAATGCTGGGTAGAGTGGCGGATTTTGATACCAGGGTGGTGAACCAGTAGCAGCGTGTGGGTATTTGTGCGCTCTCGGCGATCATACGCTGGATAAAGCCTTGCTCGCCGCCTGCGCACCATAGTTCGGCATCCTTGCCGCCAAAGTTGAGGGCAGGCTCGTTTTGCTTATTCGACTTACCCAGATTCTGCCATTTGCGCTGCGAACCAGCGCGAGCCTCGGTCGGGGAAGCGTGGAATGGCGGGTTGCACATCGTCAAATCGAACCACTCATCATCGCCAATAATACCCGTAAAAATCGCACTGGCATCTGACTGTAAGCGTAACTGTATATGTTGTGCATGTGCTGAATTTGCCAGCAAAATCGCCTCGGCATTTGCCAATGAATCCGCATTGATATCACTCGCAACGAAATCCCAGCCGTATTCACTGTGACCGATAAGCGGATAAATACAGTTGGCTCCTGTACCTATATCGAGCACCTGCGCGGTTTTGGGGATTACCCCGAGATTACTGGCAGCAAGCAAATCGGCCAGGTTGTGTACATAATCCGCCCGCCCTGGGATGGGTGGGCATAGATTGTGTTGCGGGATGTTCCAGTCCTTGATGCCATAACTATCATGCAACAATGCACGATTCAACGCTTTAACCGCAGCAGAGTCCGCAAAATCGATGCTGAGATCGCCATGCGCATTCACATGAACGAAATCAGCCAAAATTGCATCAGCCAGCAACAGCCGCTCAAAGTCATAACGACCCTGATGACGATTGCGCGGGTGGAAGCTGGTCAGCGGTGGTTGAGACGGCTCCAATACCACTAATTTCTTGGGTTTAATTCGCATTTATATTGTCAGTCTGTGTATGCCACGGCGCAAGGCAATCAGGATAATTGTTTTAGCCACTTAACAAAATCGTCAGAGCTTAGTGCTCTGGAGAAATAATAGCCTTGTATGAAATCTACACCCATCTCTTGCAATCGTTCAAGTTGATATTGGGATTCCACGCCTTCGGCTATGGTGCACAATCCCAATATTTGCGCAATCGCGATAATGGAATTCACCATGGCATCGTCAACATGATTATTGCCGAGTCGATCAACAAAAGATTTATCAATTTTGAGGATCGCAACAGGGGCATGACTCAGCAATGAAAGTGAAGAATAGCCAGTACCAAAATCATCAAGCGAAAAATGTATGCCTTGATCATGTAGCTTCTGAATATTGATTGCAGCATCCGATGTGGATTCAATCAGCAGCCGCTCGGTAATTTCCAGTTCCAGACGATCAGCTGCCAGACCCGATTCATGCAGTATCTGCGCCACCATTTCTGGGAAAGCCGCATCTTCAAACTGACGAGCCGATACGTTAACCGCTATTTTCAGCACCTGCCCAGTTTCTTGTTCCCAACGACAAAGCTCACTACAGGCCTGACGCAATATCCATATACCTATGGGAATGATCAATCCGGTTTCTTCTGCAATGGGAATAATAATATCAGGTGAAATGTTGCCCAAAACAGGATGCGTCCAACGCAACAATGCTTCGGCAGAAACTGTAACTTTATTACCAGCCCCTAATATAGGCTGAAACACCAATCTTAATTCGTTATTACTTAAAGCATGGCGCAAAGCATTTTCTATCTCAAGACGCTCGCGCATGCGCTCGCCTAGTAACTGGTTAAACACACGAACGGTGTTCCTTCCCGCTTCCTTGGCGTTATACATCGCGGCATCTGCGCTTGCCATCAAAACGGTTGTGGTCTCGCCATCCCGAGGGAAAAGAGCTATCCCAATACTGGTTGTCACTGTAATTGAGCGTCCATTTAACTCGATCGGCTGACGAAACGCATCGAGAAGCTTCGCTGCAAACTGTTCAGCATCAGCTTGAGTTACAATCTCCGACAATATAATGGCAAACTCATCCCCACCAAGCCGGGCAACGGTATCGCTGGTATGCACCACCTGCAGGAAACGCTCCGCTGCACGCCCCAACAATTCATCGCCAACCAGATGCCCAAGCGTATCATTAATCCGTTTAAATTGATCAAGATCAATAAATAGCAGTGCCAATGGACGCTGACTGCGTTTCGCAGTCTCAATAGCTTGAGCAAGTCGATCAAAAAATAAAAAACGATTTGGTAACTTAGTTTCAGCATCATGTTGAGCCTGCCAAATCAGACGTTCCTCAAACTCCTTACGCTCAGTCACATCACGTGCTATCGTCAGGATTGCACGATTGCCACCATAACTTACCAAAACACTGACCGCTTCGACATTGACCTCACTCCCTGTGCTGGTCAAAAACCGCAAAGCAGCTGGCTCAATCGCCCGCCCTTCAAGCATGGCTCCTATCCTGCTCAGAGCCAATGGCCGATCAGCTGGTACGATTATTTCAGTGACTGCCAGCCCAACCAACTCTTCAGGTTGCTTTGCTTGCAACAATTCAGTAGTTGCAAAATTAGCAAAAACAATGCTGCCATCCCAGTGCAGGAAGACTGCTATCGGCGCATGATCGACCAACGATTTGTAAAGCTCTTCACTTTGTTTGATAGCATCAGACTGCAATGCGGAAATGCGCAATTGCCGGTAAAGTAATTGTGCCAATCCCAGCGCAAACATAATGGCAACTGCTGCCATCAGTGCTATTACCCATGTATCAGCATGCCATTTTGCAAGCAATTGACGCTCATCCAACGAAACGACTACAACCAGCGAATATTTGGGAATGCTGTAATAACTCAATAACCGTGGCACACCATCGATGGCACTAACAGTGCGATATATACCTTGCTTGCTCAACGGCAAATGCTCATGAAAAAGTTCAATATGCGAATAATCCTTGCTCAAAGCCCCTTCCACGAATGGATAGCGGGCAAGCAAACGACCATCCTGACGAAACAGCGCAGCTGCACCATGCGTGAACGGCATCACGGACTGATAGTAACTGAGCAGTTGTTCCATATTAATGCCCGCATACAACATCCCACGAAAATTTCCTGCCCGATCTTCCATGCGCAATGTCATGGGAATTACCCACTGCTTGCTCCGCCGTCCCAGTATCGCGGTTTCTACCAGAAGTTTATCGGGATGTATGTTTTCCTGCTGATGATGAAAATAATCGCGGTCACTATAATTAACCACATCTCGATCTACCTGTAACGATGTAGCCAACACGTCCCCGTTTTTATTCAGCACATTGAATGATGTGAATCCACGCACCTGGGAAACAACTTTTTGCAAGGTTTGATCTGCCACAACCTTATCTTTTGGGCTCTGCAAATCCAATTGGGAAATGTCACTGCGTAAATCACGTAACACCAAATCAAAATTAGATAAGGTTCGTTCCGTATACTCTGCCATCGCCACATTCAGCAGTATCAGCGACTTTTGTGACTCATCGTACAGAGTTTCATGCCGATGCCATATTTGATAAGCTGCGAATGAGATTATCATCAAAACAAACAAGGAAGACGCGCCAAACAACCAAAGCGCCAGCTTGCGTTGGTTTAAATTTAGTTCCTCACTTGAGGTATAACCCATGGACATCCCCTATCAACCTGGCTTCAACGATTCCACGCACGAAAAAACATACAAAACAAGGAAAGCAAGCTTACCACTCCTTAATAGAAATTGTATGGTTACCAACGCTACAACTATAGCTCAGAAAAACAAAAGCAAAGGGGTCAATTCTAACATTACTGCATTGATTGGCTTTACGCATTCACTTAGGTATGTACGCTGTATGCTATCATTAGCCCATGCTTGCGCTGTTTAGCGCACTTTATGCAGGTATATTTTATGCATTTTTATGTGCGGGGATTAAGTAATGGATGAAACGTTACAAGCACACTTACTCGTCGTTGATGACGACGATGGTTTGCGAAATTTGCTTGAGCAATATCTGACGGGGAATGGCTTTACAGTCAGCCTTGCGGCAAGCGGCAGCGAGATGGATGAAATCCTGACGCATGCACAGCCGGATTTGGTGATACTGGATTTGATGATGCCGGGCGAAGATGGTTTGTCTATCGCGCGACGTTTGCGGGCCAGCACTACGTTGCCCGTAATCATGTTGTCGGCGCGCGGAGAGGATATTGACCGCATAGTGGGTCTGGAAGTGGGAGCAGATGATTATCTTGCCAAACCCTTTAATCCACGCGAATTGTTAGCACGCATCCGTGCGGTATTACGCCGCAAGCAAACGCCCGCTGCTGAAGCCGCAACCGAAAACGAATCCACCAGTTTTGCCGATTTTGTACTGGATTTATCTGCACAACGTTTAACCAGAGCAGGGGTAGAAGTCAGTTTAACCACAGCGGAATTTGCGATTTTGCAGATATTTACCAGCCACCCAAATCGCGTGTTATCACGTGACCAGCTGATGGATATGCTCAAAGGTTACGATAGAGATCCATTTGATCGCAGCATAGACGTGCGGGTCACTCGTTTACGACGCAAAATCGAGGACAATCCGACTGAGCCTGTGTACATTCGCACTATCTGGGGGCAGGGTTATTTATTTTCGCCCAAAGGCGCGACTAAGTGAGATTGCGGCAATTATGGCCAGACAGCTTATTTGGTCGTACTGCGCTGACCCTGGGGTTAGCGTTTATTGTATTTCAGAGCCTCGCAATCGCGCTGGTTTCGTTCACTATACTCACTCCTCTGGCGCAACGCTCCGCTGATGACTTGGCTGCTCTCATAGTGCTTTCGGCACAAACCTGGGTCGAATTACCGCCAGAAACACGCCCAGCATTTGAGCAGGAACTGCGCCTGCACCATAATTTACGACTCAGCAAAGTCGATGACATCATCGACACACCTGCCAACCGCTTTCTCAACAGCCGCAATATTGAAGCCGCGTTATCACAACGCACCAGACAAAACATCATATTAGAAAGCGGCGATGCCGATTGGGTATGGGCTGATATGCGCATGGGGGGGCATTTTATCCGCGTTGGTTTCGAGAAAACCCGATATAACGTTCGCGCCCCGCTGGCGGCAGTCGGACTAGTAAGTTTAGGCGCATTATTGATCTGGATTACAGCGCTCATCGTCGTCCGCCGTATCACCCATACACTGGCACAGCTCAGTGCAGCCGCTGCCCAGGTAGGACAAGGGAAAATGCCCCAGCCTTTGCCTGAGCATGGCGCACGTGAATTGGTCACATTGGCGCAAGCGTTTAATCAAATGGCAAATGAGGTACAGGAATTATTAGCCAATCGTACAACCTTGCTGGCGGGTATTTCCCACGATTTGCGCACACCAATTGCCCGCATGCGTCTGGCGGTGGCGATGCTGCCAGAAGTAACCGATCCCAAACTGATAGAACAGATAGAGCGTG
This sequence comes from Sulfuriferula nivalis, assembly GCF_009937995.1. NCBI lineage: Bacteria > Pseudomonadati > Pseudomonadota > Betaproteobacteria > Nitrosomonadales > Sulfuricellaceae > Sulfuriferula > Sulfuriferula nivalis. Next base: position 2,835,825 of record NZ_AP021881.1, read on the forward strand.
ATTTAGTACAGATGAATCAGCTGATTGCTGATTTCCTCGACATGGCGCGTGGCTTAAATAGCGAAGCTCATCATTCATGTGATGTGGTAAGCATATTGCAGTCTCTGGTTGATGATGCCAAACGTGGTGGCGGCAATGTCAGCTTAAACGCACCTGCCGTATGCGAAGCGATTATTGCGCCGCATGCATTACAGCGCATTGTGACTAACCTGATACAAAACGCAGTCCGCTATGGCCAGCCTCACCCAGTTGAGGTCAGATGTGCGCCATCCGCATCCGGCATAGAAATACAGGTGCTGGATCAGGGACCCGGTATTCCTGAAGACCAACTGGAACTGGTATTCCGCCCGTTTTTCCGTCTGGAAAGTTCACGCAATATTGCAACCGGCGGCAGCGGTCTGGGCTTGGCAATTGCGCGTCAATTAGCGCAGGCACATGGCTGGCAACTAAATCTGGCTGCTCGCGAAGGCGGTGGATTAGTAGCGACATTGCGCATTTGAGCACAAACTCACTTTGCGTTTATAATGTTGAATTATTTGCCTTTTTAATGATAATGGATTTTTATGTTTGAACAAGTGATGCAATATTTAGGGTATGTAGACATGTCTGATTTACCGACAATAATCTCGGTAATTATCCTGTCGTCGCTACTCTCACTTGACAACAGCCTCGTCGTCGCAGCCATCGCTGACAAACTGCCACGACATCAGGAACAAAAAGCCGTAGTTTTCGGTTTAAGCGCAGGTATCCTGTTTCGACTGATGGCGCTCTTCATCGTCGGTTTTATTGTGAAATATCCCATTATCAAAATTATCGGCGGACTTTACTTACTCTACCTGGCCTATCAACACTTTGCTGTAGAAGGTGAAGAAGAAACCCACCATGCACGCGAAGCACTAGGCGCTGCAATTGTAGCCATCACCATGGCGGATATCGCGTTTAGTGTCGACAACATCGTCGCCACCGTCGCCATGTCACCAAAACTAATGGTCGTACTCATAGGTACAGTAGTGGGTGGTATCGCAATGATCTTCACTACCAAACTGATTTTAAAATTGCTCAAACGCTACCATTTGCTGGAAGCTTGTGCTTACGCGATTGTTGCGTTTGTGGGTGCAGTTATCCTGGTGGAAGAAGCGCCCACTTATTTCGGTTTGGGATTCCAGATTCACATCCCGGATATGCTCAAATTTGCCGTCGTCATTGGTGCTGCTGTGGGTACAGTGGCTTATGAAGAGTTACAACACCGCAAAATTCACAACACCAGACATAAAAAATAAACCATCAGCCACCTTGCGCCGTGATGAACCCACACGGCAAGGCGTTCCGCTGGTAAAATCATGCTTTTACCGTTTTAAGCGTGCATCATGCTGACTTTTCAAGAAATTATATTAACGCTGCAGCAATACTGGGCAAAACAGGGTTGTGTGTTGTTACAACCTTACGACATGGAAATGGGCGCTGGCACATTCCACACTGCGACTTTTTTACGCGCACTGGGCCCTGAGCCTTGGCAAGCTGCATTTGTACAACCGTCGCGCCGCCCTAAGGATGGGCGCTATGGCGAAAACCCGAATCGCTTGCAACACTATTATCAATTTCAAGTCGTACTCAAACCTAGCCCGCCTAATATTCAGGAACTCTATCTGAACAGTCTGCGTGCCTTGGGTGTGGATACCAATGTGCATGACATCCGTTTTGTTGAAGATGACTGGGAGTCACCAACGTTGGGCGCGTGGGGACTTGGCTGGGAGGTCTGGCTTAACGGCATGGAAGTCACCCAATTCACTTATTTCCAGGAAGTTGGTGGCCTGAAATGCAAGCCGGTGCTGGGTGAAATCACTTATGGACTGGAACGTCTGGCAATGTATCTGCAAGGTGTAGAAAACGTTTACGACCTGGTATGGACTAAGGGTGTGAGCTATGGTGATGTTTATCACCAGAACGAAGTCGAGCAATCCAAATACAATTTCGAACATTCCAACACGCAGTGGCTGTTCCAGCAATTCAACGATTTTGAACGGGAAGCCGCGCGCCTGATGGATCTGGGTTTGCCGTTACCTGGATTCGAAATGGTCATGAAGTGCTCGCACACATTTAATTTACTGGATGCACGCGGTGCGATTTCCGTCACTGAACGCGCAGCCTATATCGGCCGTGTGCGCACCTTGTCACGCAAAGTAGCACAAGCTTATTATGATTCACGCGAAGAATTGGGCTTCCCCATGCTTAGTCAATCGGGAGGAGAAGCAGCATGAGCGCGACCTTATTAATCGAATTACGTACTGAAGAATTACCACCGAAATCGCTGTCCAAGCTTTCTGCTGTCTTTACCAGCGGTATCGCCAACGCGTTGCAAGCACAAGGCTACGTAACCGACCTCAGTGGCATGGTGTCATTTGCAACACCACGCCGTCTGGCGGTGAGCATACCCAATATAGTCGCTATTCAGCCACCACGCCAAATCGAACGTAAAGGCCCTGCCGTTGCTACTGCGATGAAAGATGGCGTGCCAACTCCTGCACTTACAGGCTTTGCTCGTTCATGTGGCGTTGCGGTTGAAGAATTAACAACCATGCATGATGGCAAGCAAGAATGCTATGTCTATCGCAGCACACAAGCTGGTGAACCTCTCTCGCAACATCTATCCAACATCGTTGCCGATGCATTGAAAAAGCTGCCCGTGGCAAAATTAATGCGCTGGGGCGATAGCGATATAGAATTTGTACGCCCCGTACATGGATTGATCATGTTGCATGGCGATGAAGTCGTCACGGGCGAAGTGCTGGGATTAACCAGCGACCGCATTACCTTGGGTCATCGTTTCCTGTCCAAAGGCGACATCAATCTCAAACATGCCGATTCATATGCACAACGTTTACTGGATGATGGTTACGTCATGGCAGATTTCGACATGCGCCGTGCCGACATTCGCCAGCAGCTCACAGGTGTTGCAGGTGATGCGCATGTATTGTGGGATGATGCACTGCTCGATGAAGTGACGGGTCTGGTTGAATTCCCCGTCGTTTACACAGGCACATTCAGTGCCGATTTCCTCACAGTGCCACAGGCGTGCTTGATACTGTCAATGAAACAGCATCAAAAGTATTTCCCGCTGGCGGATGCAACGGGTAAATTATTGCCACGTTTCCTCGTCGTTTCCAATTTACAGACGGCAGATGCAACGCATATTATCCAGGGTAATGAACGTGTATTACGTGCACGCTTGTCCGATGCCAAGTTCTTCTTCGATCAGGATCGCAAAACCCGCCTGGACAGCCGAGTAGAAAAACTTGCCCAAGTGGTTTATCACAACAAGCTCGGCAGCCAGCTACAGCGTGTGCAGCGTTTACAACGCACTGCCGCCAGCATTGCTCAACTACTGGGTGCAGATGCTAACGCAGCCAGTCGCGCAGCTTACTTGGCAAAGGCTGACTTAATCACCGATATGGTTGGCGAATTCCCCGAGCTACAAGGCATGATGGGTACGCATTATGCGCTTCACGATGGCGAAACCGAAGAAGTTGCAGCCGCTATCAGCGCGCATTACCAGCCCCGTTTTGCCGGTGACGCCATACCGCAAGGCGCAATTGCTGCCAGCGTCGCATTAGCCGATAAACTCGATACGCTGGTCGGTATTTTTGGTATAGGTTTAATTCCGACTGGTGACAAAGACCCGTTCGGCCTGCGCCGCGCGGCACTGGGCGTGTTACGCATACTCATAGAAACACCTTTGTCGCTGTCATTACCAGATTTATTGACACATGCGCAGACAGCCTTCCCGGCTGGCGTAGTAAGCGACAGTGTCAATGTTGACGTATACAACTTCATGCTAGACCGCATGCGCCACTACCTGAAAGAGCAAGGCTTTGACGCCAGTGCAATCGAAGCGGTATTGGCCAACCAACCTGCACGCATGGATTTAATCATAGCTCGGATACAAGCTGTACGTGAATTCCAGCAACTGCCAGAAGCAGCCGCATTAGCAGCCGCCAACAAACGCGTGCGTAACATCCTCAAAAAAGTAACCGAAGCAATCGGCACAGTTCAACCCAGCCTGTTGCAAAGCGAGGAAGAAAAACAACTCTACACTCGCGTTATCGAACTGACACCCGTCGTTCAAGAGCATGTTGCGCAAGGCAATTACACAGCCGCCCTGACCGCGCTCGCAGCCCTGCGCGCACCCGTCGACCAGTTCTTCGACGCAGTCATGGTTATGGCAGATGACCTGGCAGTTCGCCAAAATCGACTGGCACTGTTACATGCGCTGGGTGAAATGATGAATCAGGTAGCAGATATATCGTTGTTGTCGGTGTAAAAAATGGTGGTGCTGAATTTTTAGCACCACACAACTGTCCACGTATATTGGGGGTTAAACCATGGGTACTGCAGTTTTCGCTATCATTGCCCTACTTTTACCTATTCTTATTCCTGTGAGCATTGCAGTGCTCGTAGTCAAAATGACAGGAAATGAAGCCACATCCAAGCCAGTAAGCAAAAGGGGAAGTTCATCAACGATTATGTTGTTCATCGGGGGTGCACTTCTTGGTTTCTTTATAATTGCTTTTAACCCCAGCACTGAATTTTCTCCGTTGCCGGCCTTATTATTATGTAGTCCCGCAATTGTTATTGTATCTATACTGGCAGCAATTGCGCATCGTCATATTGTTCGTAATAATTATTTCTTTGCCATGCTGATTGGGAGTGCAATCGCACTCCTTACTACGGTCATCTATGCCACGCTAATACTCATTATCGCCCCCTCCATGCTGACAACAGGAATGTTTTTAGTGGGTTATTTTTCTGCAATCATTAGCATAGCTGTTTTACCATTCTCTGCTGTTGGCGCATTAGCTGGTTTTTTGTCTAAATATGCCGCTCGTAGTAATAACAAATACCATGCTGATTAACTCGCAATTCACAATTCCGGAAATTACACATCATTAACTCTAATATATGACAATCCCCTTCTGCGCCACCTCGTAGTGGGGTGCCATTCTCTTTAGTTACTTTCTTTGGGCAAGCACAAGAGAAAGTGACTTACCGTCGGGCAACCTCGACTTACCCGAGCATAAAATTTATTCGAATATTAGAACAGACCCTGCCATTCTAAATTTCACTATGTGTATAACATACTAAAACCCAGACCTACTCCCTAAGCCTCCTAATACATTTTCGAGATCGTTAATGTAATTCTGTCAGCCAGCTTGTTTTTCTGCTGCCGCAATCAGTGGAGCATCTAAATTGCGCACGGTCGCATATATAAAACTATTGTGATTATTTTTAAAGAAGGGAATCACCTGCTTCAGATAGTCAGCACCTTCTTCATGACCTACAGCACAAAGCGCATAACCCGTCACCAACAACTGATATGATTCTGAAAAAGGAATTTTATCCGATGGCGATTCAAAATGGCTCATGGATAAGTTGAACTTATTGCCATGCAATATGCTAAATAACTGTGACTCTCGTAGAGAAACGGAGTTTTCTTCGTCATCATATGCATATTTCTCCAAGGACGTGACCTTCTCAACGATGTCACTTCCATCTAAGCTTCGCCCCCAGTTTTCAGCAAGCACACTCATTCGGTTAAAAAACAGCAATCGTTCTAAAGCAAGTTCAAACTCTGCTGTCTTATTAGGTAACTGGCCTCTGATCAATGCTGCATTCAAAAGAGAATACCCTGTAGCCAAGTCTTTAGCTAAATCAGCGGATGTCTTTTTCCCATATTGTGAAAGTGCCACTAGATGTGCGAGTGTAATTGTTCGAGCCACGCACTTTTCCCCACAATCCCCAGGCAACATCATGTAGGCATCCGCAACTAATCGCAGTGAATTTCTTGCATCGCTTACCACAATAATTTTTTGCTGATCAATCCAATGCAATATAAAAAACTGGGCAATACCTACCAATACGACTAAAAATCCCACGGATATAATTAATCGGTTGAAAAACCTCATGAGAAAGCGCTCCATTTCGAATTATTTGTCAGTTACAACTCATTTTTGATATCAAAGATCGTGCTTCCCAAAAACAGATAAAATCCGCCAAAATTCCGCAAGATTAAAGCGTCTTTCCATCTGGAAACCCCGCTCCACAAATTACGCTAACTCCCATCACTTACTACCACCAACTCCCCCGCACTCGTAATCAACCCACAACACACCTTATGCGCCGGATAACAACATTGCATGGCGCTACGATATTCAGCCAGCTGCTCGCGGTGGCGAGAAATGAGCTCATCAGCGGATATTTGCTGATCGGTTTTATAATCCAGCACCCACACTTCATCCTCAAACACAACTAAACGGTCTATGCGGTACGTGCTGCCATCTTCACGCAGATAGGCATATTCGTTATGGGCAGAATGATATTGCTGTGGGTCAAAAAATCGTTGTAACTGTGGCTGTTGCACAATTTGGCGTACACATTGCATGGCTCGTTCAAATTCATGTTGTGCACCAAAACTGGCATGCAAGCTGTCATCCGAGCAAGTTTCAGGCGGGAGCATTGCAGCCAGCAGTGCGTGCACTAGCTTGCCATATTGCGTCGCCAATGTGTCATCATTCACTTTGCGCTGACCCATGGGATAGGCTTGCTCGATATCTGCAGGCAGTGTGATGCTGACTTGCGTGGATATGTTGACAGGTGCAGTCACAAGGCGCTGCGTTAATACATCACCGTGAATAATAGGCGCGCCCTCTGCATCTCCAGCCAAACCCGCACTGATAAGCTGATGCCAGCCTCCACTACGTCGGCTGGTAACCCCAGACACCATCAAGACTTGTCGCGCACGTGTCATGGCGACATAAAGCAAGTTGTAATCCTCACGCTGATGATGCTGTGCATCATGCGCCAGATAGGGCTGCTGATATTCAGCTATAGCACTCTGCGTAGTGATGAATGAAAAATGACGAGGGCGTGCAGCACCCAATGGCCAATCTAGTAACACGCGATAAGTGTCTGCTGGCGCCTGTCGCGCACCCGCGTCCAGCAGCCAGACTATCGGTGCTTCCAGCCCTTTTGCCCCGTGTATGGTATGAATACTGACGGTATTGCCGACATCGGCCATCCCTTCTTCCGGCGCACTTTCACTATCGCCACTCAGCTCTTGGATATCATGTAAGAATCTGGCCAGACTTGGGTAACGTCCACCCGATACGCTCAAAGCCAAAGCCAGTAGCTCAGTCAGATTACTGGTAACTTGCTTCGCCATCGCAGCAGGCACTACAGCCTGATAGCGCGCAATGAGATTGGATTCAAAATAAATACGGTCGAGCACGTCATGTACTGGCAGCACATTGGCATACTCCAACCATTTTGCTAACAGACTGGCTGCTCGCGCTAATGTGGCGGTATCGGCGTGCTGCTGCAGCGTTTCCCACCAGGTCGCAGTGGGCAGTTTGGCCAAACGCAGTTGTATTAGTTCTTCATCACTGCAGGCAAATATAGGTGAACGCAACACCTGCGCTAGCGGCAAATCCAGATATGGCGTAGACAGCCATTGCAGCAAGTTCAGAATATCTTGCGCCTCCATACTTTCCAGCAAGCCTGTGCGGCTCGCGCTGGTATGTGGGATACAAGCTGCATTAAGCGCACGCTCATAATGATGCAGTTGAGTTCGGCTGCGAACCAATATCATGATGTCGGCAAACTGTACCGTGCGCGTTATATTGCCATCATCTATAACCCAATTGCCTTCGATATCCAAAATACGAGCAGACAATTGCTCCGCTTCCAGCTCACGGGCGTGCACTTCATTTTCTTCAAGCCGCGCTTGCATTAACGGATTTCGAACAAGCGACTCGTTACCGCCATCCGCTTCTGGCGTACTGACCAGCGGCAACACTTCTATACGTCCGGGTCGTACTGTTTCATATACGCCGTGGGGATGAAACAATGGGTAATCTGTTATGGGTGCAAATGTCGCATTGAGCCCAGTGATGATGGCGTGACTGCTGCGCCGTGTGTTATTTTGTTGCAGATAATGCGCATCACCATACGTTTGCAGATATTCACGTGCCAGATCAAACAGACCCGCCTCGGCACCACGGAATCGATAGATAGATTGCTTGGGATCCCCAACCAAAAAAACCTTGGGCATGACGTGAGAGGTACGTGCAGAATCAAACCATGCCTGCAGGATCTGCCATTGTATGGGATTGGTGTCCTGAAATTCATCAAGCAGGATTTGCTGGTAGCGCGCATCCAGCTTCATTTGTGTGTATTCGGCATCATCCGAATTCAATAACAGCTGCGCAACTTGCCACTCCACATCGGCAAAATCCAACACCCGAGCTTCGAGTTTTACTGTTTGATACTGCGCCAACAATGCTGTGCCGACACGCAATACATGTGTGTTGAAGTGGTAACTGGCTTGCGCCAAACGCTGCTGGTGCGTATCTATTAAGCGCGTACCTATGACAACATGCAGACTAATCATACTGTCCTGTGCTGTCGCTCCCATACGCTTTTCTTGTGCTGCGCTGGCATTGAGGCTATATAACTCACCCTTTGCCGATAACACTGTACTGTGCAATTGCTGATATAGCTGATCTGCCGTCAACGTCGCCGCCAGAATATTGACAATCGCATTTGCCCGTTTTTGTGTAGTAGCGGTATTTAAACCTAGCAGACGCGCATATTCTTGCAAATCGACAATAAATTTGGTGTCGGCCAATAATTCAGCCGCTACATCAACATCTATGTCTACGCCGATTTCGGTTTGCAGATTCTCCAGCGAGTAATTCAGCGGCTCAGCCTCACCTGCTGTATAAGCCCACCACTCGCTGCGTCTATGGATAAAATTATTAAGTAATTTTCGGGTGTTGAATAAACCCAATTGCGCGATAAGCGCTTGCATGGCGACTGCCGTTGCCTCATCAGGATCGCGCATCCAGCGCTGACCTAGCTGCCCCCACGCCTGATTCAGATAAGGTCGAGTCTGCTCAGCCAGCTCCAGACCCATCAAACCAGACGATAACGGTGCACGCTGGATTACATCCAAAAACCAGGCATGGAAGGTACTGATAGTGACACTGGGTTGCGCCGTCAATACAGCCTCAAACAAACCCCGCGCCTGTACCAATTTGCCTTCGAGCTGGGATTCATCTACTGCGCGTTCGCGCAAAAACTGGCGGACATCATCATCTTCCGCAGTTGCACATAATCGCAACCAGTCATCCAGTCGCGCCTGCATTTCCCGCGCAGCTTTACGGGTAAAGGTAATTGCCAGTATTTCACTGGGTGCAACGCCATCTAGTAACAAGCGCACAATACGCGATACCAGCAACCAGGTTTTACCACTACCTGCACACGCCTCTACGACGACCGAGTGCTGGGGTTCAAGTGCGATATGATTAAACTCTTTAACGTCCATTCGCCATCAGTTGCTTGGCCTTAGCACAAGCGGCGGCTTGATCTAATTGACAAACGGCTTGCAGCGCAGGCATGGCTTCAGCCCGACGATTCAGACCAACTAACAGCATACCTTTGCTCAACTGTGCTTTGACATTGTTAGGCGCCAGTTGCACTGCATGCTGATAGTCCGCTAATGCCGCATCGTTGTGCGTCAATGCAGATTGCACTGCGCCGCGCACTATATACAGTGGTGCGGCATTGGGTTGCAGGCTGACTGCATGATTTAGCAAGTCCAAAGCTTGTTCATAATGCGTAGCATATATTTCCAAAGTGGCCAGTTGTGTCAGCGCTTCTGGATAATTTGGATTCAGCTGCACCGCTATTTGCAGATCGCGTGCAGCACTATCACGATCACCTTGTATCAGCGCTAAATGACCCCGGTTGTAATAGGCCTCAGCAGATTTTGGAGCGAGCTGCACTGCATAATTCATGTCAGCCAATGCCGGTATAAACTGCTGCTGCTGTGCATAGATCGCACCTCGATTGATATACGCTTGCATATTGCTGGGCGCGAGCTTGATTGCCATATTGCTGTCAGCCAAGGCATTATCAAATTGCCCCAGCGCAGCATAACTCAAACTGCGATTCAGATAACCATCGGCAGAATTTGGCAGCAATGCGATAGCACGATCATAATCAACCAGACTATCAGCTGCACGCCCAAGCTGAAATTTCAAATACCCGCGATTAAGAATAGGTGCGCGATAATCATCTTTTTCTGCAATCGCCTGATCATAATAATTGAATGCCTCATCGCTATGCCCTTGCAGCATGCGGATAACGCCCATGTTGAAGTTCACATCCTCGGCTTTGGGGTTGATATGCAGCGCTTGCATCAGATTGTTTTCAGCATCAGTCATCTGGTGCGCCTGCATGTAGGCATAACCCAGATTATTGTAGGGACGTTCCGCTCCTATACGGCTGGTATCCGCATCCTTGGCAACGGCATCAGTCCACAACTTGATCGCACTTTCAAACGTGTTTATCCGTCCCCACGCAAGGCTGGCAAATACCGCGCACAATATCACTATGCTAAGTTGTTTAACGCGTGTATCCAGCACACCCATCAGCCCAACGATCAACAAAGGTAAAGGGCTGAACCATAAATAGCTGCGATAAAGCACAAATGGCTCTTGCAGACGTACGGTAGCTAACTCGGTAAAAAACAACAACCAGGGCGCCAGTAACGCAAAACCTATCAGTCCGCGTTGTCCGCCTTTACGCAACCAGTTAAACGCAACGACAGGATAAATCAGGAAAGCAACAAAACCTGCAATTTCAGGGAAACTCATTATTTTCGCAGGAAAATGCTGACGCAAATCTATCGCCAGCCAGTTCGGCGCAGGTATCAGCCACACCAGCAAATATTTGAAATAAAGATAAGCCTGTGAAATCACACTGAGGGCATAAACATGCTCAGGCATGACACCGCCACGACTTTCCGACATTTGCGCCAGCATGGCTTGCGCGTTAATCTCGTAAGGCGCACCCAGCACCCCTTTGCTACGCAAGATAATAAATGCACCTACCAACGCAAAACCAACGTACACCACCCAATAACGTCGCACGATGTCGCGGATGGATGCGCCCTGCCAGATAGACAACAACACCGCAACTGCAGGCAACATGACGCTATGCTCTTTAGAGAATACAGCTAGGAAATAACACACAACAGCAGCAACTAACCAGCCTTTACCCTGCTCGCGACTAATACCTTCGAGATAGCACCACAACACAGCCACGCTGAACAAGGTTGCCATGATAATGCTGCGTTCAACCAGATACGCCACACCATAGACAGCAACGGGATGGATGGCAAAAATCAGCGCCAGCAGAAAAGCGCTAAAACTCGCTGCTTGCGTACCAATTTTAGCCAGACTAATCATGCGCTGGAAAAACACGAACAACAGACTGGCTGTAATGCCATGTAACAAGATATTGCCCCAGCGTAACGCGGCAATATCCATACCGAATAATTCGTAAGTCCAGCCTAAGCTGGCATACGACAACCAACGCAAATCAAAATGGAATATCGAGGTGCCATACTGATGCAAATTGGCTTCAGTGAAAAATGGCACATCATCAAACACGAATGGATAATCAATACCGTGCCCATACAACACACTTACCGCAACAAACAACAACGCTATAAATACTATTCCCGCCCATATTCCCGGACGTGCTAACCATGCAGTTAGCGCTTCGACAGGCGTAAATTTCTGATAATTAGCTAGCGGGTCATATTGATTTTGCATGGCATTAATCTTTATTCAGTCTTTATTTAATGACCACTTTGGTGGGACCATCGATATCTTCTATTGCAAACTTAGGCTCTGTACCTTCAATAACTGCACGGATGCCAGGCAAGTAGCGATTCAAACATTCCAGCGCAAATACCACCAGCGTTTGCACCATTTTAGTGGTGAGTTCGCCATCACTGATATCGATGCTGTTCTTGAAATTCATTTCACCGTCATTCATATCAATTTCAAAATTGCCGAGTGGCAAGCCATAGTTAGCGCGAGTTAAAAACTCAGCGAGCGCTGGAATACGGTCTATCGGCACCAGCATATCTTGCGGGCGTGCATAGACAAACACTCGACGACTTTCTTCATGACTATGTATAAATAAATTAAGCTTGCCGTTTTCTATATCTACCGGCAGGTTAATCACGGGCAGGTTAGGAACGCGCGTACTCGGCAATTCCATGGTATCCAGGCAGGCCTGGGCGATGTCGATAAGTAAAGTCATGATGATTCCTTGTTGGTTAAATAGTTAGCAATATGGACGAATTCTGCCACGCTCAGCGTTTCTGCGCGACGTTGCGAATCAAGTTCCAGTTTGGCAAAGTCTGTAGGGTTGAGTAAACCAGCCAACGTGTTGCGTATGGTCTTGCGACGTTGCGCAAACGCGCTGCTGACTACATGTGCGAAAGTGGTAATGTTATACGCACCCATTTCACTTGCTACACGTGGCAGCATGCGCACGATAGCAGAGTCCACCTTGGGCGGTGGATCAAACGCAGTAGGAGGCACATCAAATAATGATTCCATTTCAAAGCGATACTGCAGCATTACCGTTAACCGCCCGTAATCGTGCGTACTTGGCTGCGCGACCATGCGCTCAACGACTTCTTTTTGCAGCATGAAGTGCATATCCACAATTTGCGGCGCAAATTCAGCAAGGTGAAATAACAGCGGCGTAGAAATGTTATATGGCAAATTGCCAACAATACGCAAACGATCGCCCAGACTGGCAAAATCAAAATCCAAAGCATCGCCAGCATGTACCGTAAGTTTCTCTGCGCTGTGGGTACGGCGCAGACGCTCAATAATGTCGCGATCCAATTCGACCACATCCAGATGGGGAACATTCGCCATCAGCGGTACGGTCAATGCGCCCAAACCCGGCCCAATCTCTACTAGTTTATCCCCTGCTTGCGGGCGTATAGCGTGAATAATGCCATCGATAATATCGTTATCGCATAAAAAGTGTTGCCCGAAGCGTTTACGTGCAATATGTTTAGCCATTTTCCATTCCGCCCATGTGTGCCGCTAAAGTAATTGCCGCTGCAAGACTACCCGCATGTACTTTTCCCGTACCCGCCAAATCCAGCGCTGTACCGTGATCCACTGAAGTCCGCACGATAGGCAGCCCCAGCGTCACATTTACACCACCACCAAAACTGGCATATTTCAGCACTGGCAGGCCTTGATCGTGATACATCGCCAATACTGCATCAGCGCTTGCTAAACGAACTGGATTAAACAGGGTGTCGGCAGGCAATGGGCCAGTCAGATTCATGCCTTCAGCGCGAAGCTGGTTAAGCACAGGCGTAATTATGCGGATTTCTTCATCGCCTAAATGGCCATCTTCTCCCGCGTGCGGGTTGAGCCCTGCAACCAGAATATGGGGATTTGCAATATGAAAATGCTGCACCATATCGCGATGCAGTATCCGCAAAGTGGTAATAAGAGATTCAGCAGTAATGGCATCCGCCACCTGACGTAATGGCAAATGCGTAGTCGCCAGTGCGACGCGCATACCACCGCCGACCAGCATCATAACCACGCGCTCAGTTTGCGTCACATCAGCCAGAAATTCTGTATGTCCAGTAAAAGGGATACCCGCTGCGTTAATTACGGATTTTTGCACCGGCGCAGTCACCATACCGGCAAATTCACCTTTCATGCAACCTGTGGCCGCACGATCCAATATATCAAGCACATACTGGGCATTCGCGGGATTGAGCACACCTGCTTGCGCAGGGACAGTTAAGGGAATATGACATACGCTGATTTCGCCGGCTAATCGAGTAACCTCAGGTGTTGTCGCATAGTCAACTATGCGTAATGACAGCTTTAACTGAGCAGCACGCTCACGAATAAGCGATTGATCCGCGAGCACGACGATGGGGAATTCCCGTGCAGTTTGCGCCAGCATCACACATAAATCAGCACCAATGCCAGCAGGTTCGCCGGCAGTGAGACATAAGGTCATTGCGTGCCGTCGCGATATTCAACAAATGCGCTATCACGTAATTGACGTATCCAGTCTTCCTGCGCTTCATCAATTTTACGTTCACGCAGTGCCTGACGTGCCAGCATGCGTTGACGCTCTTTGGTCACATCTTCATCACGACGTTCTATCACCTGTATCAGGTGATAACCAAAAGGTGTCAATATCGGCTGACTGATTTCACCAGGCTTGAGCGCATTCATCGCCCGTTCAAATTCAGGGACTGTTTCACCTGGTGACAACCAACCCAAATCACCGCCTTTAGCTGCGCTACCATCATTGGAATATTGCCGCGCCATATCTTCAAATTTCACACTGCCGTTTTCCAGACGCTCACGGATTTGCAACAGGCGATTTTTAGCATCGCTTTCTGACACTACCTCATTCGTTTTAATCAGAATATGGCGTGCATGGGTTTGCGGAATAATAGTCGCAGCTGCTTGCCCGCGCTTATCGATCAGCTTGATCAAATGGAAACCATTGTTACTGCGCAAGATGTCACTGGTTTCACCAGGTTTCATATTAACCAGTACCTGACTAAATAAAGTAGGGATTTCTGACCCGTGCTTCCAGCCCATCGCACCACCTTCCAGTGCATTTGGTGAATCAGAATAACTCGCAGAAATCTGAGCGAAATCGCCGCCCGCGCGAATTTCCTTAAGTACTTTTTGCGCCTTGGCATAAGCCGCCTGTATTTGCTCGGTGGTCGCGTTTTCCGGGATACGGATTAAAATGTGTGCAGTATTGTATTCAATATCGGCACCTTGCTTGGCTTGGGCGTCTAAGTAAGCATCAACTTCAGATTCGGTGACATTGATTTTATTATCAACCTCACGTTCACGCAGGCGGTTGAGAATAATTTCTTTGCGAATATCCTCGCGGAAGCTGGCAAAATCCACGCCTTCTTTAGCCAAAGCATCACGGAATTGCTCTAGCGACATTTTATTTTGCGCTGCAATACGGTCGATGGCTTTATCCAGCATACTGGCATCAACCTTGATACCCGTCTGATCTGCCAATTGTAGCTGTATGCTGTCGTTAATCATCCGCTCCAACAACTGCTTCTGCAGCACATCACGCGGTGGCAGTGGTGTTTTGCGACTTTCCAGTTGCGTGACCGCACGCTGGTAGCGCGCGTCTAAATCATGCTGGGTAATGACTTCGTCATTCACTACGGCAACAATATGATCAAGTGGCTCAATCTTGGACGCAGAAGCACCTAGTTCAGATGACAATTGCAAAGGCGCATTACTTGCTGCAAACGCCATAACGGGTAAACAGGCCAGTAAAGCGAACAGGGTTTTAAATTTATTTGATTTCATTGGAGTTAGTATATCCAGGCACGCTAAGTTTAAGAGCATCAAGTGGGTTAGAACCTAATCGGCCTAATCCGTTCAATTCCAATTGTATGAAGAACGAAGTGCTGCTGACATTTGCAGCAGTCGCTATAGTCTGGAATACACCACGCGCTGCCCAGCAACCGCCGTTGTATTCCAAACCAGCTAAACCTTCTACTACACGCTTATCCATAAGCGAGTAATTGTAACGCATCATGCCATACCAGCGAGGTGCGATAGGCCATTGTGCAGACAAATCAATCTGGTTTATTTCGCCACTAATAGTGCGATAACTAAAATTCATCACCTTACCTGGCTCAGGACGGTAGCTGGCAGTAAAGCTATTGCGCACAGTCTCATTGAGCTGAGTATTGTATTGAATAGCCGCCTCTGCGCGCCAGGCCTGATTAATTTGCCCACCCAGGGAAGCCAGCAAATCGCTACTGGTATCATTACTGGCAACGCCATTCGGCAAGGTGACCTTTTGTGGGGTGAAATACAGACGCTGCCCCACAGCAAAACGTATCCGCTCTAATCCAGTTTCAGTATCCAGCAAACGCGAGGTCATTGCCAAAGTAAGCTGATTGGCATTGTTAATACGATCACTGCCAATAAACTGATTTTCCGTAAACAGCTGCGAATAATTCAGATCCATTACCGCACTATCAAAGTTAGGCAGCGCACTTTGATCTGTATAAGGAATATAAACGTAATAAGCGCGAGGCTCCAGACTTTGTTGATAATGCCCGCCAAACCAGTTCACATCACGATCAAAATAAACGCCACTATCCACACTCATGATAGGCAAAGTACGCGAGCTATTTTCAGCTGGGTTGGCTGGCGTAGAGTTAAGCACGTAATCCGTATAATGCACACCAACTTTGGGGGTAATGTAGCCAAACTGATTAATTAACGGCATCGCTACACTAGGATAAGCGACAAAGCGCGTACCCGTAATTAACGTAGGATGGTCAAATCGAGTGAGCTCAGTGTTGACATTAATATCCAGCCCATTATCCGTGCTTGTCATCGCCTGCCAAGTCAATTGTGGCAAACGTTTATATGGAGGGATGACAGGGGCGTTAGGATCTTGCAGAGTCTGATACTGCTGTACCCGCACAGCAGCACGCCACCAGTCAGCTTGATAACTGACTACAGCTTCCTGATTCAAGTTAGTCAGCGAGGTAGCACTGATCTGACTCGATAAATCACGGAAGTAGTCATTGTCTGAAACACGCTGATACACAAAATGACCTGTCACACCAGGTGCAAAAACTTGATCATGCGCACCAAAAAAACGCCAGCGGTTAGTTTGCGTCTGTGTATCAGCTAAAAAATCACCATCCAGAATACCTCGATAGGTGCTGGTTAAATAACGGAACTCGGTGCCTAGCTGTGTGCCGCGCTTAGTCATTAAACGTGGTGTAATCGTTGCATCATAATTGGGGGCAATATTCCAGTAGTAGGGAATACTGAATTCACTACCACTTTTACTAGTCGTACCGAATGTAGGCGCCAATAAACCTGAACGCCGGCTGCCATCCAAAGGAAAATCCATCCAGGGTGTATAAAGTATGGGTGTGCCCTTAAATTCAAGCACCGCACTATGCGCTGTTCCAACTTGACGGGTATTGTCTATATCCAGCTCTTTCACCCGCAAATACCAATCATCATTACCGACTGGACAAGTTGTATATGCTGCGTTTTTCAAGCGGTATTGATTTTCGCCTACGAAGTCTAAGATATCTGCGTTACCCCGCGGGGTGAGACTCATATTAGTAAACTTACTGGCCACTGCGGCGCTATCCAACTCAAATACTGGTTGAGTCATATTGCCGATTTGTTTACCCATTTGCAATTCTAGTGCCGGACCAGTAACCGTCAGACCCTGCTGCTTTAAATTGACATTGCCTGTTGCTTGCACGGTATCAGTATCGGCCTGGTAATGAACCTCATCGGCAGTCAGCACACCCTTATTACGACGCAATTCGACATTACCTCGGGCATTGACCTGCTGATTCTTGCTTTCGTCCATTTGGTCAGCATCGATAAAAACCGCACCCTCCTGATCAGTTTTAGACACAGGGATTAAATCGGTTGCAGTGTGCAACGATACGTTATCGTCGGCCACAGCAACACCGCTGAGCAATAACAGCGGAACGGCAAAATGGCGAGTGCGTCGGTAGTTAGACATTATGGTGTTAGAATATTGTGTACAAATCGGTTATTTATAGGAAAGTCATGCAACGTCAACAGCTTATCCAATCTTGGTTAAATACATTATTTCCGCAGCTATCCCCTGTGCTCACACCCGCTTCAGCCGATGCGAGCTTTCGCCGTTACTTCCGTGCGACACTCAACAATGGTGACCATTATATCGTGATGGACGCCCCTCCGCAGCACGAAGATTGCAAACCATTCATACAAGTTGCCACATTATTCGCAAACGCGGGTGTCAATGTGCCACACGTACTGCATCAGGACCTGGATCAAGGTTTCTTACTGCTCACCGATCTGAGCGATAAGACATATTTATCTGCCCTCAATACCGAGAACGCTCATGCATTATATATGGATGCGATCGATGCGTTAATTCAAATTCAATTAGCCAGTAAAACCGACGTCCTGCCTGTTTACGACCGAGCCATGCTGGCGCGCGAACTGCAGTTATTTCCCGATTGGTATATAGCAAAACACCTGAACATCACTTTAAGCGACTCACAGCAACAAACACTGCAAAAAGCCTACTACACCCTGCTCGACAACAACACCGCGCAACCACAGGTATATGTGCACAGAGATTATCATAGCCGCAACCTGATGGTGACCACCCCTAACCCGGGCATACTGGATTTCCAGGATGCAGTTTACGGTCCGATTACTTATGATCTGGTGTCATTATTCAAAGATGCCTATATCACTTGGGATGAAGAAGTCATGCTGGACTGGGTCATACGCTATTGGGAAAAGGCGCGCAAAGCAGGCCTGCCTGTCGCAACTGATTTTGGCGAATTTTATCGTGACTTTGAATTGATGGGCTTACAACGGCATTTAAAAGTGCTGGGTATATTTGCGCGACTGTACCATCGTGATGGTAAAGATAGCTATCTTAAAGATTTACCCTTGGTGCTGGCTTACGTGCAACGTACAGCAGGACGTTATCGTGAATTTGGCCCGCTGATGAAGTTACTCGATGAGCTGCACGAAGTACAAACTGACGTGAAGTTCAGCTTTTGAAAGCAATGATCTTGGCCGCTGGGCGCGGCGAACGCATGCGCCCCTTGACGGACACCACGCCCAAGCCGTTATTACAGGTTGGCGGCAATTCGCTTATCGTCTGGCATATCAGGCGCCTGGCGCAAGCTGGCATTACCCAGATTGTCATCAACCACGCTCACCTTGGCGCTCAAATTGAACAAGCTTTGGGAACAGGATCAGCATTTGGCGTGTCCATTACCTACTCGCCAGAAACCAGCGCGTTAGAAACTGCTGGTGGCATCCGTCACGCCTTACCATTATTAGGTGACGCGCCATTTTTGGTAGTGAATGGTGATATATGGACGGAGTATGATTTTACTGTATTACACCAACTAAATTGGGCGGACGGCCGGCTGGCTCACCTGGTGCTGGTGGACAATCCCCCACAGCACCCTGCTGGTGATTTTGCACTGAATAAGGGTAAAGTTCTGAGCACAGGCGCTACGCAATATACTTTCAGTGGCATAAGCTGTTATCAGCCGGCATTATTTGCTGATTTAGCTGACAACCAGCCTGCCAAACTTGCGCCCTTGCTACGCGATGCCATGCAGCACGAGCAAGTCAGTGGCGAACATTATGCTGGCGAGTGGTATGACATCGGCACGCCACAGCGATTAGCTGAATTAGATGAGGCATTAAATGGACGCAAATGAAGTCGCCGCAGCAGTGATTATAGATCCAGTATGGTCTGCGCAGTTACGCGATCACTGGTTGAATTTGATGGCACTAGCAGTATGGGGCGAGGTGAAATCAACGCGCATGGGTGCGACTTCGCGGATGCGCAAGCGCCTGCTCGAAGTTGGCGAAAAGATGCGCTCATTGATCGCCGACAGAACCTGGATACCACATCCGCGCGAGCAAGTTAAGAACGCGCTGGGTTCCGCATACAGCCTGAAAGACGCGCTACAGCAATTTGAACGCGCTGCGCAGGACGCCGATGGCGGTGCGGATTATCCAGCGTTTGCCGCAGGTGTGCTGGCGCTGCATCAAAGCTTGCTGGCGCATTTACCTGATTTGGAAAACCGTTGGGCTGGGCTACTGGATTCACAATATAACGAGGATGAAGATGATGACGCATGAGCACTTTATCGCGCGCCGCACACGACTAATGCAACAGATAGGCGAAGGTGTAGCGATACTCAGTACCGCGCCTGAGCAAGTGCGTAATCGCGACTCACATTATCCTTATCGCTATGACAGCAGCTTTTATTACCTGACTGGCTTTACCGAGCCCGAAGCCGTTATCGTGTTATTGGCACAAAGCCAGCGCGCAATTTTATTCTGCCGCGAAAAAGACATGGAACGCGAAATCTGGGATGGTTTCCGCTATGGTCCTGTTGCAGCCGCAGAGAAATTTGGTTTTGACGAAGCCTATCCCATCAGTGAAATCAACGAGCGCCTGCCCAAACTCATGGCCAATCAATCCAGCTTGCATTACGCGCTGGGCGCAGATGCGGCTTGGGATACACGAGTATTGGGCTGGCTTAATCAGGTACGTGATTTAGCGCGTACAGGTATCCATGCACCCGCACAAATCCGCGATGTACGTACGTTGATTGATGAAATGCGCTTGTTTAAAGATGACATCGAGCTGGCGTTAATGCGGCGCGCAGCGGATATATCCTGTACAGCACACCGCCGCGCCATGCTGGCAACCCAGCCCGGTGGTTATGAATATCAGGTCGAAGCCGAGTTGCTGCATGAATTCCGTCAGTATGGCGCGCAATCACCCGCCTACACTTCCATCGTCGCCGGTGGTGCGAACGCCTGCGTGCTGCATTATGTGGACAATAACGCGCCATTAAACGATGGCGATCTGCTGTTAATCGACGCGGGCTGTGAACTGGATGGCTACGCAGCAGACATTACCCGCACTTTCCCCGTCAACGGCCGTTTTAGCGGTGCACAAAAAGAAGTCTATGAAATCGTGTTGGCAGCCCAATCGGCTGCTATCGCAACAGTACGTCCACAGGCAAAGTGGAATGATGGTCACGATGCCGCCGTTCGCGTGCTAGTTCAGGGCATGATAGATTTAGGCTTATGTCACGGCACAGTGGATGGAGTAATTGAATCGGGTGATTTCCGTCGCTTTTACATGCACCGCACCGGTCATTGGCTAGGTCTGGATGTGCATGATGTGGGCGATTACAAACAGGCCGACGAATGGCGCGCATTGCAGACCGGCATGGTGCTCACCGTGGAACCTGGCTGCTATATCCGCCCTGCCGACAATGTCCCCGAAGCTTTCTGGAACATAGGCATACGCATAGAAGACGATGTGCATGTCACCGCCACAGGGGTAGAGGTGCTCACCGCTGCGGCACCCAAAACCGTCATCGACATAGAACAGCTCATGCAACAACGAGGGCAATAATATGCAATCCCATAGCGACATCATCATTGTTGGTGGCGGTCCTGTCGGTGCGACGTTGGCGTTGGCATTAGCGGATACGCCATTCAGCGTGCAAGTGCTGGAGGCACGTGAAGATTTAAGCCGTGCTGTTTATAAACGCACACTGGCATTGTCGTACGGCAGCCGTTTAATTCTGGAACGACTGGGAATATGGGCGCAACTGAGTGATGTAACCGCAATTAATAACATCCACATTTCTCAGCGCGGTGGTTTAGGCATGAGCCAGCTGACAGCCACCGAAGAAAATCTTCCCGCACTGGGCTATGTGGTTGATTATGGCGAGCTGGATAGCGCCCTGCATGCTGCATTGAGCAAATCAAAAGCATCTGTCGTTACTGGCGCGCGCGTCAACAGCATACGTAACAGCGCAGGTTATGCACAAGTACAAGTGACGCAGACTGATGTGCCATGCAGCCTGACCACACGTCTGGCAGTCGTCGCAGATGGTGGGGCAGGTCAGGCGCAACGAGTCACTCAAGAATATGATCAGCATGCCTTACTGGCAACGGTGACCACTGAGTTACCCCACAACGGCTGTGCCTATGAACGCTTCACCCCTGAAGGGCCGGTCGCATTATTGCCCAATCAACAGGGTTTTGCATTGGTGTGGACGGGCACACCAGATCGAGTTGCGGAATTACTGGCTATGCCAGAGGATGAATTCCTCACCGCTTTGCACACTCATTTTGGCGACAGAGTCGGGCAATTTTTAACTGTCACTGGACGCACCAGTTTTCCGCTGGTATTACGTTATGCGCAAGACACCGTGGCGTCGCATCAAGTCCTTATCGGCAACGCTGCACAGACTTTGCACCCTGTAGCTGGGCAAGGTTTCAATCTGGGCTTGCGTGATGCCTGGGAATTAGCGCAAGCCATACGTGAGCTCGGAACCAACAAGGAAGCGTTAGGCAGTCGCAGTATGCTACAAGCGTTCCAATCACAACGTCGCACTGACACCGGCAGCAGTATCTTTTTTACCGACTTGTTAGTGCGCCTGTTTTCTAACGACCACCCCATCCTCAAACACGGCCGCAGTCTGGGCTTGATGGCATTGCAATATTTTCCACCCGCCAGGCACATGATTGCAAGACGCATGATATTTGGAGCACGTGGATGAGTAATCACGAATTTGACATCATTATCATCGGTGCGGGCATCGTTGGTGCTGCATTTGCCGTCGCCATGCGCGATAGCAGTTTGCGTATTGCCATGATAGAACCGCATCCGCCCACTGCGCCGACTGAGGAATGGGATACACGGATATACGCGATCAGTCCGGGTAGCCAGGACTTTCTCAGTGGCATGGGCATATGGCAACAACTGGAGGCCAGTCGCATCCAGCCTGTTTACGCCATGGATATACGCGGTGACAGTGCGGCACAATTGCAATTCGATGCTTATCAGGCAGGTGTACCGCAACTTGCAGCCATTATGGAAAGTGGGCGCTTACAACATGCGCTGTGGCAGGCAATGCAGGCGCAGGAAAACATCACCTTGTTTAACACGCCCTGTGCAGATTTGCACTGGTCAGCACAAGGTGCGCAACTTAAATTGGCTGATAGCACAGTGTTAACCGCCGACCTGATAGTTGGCGCAGACGGTGGCAAATCTTGGGTACGCGAACAAGCCGGTATCAACTTCAAACGCAGTGACTATGAACAGTCTGGCGTAGTAGCCAATTTCATCGTTGAACACGATCATCAGGGCACCGCACATCAGTGGTTTAATCAGACCGGTGTGCTGGCATGGCTGCCATTACCCAATGGGCATATGTCCATGGTATGGTCCACCGATGCCCAGCATACAGCGGCATTAATGACCGCATCGCCAGAACAATTAGCGGAGGAAGTCGCACAAGCCGGTGGACGAGTATTAGGCAAATTGCAGCAAGTGGGTCGCACAGCAGCGTTTCCACTAAGCATCAATCGCGTAGAGCGATTGGTACAACAAGGACTAGCCTTAATCGGCGATGCCGCGCACGGCGTGCATCCATTAGCAGGGCAAGGTGTCAATCTCGGCTTGCGTGATGCCCGTGAACTGGCACAAACATTAAAACAACGTGGCAAAGCTGGCTGTGGCGAACTGCTTTTATTGCAACGCTACCAACGCGCCCGTCGCACTGATATAGTAGCAATGCAAACGATGACGGACAGCTTGCATCATCTTTTCCGCAACACCAATCCCGTATTGGCGAAATTGCGTAATGCGGGTATGAGTTTCACCAACCAGATCACCCCACTCAAATCCTGGCTCATGCGTCAGGCACTTAATTAAGGAATATTATGTTTAAACGTAGTGTATTGACATTAATGTTAGTTGGTAGTTTGTTAGCCTGTACGGCTAATGCGGATCAGGCGTCAATCAAATCTGTCTTGTCTGAAAAATTTCCCAATGCCGACATCAGTAGTATTACCAAAACACCTTATTCTGGATTATATGAGGTCATCATTGACGGTCAAATTGTTTACACGGATGAAAATGCCACATACGTATTTCTAGGTTCTGTGGTAGACATTAAATCCAAACGCAATCTCACCAATGAGCGTATGGCCAAACTCAATGCCATCAAAATTGATGAGTTGCCATTTGAACAAGCGATTAAATTTGTCAAAGGCAATGGCAGCCGTAAGCTAGTTGTATTCTCTGACCCACAGTGTCCATTCTGCAAAAAATTTGAACAGGAACTCACCAAGGTAGATAACATTACGATTTATCTCTTCCCCTACCCTATTGCCAGCCTGCATCCACAATCTACCGCAGAAGCGAAAGCGATATGGTGCGCACCTGACAAAAATGCAGCTTGGCAAAATGCTTTGCTTAAAAACACAGCACCCAAAAATAGCGGTGATTGCAAAAACCCAGTAGATGCCAATATTGCCTTGGGCAATAAATTACACATTACAGGCACACCAACCCTGATCTTCGCCAATGGTGAACGCGTTCCAGGCATGGTTCCAGCTGAAAAATTAGAACAATTATTAAACGAGAAAAAATGATAGGTGCTTGGGATGCTCGATATAACGTACCAGAATATATTTTTGGTACCGAGCCTAATATCTTCCTGCAGCAGCAAGTCTCTCGCCTGCAAGCCGGCCAGCATGTGCTGGCGGTAGCGGATGGCGAAGGTCGCAATGGTGTATGGTTAGCGCAGCAGGGTCTGCTGGTAGATGCAGTAGATAGTTCTGCAGTAGCGCAATCCAAGGCGAGACAACTCGCCGAATCGCGTAAGGTGGATATTAATTTCATCCATGCCGACTTGCTCAACTGGGACTGGGGTACCGCGCGCTATGATGCTGTCGTCGGTATTTTTATCCAGTTTGCCACAGGCGCGGGGCGTGATGCCATGTTTGCAGGGATAAAAGCCGCAACCAAATCTGGCGGACTAGTCCTGCTCCAAGGCTACACTCCGCGCCAACTGCAATATAAGACGGGTGGACCTCCTGGTGCAGAGAATATGTACACACCAACTATCTTACAAGCCTATTTTGCTGACTGGGACATTTTGCTGCTGAAGGAACACGACGCAGAAATAAATGAAGGGGCACATCACAGCGGCATGTCAGCACTGATTGATCTGGTGGCTCGTAAGCGTTAACATCGACAGGCAGTAGCTGTCTATTGGGGGAGCGTTAACGCCAACAAAATGAATAATAAAAGCAATCAAAAACCCGCTTGGGACTTGAAGTCCATCGTACTGATGGGTTTCGCTTTGCTGTTTGTGTTAATGGCTATTCTTGTAGTTATTGGTTTGACCAGCATGAAACAAAATGATGCGCGATTAGCTCGTGTAATCAATGAACAGAATACCAAACTGGAACAGCTTACTGCTATGCGCATCATAGGCCGTGAGCGTGTCATATTATTATTCAGCGCCATTTCGTACACAGACCCGTTTGACCAGGAAGCAAGTCTGACTCAGGTCGATGAATTGGCTTCTGACTTTATGGTAGCGCGAAATAAATTCCAAGCCTTAGGATTAAGCACGACCGAAACAACCAACCTGAACCACGCGTTAAAGAATATTTCCGTGACTGCAAAAAGACTGACTGAAGTCATCGCATTAATCAGAAATAATCAGCGTGACGAGGCGCAGCGGATATTGGTACAAAATGTTATCCCATTACAGACTTCAGTGGCTAAAACCTATGATGATCTTATTTCGCTACAAAAAAAGATAGCAGACAACACCATAGCGGAAGCCGAGCGCGACAACAATAATACTTTTTCCATTATGGTTTTTCTGGCAAGTATTACTTTTTTCTTTGGCATCATCATTGCGGCAGTTGTATTACGCCGCATTACACAAATAGAAAATGCCTTATTTGACGAAAAAGAACTGGCTGAAATTACCCTGCATTCCATTGCTGACGGCGTCATTGTTGTTAATCAATATGGTTTGGTCACTTACCTAAATCCCGTTGCTGAGAGTTTGACAGGATGGCGCGTTGAAGATGCCTATAATCGACCATTAAATAAGATTTATAACATCGTCAATGAAGTCGATCGCAAAACGATAGATTATGCAGATTTATTAAGCCGGCTTGACGGCCCCATACTGGGCATAGGACACAACCTTTTAATTCGTCGAGATGGTTATGAATTCTCGATTAAAGATTCTGCTGCACCCATACAAAACAGAGACGGCTGGATGATGGGATCTGTAATTGTATTTAATGACGTAACTGAAGCATATCACCTGACTCAACAGCTATCCTGGCAAGCCAGTCATGATGCACTGACAGGCCTGGTCAATCGCAGAGAATTTGATATTAAATTACGTGCAGCTGTTGGACCGCATCATAATAAAAAGCCCCTGCAAACGCTATTATTTCTGGATCTGGATAAATTTAAACTCATTAATGACACTTGCGGGCATATTGCGGGTGATGAGTTTCTGCGCCAGTTATCACGCATACTGGCAACCCGTGTTCGTGCCAGCGATACGTTAGCTCGCCTAGGTGGCGACGAATTTGCCATTTTATTGGACACATGCAGCTTAGACAGTGCGTTAGCAATAGCCGAAAATATCCGACAAATGGTTGCCGGGTTCAAATTCAACTGGGAAGATAAATCTTTTGAAATAGGTGTAAGTATCGGTGTCGCAGTTCTCGATGAACAAATCACCAACGCCATAGATGCTTTAAGTGCAGCAGATGCGGCCTGCTATAAAGCAAAACATGAAGGTCGCAATCAGATCCAGGTATTTCAGGGTAAAAGCGCTTTGGATAATCAACGTGATGAAACCGTCTGGGTACAAAAAATTGCACGTGCATTAGAAGAAAACCATTTCCGACTATATTATCAAAAAATTGTCCCGGCAGCGCATTCCGCAACTGACACCCTGCATTATGAAATATTATTGCGCATGGTTGATGACTATAACCAAGTGATCTCACCGACTGCCTTCATACCTGCAGCCGAGCGCTATGGCCTGATGCCCAGCATAGACCGCTGGGTAGTGACTAATATGCTGCAATGGCTAAAGGATCAACCTCCTCAACCAGCGAATCATGCAATTTATTCAATTAACCTATCTGGACATACCCTTGGTGATCCACGTTTTCTGGAGTTTATAGTCGAACAGTTGAATATTGCGAAATTACCAGCTGGTACGCTCAGCTTTGAGATTACTGAAACGGTGGCTATTGCCAATCTGAGCCACGCCATGCACTTTATCAGCACACTAAAGGCCAAAGGCTGCCTGTTTTCTCTCGACGATTTTGGTAGCGGTATGTCTTCTTACGCCTATTTAAAAAATCTCGATGTGGATTTTTTAAAAATAGACGGGGCTTTTGTCAGGAATATGGTGAATGACCCCATAGACATGGCGATGGTTGAATCTATTAATCGCATAGGGCATGTGATGGGAATACAAACCATAGCGGAATTTGTTGAAAATGAGGAAACTTACCAAACACTGGTCAGGTTAGGTATCGATTATGCACAAGGCTATGCGCGTCACATACCAGAACAATTATTATAATCAATTAGTTGCAATACAATCCCATGGATAATAAAAACTTACCAAGATTGAATTTGAAATCCGTAGTGATTATGGGTTTTACATTGCTATTCTTGTTAGTCTCTGTCTTAGTAGTAACAGGCTTGTACAGCACGAGCATAAACAATAAACGACTAGAAAGTACTTATATTCAACAAAGTATCAAATTAAAGTTACTTGTCTCCATGCGCAGTATTGGGCGTGAGCGCGTCAACTTGCTGTTTTCATCCGCAACCTATACCGATCCTTTTGAACAAGATGATGCGTTAATCAAATTCAGCGAACTTGCAACACAATTTATTTTAACCAGGGATAAATTTCGTAGCCTAGGACTTAATCAGGAAGAAAGCACCAATCTGCGTCGCACAGAGTTAATCATTAATTCCACATCCGCAAAACAAGCTCAAGTCATAGAGCTCATACGTAACGGAAATCCTGATGAAGCACGGCACTTACTCGTTAAATCAGTCATTCCAGCGCAAATTAAATTACTCGACAGCTATAACCAGCTCATTGAATTACAAAGCAGTATCGCAGATAACGCCATCGCAAAAGCACATGATGCCACCAGAACCGCTTATGGGTTTGTACTGTTTGTGATGATGATACTGTTTTGCTTAGGATTACTTATCGCCGTTTTTGTAACTCGACGTATCTCCAGCATAGAAACTGCACTATTCACTGAAAAAGAGCTAGCCGAAGTAACACTGCATTCTATTGCCGACGGTGTCATTACTACAGATCAGCTTGGCATGGTCACCTATATCAATCCTGTAGCAGAAACTATGACAGGTTGGAACAACATGGAGGCGCTGAATCAATCACTGAGTCTGGTCTATCCGATTATGAATGTATCGACGGGGCAATACATTAGTTACATAGACCTCATTACCACACTCGATGCACCGCTGGTCGGCGCTGAAGATCGTGTCTTAATACGTAAAGATGGACACGAATTTGCCATCAAAGATTCGCTAGCGCCTATTCGCAATCAGCATGACATCAGCATAGGTGCCATCTTAATATTCAATGACATCAGCGAAGCGCGTAAATTGAGTCAACAACTGTCATGGCAAGCTAATCATGATCCATTAACCGGCCTCATTAACCGTAGAGGTTTTGAAAATAAACTTGCACATGCAATTAAGGATCAAAAAATACTTAAGCGTGAACAAGCACTGCTGTTTCTTGATCTAGATAAATTCAAACTCATCAATGACACCAGCGGTCATTTGGCAGGTGACGAGTTTTTACGACAATTCTCCCGCATGACCGAAACACAGATCAGGAC
The DNA here is from genome assembly GCF_009937995.1 of Sulfuriferula nivalis. Lineage (NCBI taxonomy): Bacteria > Pseudomonadati > Pseudomonadota > Betaproteobacteria > Nitrosomonadales > Sulfuricellaceae > Sulfuriferula > Sulfuriferula nivalis. The sequence continues at coordinate 2,864,063 of NZ_AP021881.1, forward strand.
GAGTGATGCGCTGGCACGCCTGGGAGGAGACGAGTTTGCAATTTTACTGGACGGTTGCGGAATAGAGCGCGCAATGACAATTGCAGAACATATTCGCCAAAATATTGCCTCTTATAAATTCGAATGGGAAGAAAAACTATTCGAAATAGGCGTAAGCATAGGGCTGGTCATGCTAAACGAGCATATTGTGGACGCGACTGAAGCATTAGCTGCTGCAGATGCCGCCTGCTATCAGGCCAAACATGAAGGCCGCAATCAGATACAAATATTCCAGGGAGCAGCTTCCTTAAATAACCAGCGTAACGAAGCAACATGGGTACAAAAAATCACGCAAGCTCTGGAACATAATCGATTTTTACTTTATTACCAAAGAATCGTACCAACTAACACACATTCAAACAGCCCCGCGCATAGTGAAATATTACTGCGCATGCTGGACGACGACAATCAGGTGATTTCCCCTGCCGCTTTTATTCCAGCCGCAGAGCGATATGGTTTAATGCCTAGCATAGACCGCTGGGTAATACTGCACATGCTGACATGGATAAAAACACACCCAGCACCAGAACATACAAATTATGCTATCAATTTATCTGGACAGGCATTAGGTGATAATCGTTTTCTGGAATTTGTGGTGCAAGCCCTGACAAAGGCACAACTCCCAGCTGGAACAATTAGCTTTGAGATTACAGAAACTGCTGCCATTTCCAACCTGAGTCAGGCAATACGCTTTATCAACACCATTAAACAAATGGGATGTTTATTCTCACTAGATGATTTTGGCAGCGGCATGTCGTCGTATACCTATCTTAAAAATCTCAACGTAGACTTCTTAAAAATAGATGGTGCGTTTGTGAAGAACATGACCAACGACGCAATTGACAGAGCTATGGTTGAGTCCATCAATCGTATTGGCCATGTTATGAATATTAAAACGGTAGCGGAATTTGTTGAGAATGGCGAAACACTGCAAGCCTTAACTGAACTCAATGTGGATTATGCACAGGGTTATGCTATACACAAACCAGAGCCCTTACCTGAATAAATCAACTCGTTATGCAAAGTACCAGAAACCTTTATTAGAATCGCTCATAACCCTGCAGATAACGCCACTGAGCCACTGCCAGCCCTGCCATAGGCATACGCCCTATGCGAATACGCTTAATACCGATTACAGTCAGGCCCACCTTTTCACATGCACCAACGATCTGCCCAGCTTGCACAGCTTTGGCCGCAAAACGTAGTCGCCGTTCATTTTGCCAACTTACCTTCATAGCAGGTAATGGCCGACCACTCCAACTTAATCCATGATTCAGCAACGCCAAACCGTCAGCCTCTAACTCACCAGTAACTTCAACAATATATTCCTGCTCCACCTTGTCAGCATCATCAACCAGTTTCCGTACTATGCGCCAGTCCTGGCTAAACACCAGTAAACCAGACGCATTAATAGGCAATGGCATCACCATACGCAAATCACGCAAGTGTCGTTGCAAGAAAATTAACGGCGACCTGTCATCGGCAGCACGCGTCTCCGCGCTGATCAATTGCAGTAGCGGGTTAACATTATCTTCACCAGCACTCGCGTCAACACCTGCAGGCTTATGCAGTAGTATGGTCACAGGATCTGCTGTAGTAAGACAGGCATCAGGCATGATTTCCACGAGCTGTTCGGGTGTTACCCGATAACCCACCACTTCAACTACCTCACCATCAACTTTCACCCAACCACCTTCGATATACTGCTCTGCCTCACGGCGTGAACAAGGCATCATATCCGCCAGGCGTTTGGACAAACGAATTGAATCGGTCATTATATTTTTTTCACAAATTCTGATTTTAACGACATGGCACCGACACCATCTATCTTGCAATCAATATCATGATCACCATCAACCAGACGAATATTCTTCACCTTAGTACCCACTTTCACCACCGATGATGAACCTTTTATCTTCAAATCCTTGATTACCGTAACCGTATCACCATCGTTGAGTACATTACCATTCGCATCATGTACAACACGCTTCTGCTCGTTCTCATCCACTACAGCTGACTTTGACCACTCGTGAGCGCACTCAGGACATACAAACATTTCACCATCTTCATAAGTGTAGACTGAACCACATTGTGGACATGGGGGCAAACCGCTCATCTTTGTACTCCATTTCTAATAAATTAACTGCACTCAATCCAGAACTGAGGCATAGATAGGCAATAATAACATACTGCATTGTGTGCCTGATGCTGCACTAGACTTCATGAGGTTTAGACGACACGTCTGGACACAAAACCACACATAGCATTGTTGGACTACATAATTTCAAATGTTACAGGCATAAAAAAACCGAGGGACTAGCCCTCGGTTTCTAACTACATATAGTCTTGTAAACTATTAAGTAGAAATTACATTTTCCAGCCGTAAGCTACGCCCAAGATATCTTGGTGCATACGGATAGTAGTCATTGAAGATGGAACTGCAGCATTTGGACCAGTTATCGAATTTTCAAAGCCATGTGTATAAGCAATCGTCAATTCACCACCAGTTGAAGTAGCATAGGTAGTACCCATAGTCAGATGATCTTTAATCACACCAGGAGCGATAATGTTTGAAAAAGCATCAGCCGCATTGATAGGATTATCTCCATGATTCCAACCAGCACGCATAGTCCATGCTTTGCTATATTTGTACTCAGCACCAAGTTTCCACACATCGATACCATTCCAACCGAAACCACGCTGTGCAGTAGATGTTCCGATAGAAGCTACATCACCATAGTTAATACGGGTGTAATCTAAAGCCATAGTCAAGTCTGGCATAACTTTATAAGCCACACCTAAGCTATAGTTTTCAGCTAAGTCCAAAGCACCATTACCAGTCGCAAACAATGTAGTTGCATACTTGTCAAACTTTTGCATTTTGACTTTTGTAGAATACGACGCACCAATTGTGAAATCCGGAGTAATCTTACCCATGTAGCCAATACGTACGCCATAACCAAATGCGTCATCATATCCAGGATTAATACTATTACCCGTGCCATTACCGTTAGCATTATCACTCAATACGCCATCAGCCTTAAAGCGTTGATAACCAATCAAAGGTGAAATACCGATAGAGTGATTCGGTGCGATTTTGTAAGCTGCTGTTGGTGCGATAACCAATTGCACTAAATCAACACCTAAACGGCCAGTATTACCATACATGTTGATATTGTTTGAGCCTGCAGCATAGTCTGTATTCATACCGCCATTACCGTAAACGGTAACACCTAAAGACAAATCTTTGCTCATCATTTTGTTATAACCAAACTCTGGAACAACAAAGTAATTTTTATCACTTTGGATAGTGGTAGAACTACCATTACCAGCACCAAAATCCATACTTGTCGCTTCACGACGCGGACTAAACAATGAAGCACCAAAATCAATACGGTCACCAACAAACACCATAGAAGCTGGGTTATTCGCACCGCCGAATGCATCTTCAGACATCGCAGTAGCCGCGCCACCCATACCAGCAGCTACCATACCGTAACCGTCTGCGAACATACCGTTAGTTGCCATCGCTACGCCTGGCAATGTGATACCTGCCACAGCCATTAATGTAAATAATTTTTTCAATTTCATTCGTGTTATCTCCAAAGATAAGTGTTATAAAAACCGTGCACAAAAATAACAGTGTCATTATTTTGTTTCAGAATGTTACTTAATACTGTCATATTAAACAAGACTAATTCGCAGATCTTAGAATTATGTTGTTTTTATGCAACTTAAATTACTAGCAGCGTATAGTAATTATCTACTACGATTAAATACTAATTTTCCATACTGCAAATAAAAAAGGGGGTTGACCATGCCAACTCCCTTTCTAATCTAACTACGCAAATGCATCTGCTGGTTATAACAATCCAGCACCTACATCTTCACCCGCCATTTGACGTTTGACGTTTTCTACGTCTTTACGAGCCAGTGCAAACGGGAACGAGAAAATATCGGTTGGACTAGAGTCACCATATGGACGGTTACAAGCCGAAACTTCTTCGTCGTCTTTACCAGGGCAACCAGATGTTTGGAATGGCTTGCCTGAGTTAACCAATTCAGCCAATTCATCTTCAGCCATACCGAAATCAATTACCTGACCATTTTCATCAAACAACATCTTGCTGAAATGACCACCAGCATAGTCGATGATGAAGCGTGCTAATTGCACACGACGCCATTGACCGCGATCACATGCCGGCCAGTCTTCCATCATTGAGCCTTGTTCAGGGAAGAAAGCGAACATATGATTGTGACCACCCAGGTCTTTGATTTTTTGACAAACCTCCAATATTTCTTTTTCAGTTTCGCCCATACCGCAAATCAAGTGTGCGCCAAATTTTTCTGGACCGAAAACGTCAGCCGCCCATTCGATGGCTTGCCAGTATTTTTCAAAACGGTGTGGACTATCAACTGTTTTACCACGAGTACGCTCAAAAATATCTGGTGTTACTGCATCCAATGCCACAGTAAAGATATCAGCGCCCATCTGCTTGAGGCGAATCAAATCTTTTTTTTCCATGGTGGTTGGATTAGATAGTATAGAAACTGGAATGTGCGCCAATTCCTTCATCCATTTATCCAGCAGGATGAAAGTATCGGAATCTGAATTTGGATGTGTAATCATAGAGATACACATGCGCTGGAACTGGCCTTTGTCATTGCCTTTTTTTACACGGTCAATAACATCGTCAAAACGTGCAGTTGGCCATTCAACGCGGATAAAGTTGCGATCCGCGTAATCGCGAGTTTCTTCACGATGACGCGCCAGACCGCAATAGGTACAATTAGCACGGCAACCTTCAGGATAGGTAACCAACAAATTCAAGCAGTTCGTACATGCAGTACGATGCATATTACCCGGTACCAGACCTAGCGTAATCGCTGCAGCGGTACTCATTTGGACGTATTCTGGCGAACGCATTTCAGGCGTTTTAACATGGTAATCTGGGCGGTAAAATTGTACAACTTGAGGTTGATCTAAGACTGCGCTCATGCGTCTCTCCTTAAATAAAGCTAATCGCTTGGTTATGATACAAAATAATCTGGGAAGGCTATCCAGCTTTTACGGTGCAAGCCATCTGTTTGTGCTGCTTCGGTCAGCCATTGCTGGTCTAACCATTTACGCCGTGCCACAGCACGGCTTACTGCTATTTCAAATTGATCACGAACATCTTCTTCAAAATCTTCAAGAGCTCCCGCATCCTGTTCTCGCAATAGCCCAACTGCGGCTTGTCCTGCGCGCTCGCCAGAGATAACAGCAGCCGCGATACCAGCCCCCGTAATTGGATGAGTTAAACCAGCAGCATCGCCTACAAACAAAATATTACCTATGACCAAATGCTCACGCAATCCACCCACTGGAATAGCTCCACCAGTACGGTATGTAATTTCCTCACCAACCAGACCCTGTGCTACAAGTTGGCTATGCAACTCATCCAGCGGCTTTTTCATGTCTGATGTAAAGCGTTTATCTAATCCCAACCCCAAGTTAGCCCAGTTACCCTTTGGAAACAACCATGCATAACCACCGGGATAATCAGCTGATAGCCAAATATCAGTATCAACATACTCCCGCTTTAATGGGACGGTATATTGGCGGGTGGTTACAACTTCCATTTCTGGCAAGCACAAAGATTGAGCCACAGGAGAATGCGGACCATCCGCAGCCACTAACAGCCGATATTCGATGTCAACTTCACCATCTTCAGTATGAATCGTAGCAATATTATTAGTCACATCAAGGCTAACTAAGCGACTATTGAGCCATAAATCCGCACCTTGATCGAGGGCTGCCGTAGCGATGGCCTGATCAAATGCCGCGCGATTTATCATTAAACCCGGAAATTCGGTTTCAGCAACTGCACCCGATGGCAAAAAACTCTTCATCCCTTTGATGTGCTGATATAACACGCCATCCGCTTTTGCATATTTACCCATAGGTAGCGGTATAAACTCTGCACATTGGACAGGGACACCAATTTCATGACGGCGATCTACACCCATTACACTCAATCCACCTTGTGCTGCTGCCAGTGCAGCTGCCGCACCGGCAGGGCCCAATCCAATTATTAATACATCTATTTGCTTCATGCAACGACCTCGGCAGGCTGTATTGCCATTTTTATCAAGCCTAAAATATTTTCAGGTGTTAATGTAAGCATATCGACATGCCGCTTTTTAAAAAAATCGAGTACGATAACATCAACATTATCAACATGACTATCCCGTAGCACGGCTTCCAGATCCACTAATGTACGGCGCGGACTAATAAAAACGTCACCACTGAACCAAACTTGCTTGATGCGCTGTTTCACCTGGTCATACGCAATATTTACTTGTAACAAGCCAGCCGCAAATTTTTGCGATGCAGTAAGTGTTGGTCTATCGCTTTCAGGCAGATCTATCATCCCAATCCACTCAGGATGATCAATCTCTTTAATCGCTTCGCCGTACAATTCCTGTTCAATCGCGTTTAATTCGCCCGAAACAAAATCCACATTAAATTCATTTTCCACAGCTTGCTGCAATGCTGCTATAACAATTGCACGCTCAGGTACGTAGCCAAGCAATGTCTCTAAATTAGTCACACGTTCTCGCGCAGACAAAATTGCTTTATCGGATAACTTCTCAGCGGGAATATTTAATATTCGCAACATTTTTTCAACATCAAATGAAATTAGCAAGGTACCTTGATACATTAATGCATCACCATCGAATGCCCCACCAGTACCCGAAATTTTACGACCATCGACCTCAATATCGTTACGCGGTCTAAATTTTGCATCTACCCCTAGTGAGGATATACCTTTCGCAACTGCTGTACAGATACGACTTGAAATTGCCGTCATGTCGGCAGTTCCCAAAGTTTGCTTATCTAAATACAACTCCCATCCTATTTGCGTGGTATCAAAATATATAGCTCCACCACCCGTAATACGACGCTGAATTTCAATATCATGGTCAGCGCAATATTCCAGATTTAGTTCTTGAGCAGCACTCTGATGAAATCCCAGTAAAGCACATGGCTCAAATCCAAGAAAACGCAATGTATTGGGAGCCTGATTCGTCTGCCTGGCCTCTAACAATGCTCTGTTTAGTGCAATGTTGTTAGCTGCTGGCTGTGTACCGGTATCCAACAAACGCCATGTCTGTTTTGCATCAGACATTAGCCGCAACATCCACCTACTGATTCTGGCTGGCCTGCTGTAACCACTTTAATACCCGACAGACTTGAGCTAGCAAAGCTTGGTCGTTTTGTACGTTCGTGCTCAATTACCTTTTGTATATCAACTTGCAGTCCCGCATCTTCCGTTTCTATCGCCATGACTTCGTCCCCTATGGCAATAGAACAGCATGCAGGCGTAACACGCACATCACGTTCTAAACGCACAGCCAATTCGACCATACCATCAGATGGATGCGCCAAGCCATTTAAACCAGCCATTACAGCATAGCTATCAATCTCAACTTTAACTTTACCAGGTGGTCGTGCACAACCTAATAACAAGGGCACGTCAGGTAAAGCGGCGCGTGCGTCCATAAAGAATCGCCCCACTTCCTTACTGTCAGGTGTAATAAATGGACGACTCTCAGGCGCATAAAAAGGCATCACTACTACCAATACGACAGCCTGTGGTTTATGCCGCTGGATAATTTCAAGTGCGTTCCACTCACCTAACATATGCCCATAATGCAGACCAAGCACAATATGTGGTACAACTTTTAATTTAGTCGAGACTAAATATTCCAGCGTTTTTTCAAAATCATCTACTGTACGGCGCAAATGATAAACTTGGGTAATTGTATCTTGAGAACCAATCACGTCCATCATTGCAGCGTCAATACCACTATCTTCCATGCGTCGCGCAATATCCATATCAACTAGCGCGGTATGCATTGCTATCTTAAAATCTGGAAAAGTATCTTTGATTCGACGTATGGTTGAATAATAATCATCATATTCAACTTCATTGCGATGATTAGAACCACCAGTCAATAACATACCCTGAGCGCCACTGTTAATTTGCTCATTAACGACACGCCATAAATCCTCGGGGGTACGAGCACCTATCATAGGTTCTAATATTTTAGCCTTACAATGATCACATTGCAGTTTGCAATCACCACCCGTAATAGATACAGCTGGCCATGCACTTTTTCCACAACCCGTGATTTCTGAGCTGGCAAATGCTTTAAAAGTTGGCGTGTAGAAATTAACGCGACCTACGCGCTCTCCTTGCAAACTATTAAATTTAGTTTGCATCTCATGCACCAACGCAGCATCTAACTCAATGCCATCTAATGGTTCTACACGCCCGACGATATCTAGCCAATCACTCATACATCACCTTAAACCCTTGTTTAAACAGGGTTTTATAGTCTTAGAATACAACAGGGGCGATAAACGCCCCTGTTGTCCTTACGTGAAACTAAATTATTAGCAACCGCCGAAGCCGTCTGTGTTCATTTTTGTTTCAAATCCAGTTGCAACAGCACCACCAGTTACTAAAGCACCTGATTGACCATCCCAGTCTGTAGGCTTCATTTTAACCAACCAACCGCTACCATATGGATCTGCGTTAATCGTACCTGGCTTAGCAGCTACATCTGGGTTGATAGCCAAGATTTCACCAGTGACTGGTGCTTTAACTGGGCCTACCCACTTACCTGATTCAACTGTAGAAACAGATTTGTTTTGTTCGATTTCTTTACCCGCTTTTTTAGGGGTGTAAGATACGATTTCACCAGCCAATGAGCATGCATAAGCTGTCATACCAATGGTCAAAGTGCCATCAGCTTCACGACGAGCCCATACGTTGTTATCCACGTTGTAGTACAAATCATCTGGAAGGTTACAACCACGTACTGTTGCCATATTTCTTTCTCCTCAAAAGTTTCTCAAATCAAATAAATTACCTACGACCATTAAGTCACAAGCAGAATCCGCAATTAACGCGAAATTTTTTACAAATCAAAAAAACATCGATTTGTCACAAGCCAATATTAAATCCGCCATTTTACTGGCATTAGCAATTTCATCGACTTCCTCAATTATATCCGATTCAGTCAATTTATATCCAGGCATTGCTGGTTTGCACAGGTATAATTTTACACCAGCGGCCTTGGCATCCCGTATGAATTCGATGATGGTTTTACCACCCTCCATTGCTGCAAAACTTTCTGCAACACCTTTTTGCGCCAACTTGACTGCTTCCATAGTAAAAAAAATACTAACTTCAGCCTCCATGGAAGCCAATATTGCCCCTATGTAGAATGGAGTCGCACAACGGTGTGCCGTTGACGGCCCGCTTGTCATCACGATAACGACTGACTTCTCTTCGTTATCTAAATAATGATGATCTGCCATTAGCGCGCACCTCTTTCACAGTGTATGTCTTCTCTTCGTGTACGCTCACAATAACCCACCTGTGCCGCATCCCCAGTTACCATAACAGACAACGCCTCATCCACACTGCCAGACGGACGCACGCGCGCTATCCACGCCTCATACGGTTCTATATTAAGCAGGTTAGGATCATCTAAAACATCGTGATTAGCATCTTCGATAACACAATCAAAGACATTAGGTACAGGACCAGCCCACTTTCCACTTTCTATTGTGGCCACTGGCTTACCTATAGGACGCAATGTTCCGGGACGACGAACTCGTACATGTAAAATTTTACCCGCAACAGTTTGAGAAATATCTGTCATACCAATGGTTAAAGTACCGTCTTCTTCTCGGCGTGCCCATATTTGGTATTGATCATCGTAATATAACTCAGGGCGAAATTCGCAACCGTTACATTCCATATCTTTATCTTTATTCTATGTGCTTGAAGATGGATAACTTGCTCTAAGCACAGTCAATTAATGTAAGTGGGGCTGCATTAACTTCCTGCAACCCCAATGACAACTTAATTAAACCACACCTTTTGCATGCAAGAAGTCTAATGAATCGCTTACATTCTCATGAACACCTAACTTGCGAGCAGACAAACCCATTGCCAAGCCAAGCAGTTGTGTGAAATATAAGATTTTTACATTAGTTTTGATACCAAACTCTGTTTCTGCACGAACTTGATGCATTTCCAAACCAGAATGGCATGTTGGACATTCTGTAGCAATAACTTCTGCACCTGCATCTTCAGCAGCTTGAATAATGTTCAAAACAAGTTGAGTAGAAGTATCGGCATCAGACAGTGTATGAGCACCACCACAACAGGCTGTCTTAAGTGGGAAATCCACATTCACAGCACCTGCTGCACCAAGCAAATCATCCATGAAATGCGGCTTGTAGCTTGATTCACTACCAGGGCCTTGATCCTTTTCAGGGAAAATTTGACGTGGACGTGTATACATACATCCGTAATAATTCGCAACCTTAATACCGTTCAGGCTCTTTGAAATTTTTTGCTTAATGCCATCAGCACCCAAATCTTCCATTAACCATTCCAGCAAATGCACTGTGCGCACATCACCTTTATAAACTGGATCTTCAGATTTTTTAGCCAAACCTTGCAAAGTATCCAAGGATTCTGAAGATGTAGCCAATTCATACTCAGCTTTTTTCAGATTGTGGTAGCAACCGTTACAAGGCGCCATAACTGTGTCATAACCCATTTGCTCACTTGCAATAGCCATAACACGTGCTGACATGTAAGTTTGCAACATAGGATGGATGTTTTTAACTTCCATCGCGCCACAACAATTCCAGTCATGTACGGTTTCCATTTCCATACCAAGACTTTTAACAAGTGCACGAGTCGAACGATCATAAGGACCGCCAGAACCTTCTAAGGCACAACCTGGATAATATGCAACCTTAGCCATGCGCTAACTCCTTTTGCTCTTTAACATATTGACTTAACACTTCGCCTGTATGACCCCATGATTTCGTTTTTGGTTTGAAGAACATAGAGTAACCCATATGCAATGAATGCATGATAGGTGTACGTGTAATGAATTTCCATATATTACCGTTGCGCAATTCAGTCCACTTATTCATACGAGCAACAAAAATCCCTAACCAGCCATTTAACGCCATTTCTTTAATGTCTTGATTGGTGTTTTTGTAGAAGTTCGTCATCACTTCTGAATCTTCAATACGTCCACGCGCTATACACTGGCGAGCAAATTCTTCATCGAAAATAGTCGAATTTGATTTTTCACCAAATCCTTCAGCCTCAATCCAATGCGCCAAAGCTTTCATCACACCTTCAGGGCGAACATCTTTTGGGCAGATATTCGTGCACTTGTTGCACGAAACACATTGCCAAATAATATCTTTATCCTTCAGGATTTCATCTTTTAAACCTAAACGAGTAAGGTATATCCAATAACGCGGATTAAAGTCCGTATTTTGAGCATACATTGTGCATGAATTTGTGCATGACCCGCACTGCCAGCAACGGTGTACATTTTCAGCACCTGCGTACTCTTTGATATGCGCCTCAAAACCATCGTCATATTCTTTCAAAGTACGCGGTAGGATCATGGTATTCCAGTGACCTGAAACGTCGACCCCATCCACTACTAGGGTATCACTAGTGATTAACCGGCTAGGGTCAATCAGCGTTTTTTCATGAATTGCCATTCAATCTTCTCCTAAAATCCGTCTATTACTCAATGCTTATACAATTTAATCCGTGAATAACTAATCAGTTAATGTTTCACGCCGCACTCTTGACAATCCAACCTTCGCAGGTGCATCTATACCCAAAAACTTTTTAATATGATCACTAGGTCCACTGGCCCTGCCAAAATCAGCACTTAACATACCTTCAGCCATAGAACGGAAGTATTCGGCATACGCTTGTGCCTGAACCAAATCCACCCAGAAATGCACATCTTTATAAAGCCCTTGTTCAGCAAGTTGCGTCGCTAACCATGTTCTAGCACCTTCATACATTTCTGGACTGTTGCCTAACGGCACATCCGGCATTGTATCGTTACCACGAATAAATTCGCGCAAAGCACCGCTAACTGTATTTTGATCCCATACCCATCGAGTCATCAGTGGATACTTTATAGGATTATTAAAATGCAGCAGTTCAGCACCAAAATCGAATGCCGCACGCTTATTTTTAGCAGCCAGCTTTCTGGTCTCTTTGTCTGCACTATCATCGCACACGACTACATCAGAGAACTGATCAAGCCTATCAAGCAAACTTGCTTTACCGTATAACAAATTCCTTACCCGCTCACGCGCACTATCTATCCCTAACGTTTCTATTGATGGATAGACCCGACGACGAGCCGAAAAAACCGTTTCCAATAATGCTTCTACACTTTCCATGCTCAATTCTGTTAGCTTTTCTTCAGCTAGCAAATTTGAAAACAACTCATGCTTTGCTTGTAGACTTGCTAAAAACGCATCAACACCAGCATCCTCTTCCGCATTTTTTTGCAATGCGGAAAATTTCTGCTGAAATTGGCGGGCATCAAGCGGAACTGAAAGCTCAGCCGGAATAATTAAATCCGGCTCACTCTCAGCTGCTATCTGATTAGGCTGCTTTTTGAACCAAAGCATTCATATCACCCACAGCGCGCATAGCCATTGCCAAGCCATGAGAGATACTAGTATCGATATCTTCTGGACCCAATGCTGCACCACCGACGTAAACACCACGGCGAGTACTACTAAAACTGCTGGTGTACTGCTCGCCCTTGTCTACGAATCCGTGCTTTTCCAAACCTATGCCAAACACTTTAGCAAGTTCTGGATTTTCTTCGTTTGGATCCATACCGATAGCATGCACAACGATATCCATAGGAATAACGATAGGGCGTTTAACAAGAGTATCTTCACCCTTAACTAATAGACGACCATCAGCTGATTTGGTTACTTCTGCGATACGGGCTTTAACAAATTTAGTCTTAAACTCTTCCTGTGATTTCCAGTAGAACTTATCTTCATACAGACCAAATGTGCGAATATCCATGTAATAAATGAATACTTCAGTCGTAGGCGAAATTTCTTTAATTTCCATTGCCAAATTTGTAGATACAGTACAGCAAATCTTTGAGCACCATTCACGACCAATTTGACGATCACGAGAACCTACACACAATAGAATTGCAACACGCTCAGGCACACGACCATTCGATGGACAAGCAATTTTACCTGTACCAACCATTTGCTCCATCTGAGTAGTTGTCAACACATCTTCATGCGTACCAAAACCCCACTCAGGCTTATTGATAGAATCAAAATGTGTAAATCCTGTACCCAGAATAATGCTACCAACATTTGCAGTTTGGCCATTAGAAAGTGTCACTGTGAAATTACCAGCCTCACCCTCAACCTTAACAACTTTTGTTGATTTGTGTATGGTCACGTTAGGACTATCTTCAACGCGCTTTACCATACGACCAATCGCATCTTTAGCCCATTCACCAGAAGGAACCAATTTCGCATAACCAGATAGAATTGGCGCACCGCCTAAGACAGATTCCTTTTCTACCAAGATTACTTTCTTACCAATAGATGCCACGCCAGCTGCTGCGGACAATCCTGTTGGGCCTGCGCCCACTACTAAAACGGTATCAGACATTTTATTGACGGCCTCCTAATGCCAGCTCTGGGTTATATAAATACTCAATGTTTCCTGCTTCTACTTCTTTTAAGTAAGCCTCAAATGTTTTCTTGGCTTCAGTCCAAGAAACACCCATTTTCTCAACCAACTCTTCACATGGTGATGCATGCCATTGCAATTGTACAATTTTAAATGGGTCTGCTCCGCATGCCAAAGCAGCGAATTGTATATCAGCCATAATAGGCACTGCAAAATTGTTATCGTGAGCTTTACCAATCCACTGGTTCTTGTCCATGGTAGTAATACAACCAGTATCAATACCCAACATTACGTCAGCGTTTGCTTCCTCTCTAACAACACGAATTTTACGATCCATCGTGAATGAACGTGTAAATTCACGTTCAGAAATAATGTGACGGAAACCAAAACCACAACAGTCATACCAAGTTGAATAGTCAATTAACTGCGCACCAAGCGCTAAAGCAACAGAACTACCAACTGCAGTACGATTACCACCCAAAACATCAGGATCATAAATTGCATCTTCATGAACCATTTTGTAATAGTGACAAGCCGCATGCATAGTAACGCGTATGTTTGAGACATCTACAGTTTGCATCTCTGAAGCAATACGGTTGCGAACAACGTGTACCCATTCTGAGTAGTGAATGATCTCTTCTGGTATAACCAACTTACCATCAACCAAACGACCCAACTTTCCTAATATTTTAGTAACGCGCTCACGCAACTCAGCAGATTCTACTAAATATTTACGAATTTCTTTATAGTTACCAAAAGAAGTACCACAGTGAACTAACGGGAAAAAGTGACCAGCTTCAAATCCATGCTGTTTACCAGAAATATACGCTTGGTGGAAATTACGCATAAACACTGCAGCTAAAGACTCTACGTTACCGATACCTGATCCATGGTAATTCCATGCTGTACATGAAGTTTGATCTGTCTCATCCAAGTAGTCTTTACCTGGTACATAACCAAAGTTATTCATGAACCACAAGATTGATGTCGGGTAACCTGGAATATTGCCACACTGACCACATGATTTGTGATGCCACAATTGTGTCGTTGGGACTTTTTTTGCCCAACCAAACAAAGTGTTGACTTCAACTGGCTTGTGATCATCAGTGATACGGTGAACGATAATTTGACCGTCCTTTTCGAGCTCCCACATATGATCGCGGATATCATCCATACGCTCACCGAGATCGACAGTACGCTTATCTACGTGTTTACGAACCCACTCAGTTGCCGTAGCTGCTTCTGCACCTGATAGATTTGTTTGCTGGAAGAACGACCCGTGACCAGCAATTCCTTCATTTTCATTGCCTATATTACTCATGGCATATCTCCTAAAATTAACTTACAGAATTGATAAAATCAGTCTTCTTCCTGCTCTTCCAACCATTCTTCATACTCTTCGCGCTTCTCGTCAATGAAATCTTCGATAACGTCAAATAAGTTTTCATCCATTGCTTCTAACGAACTTAGAACACCTGTCATTTCCCAAATTGTGTACATCTCTACCGATGTCTTTAATGAAACTTCCCAAGCTGTATCAGTTGTTTGCAATGTACGAACTGGAATTGCCTTACGTAAAGTTTTCAGATCGCCTTCAACTTTTTGTATGTTAGGACCCCAGTCTGGAAAGTGATCTGGCTGGATCATGTCTGGAGACAACTGGTTACCTGTTGTAATCAGTTTCAACATTACACGACCAAACGGGCGAAGCACATCTTTAGCCGACTGCATACCATGCTTAATCGACACTTCACGCATAATCATCACCAATCCACCTGGTGAGTTCTTAAATGGACAACGAGCAGCACATGTCATGCATTGAGCGCACGCCCAAATTTTCTCCTGCATTGCATCGTAAATTTGCTCCACATTTTCTGTCCACAACAACTGGACAATTTCACGTGGACTGTAGTCATAAAATTGCGCTGATGGACATGTTGCAGTGCAAATACCGCAATTCAAACATCCATTCAATTCATGGTCATAACGAAAATCGCTACGAATATCATCATAAATTTCGCGCATTTCAGCGTAAGTTGCCATTATGCACCTCTCGTTTAGTCGTGCCGCTACAATAAATTAAAACTGGAACCATAGTCGTTATAGTCCAGACTGGTAAAATATCAAGATAAACCATTAAGCTATCTCAATCAACTATAATTTTGATATCAATTAGACGTTACTATTGATAATTAGACAGCGCAGCTGATTGCCGCGCTATTATTGATTGAAAAACAACGATTTTGTCGCTGCTTTTCCAATCCTGCTTGATTACAAGTACAAGCAAATATCTGAATCACCTGCAAATGAGAAGAATGAAGCCGCGCCAACATAATCTACGCCATCAATGAACTCACTGTGATCAAAGCCAAAAAGCTCTACAGTCATTTGACATGCCAAGAATTTCACATCGCACTCATGGCACATGGAACGTAGATCTTCTACTGTAGCAACACCATTGTTAGAAATCGACTTCTTCATCAGTACAGTTGCAACAGCTTCATAACCTGGCACGATTGCCTGAATCGCATTTGGAACATTCCAATTAATCCCACGGAACCACTTAGGCCCGAACGGCATCTTCATAGGCATACCAGGATTTCCCAGCGGGCTAACTCTTAGGAAAGAAAGATCCTTGCGCACTAACTGCAACCCGTAGAATGTAAAGAAAATCTCTACAGAATAATCCAAAGCCGCAGCTGTTGAAGCCAAGATAAATGGCGGGTACGCCCAATCCAGCGTGCCTTTTGTTGCAATGATTGCAAGTTTCTTTTGTTCCATGTCTATCCCTCAAATTTTGAGACTGACCAAACATTCAAAATGTTTGGCACATCAATTATGTTTATTTATTTCTTCTTCATAAAGAAAGTAAATTCAGCACCAGCTTGAGCAGATGAAAGCAATTCATTACCTGTTTGCTTAGCAAATGCTTCGAAATCTTTAATAGCGCCTGGATCTGTTGCAACAATTTTCAACACTTGACCAGTAGTCATATCAGCCAAGCTTTTCTTGCAACGCAAGATTGGCAATGGGCAGTTTAAACCTTTTGCATCTAATTCTTTATCGAAATTCATTACTCATCTCCTTAAATTTAAACAAAAACACCAAAAAACTATATCGCAGATAAAGGGCGGCCTGAACGTATCCAACCCATTATCCCTCCCTGCAAATTATACACCTCAACCAATCCCTTTGAAGCCGCGAAGGCTGAAGCTTGGGCTGAGCGTCCTCCAGACTGACAATAAAACACCACTGCTTTATCGGCCGGCAAATCTTGTGCTTTTAATGGGAGCAAATGCAAGGGCAAATGTATTGCACCTTCTATTCCTCCGCGTGAAACCTCAGCATCTGTACGCACATCAATTAACATGCATCCTGTCTTGGCTATTAAATCATCCAAACCTTGCACATCAATCTCTTTAAATCCGTACATAACTACCCCAAAATAACGAAAGTTTACTAATATACCAAAATGCAGTATCCAAGCAAATAGTTTTCTTTATTTTTTTAAGTACGCTGTGCGCCATGATATAAATTAATAACATGCCGCGCCTCTGCAAAAAACAACCAGCGCTCTGCGACTACACCAATTACAGCAAGCATTACCGCAATATATATATCACCTTGGGAAGTTAGCCCCATTGATAACATTACTATTGGTAATACAAATCCTAGTAAAAACACCACAACTTTTAACATCAACGCGTATTTACGTGCAATCTTAAAACCAAACTCTTCAGTTAAAAATGTACCGTGCGTATGCCCCGTATCCAGCAATCGCACCGTTCCACGAGTAAAACCTGTTGCAGTATTAATTGTTGATGTTGCACCTGGCTTACCAATCCAAAAATAGTAAATTGCTTTAAGCACACCTGCGATAACCGTTAACGCAATACTTATTGCAACATACCCATCCATTTTCACTAAACTGCCATTCACTATTATCAACAGTAGCAGCCCGCCCAGCAAATGACCCAGCGCCAAATAATTAGCTGGCACCAAGGGTGAGTTCCATTGCCGTATAGTTTTCAAACATGCATATATCATTCCCGTGCTGAATATAGTCACCCATGCCAATATAGCTGCCAACACACCGAATATCATCTTAATAGTGGCAAATTGGCTCATATCCAGCCAAGTCAACCCCAAATATGCAATTGCAAATGGATAGAACATAACAGCGAACACGCCTTCCCTGGACAGCCAGGAAGTGCGATATCGGCTAAACGCCCTCCATGCATTTTTTGGATTCGCCAAATGGAACACTGACGATGACAAACCTGCGGCCACAAGGAACAAAGCCAAACTACCCGCCGTTAGCTTTTGATCAATCGACAGACCGCCACCCAAGCCCAGCAAATCAGCCAATACTAGCAACGCAAATAAACCAAAACCAGCGCCGGAGCTAACTGTAAAAAAAATCACGGAAAATGCGGGATGCATTATTTACTCCATCTAGAATGAATATGTATAAAACGTACTTAACGTTTTACTACTTTATTAACAATACCCTTTAATCTATCTTTAAAGCCTGACTTACCCATATTGTCAGTAGATATTGGCGTAGCTTTGCGCACTGGAAGGTAATGATTAGTAGGGTTATAACCTAACTCAGGCATTAATTGATAACCACCACGCTCACGAATGACAACACTCACAGCAGAGTTTGCATCATCCATGTCACCAAACATCCGAGCATGCGCAGGACATGTTAATACGCATGCGGGCTGACGCTCTTCAACTGGCATAAACGTGTCATATATACGATCAATACACAAAGTGCACTTCTTCATTGTGCCAGATTCTCTGTCCAATTCCCGAGCGCCATAAGGACATGCCCATGAGCAGTAATTACATCCCATGCACTTGGTTTGATCAACCAAAACAATACCATCTTCCGCACGTTTGTATGACGCACCAGTTGGGCATACCGTCACACAGTCCGCATCTTCACAATGCATACATGACATAGGAAAATTAATAGTCTTATTGTTGGGATACTCACCCACTTCGTAACTACGTATACGATTAAACCAAACCCCGGATGGCTGAGCTCCATAAGGTTGATAATCAGTCAACGGAGCAGTCGCACCAGACGCATTCCATTCTTTGCAGGCAATCGCACAAGCATGACACCCCACGCACACATCCAAATCAATTACTAAACCTAATCTCATTTATCTCTTCCTAAAAATCAAGCCTGTTCATTATCTTCTGGACGCGTGCTATAACGCAGCGTATCAGGGCGCTCACCATCATCCCATGGCAATGGCTTCAATGGAGGGAACTCTGGCCAACTGCCTGTCTCTCCTTCAGCTGCCTTGGATATCTTCACGCGCAAGTCAAACCATGCCGCCTGTCCCGTAACAGGGTCGGAATTAGTAATGCGACGCTCACCCTTTTTAGCTGGAAGCAACTCTGAAATAAGGTGATTTAGCAGAAAGCCATTTTTAGCTTCCGATGCTTCTGGCTTCAGACCCCAAGCACCACCCTGCTTACCAATTGCATTCCACGTCCATACTGTATTTTCTTGCGTACCTTCCATAGTGCGCATTTGGCAACGAATCTTGCCGTTATGCGACTCAACCCAAATCCAGTCAAAATCTTTTAATCCCATACGGGTAGCCTGACCACGATTCATGTACATATAGTTTTGCGCAAGTATCTGACGCAACCATACGTTTTGCGAATCCCATGAGTGATACATCAACATTGGACGCTGAGTTAATGCGAAGAACGGATATTCATTTGCATCCACACGCTCTTGTTCCAACGGCTTATACCACATAGGCAATGGATCAAAATAGGTTGCCAGGCGTTCGCGATCTACTGGATTATTAGGCTGAGGCCCATCATACAAACCCTGACCCGCCAATCTAAATTTTTGCAGTGGTTCTGAATAAATTTGCATCGTAATCGGCTCGGACTTACCTACGAAACCAACTTCAGCAGCAATATCCAAATACTCCTTGTTTGCAAAACGATTGTATTTTTGACTGTCTGGCCAATGGTGCGCAAAGAAAGACTCGTTTTCTATGTACTTTTCCCATTGTTTTGGATTTGGCTCGCCCTTAAGCGACTTTTCACCATTTTTACCACGCCAACCCGCAAGGAAACCTATACCAGGCGCGCGCTCATAATTGACGATAAAATCAGGATAATCCTTGAATTTAGGCGTTCCATCTGCATTAGTAAACGCTGGAAACTTGAGACGCCCCGCCAACTCCACCATCACTTCTTGCCATGGGCGCACATCCCTATCCAGCTTCAATAACGGATAACGGATTGCATCAGCAGCTGCATCAGGCTCTGATATAGGTCGGTCTAACAGCGAAATCGTATCATAACGTTCCAAATAGGTTGTATCCGGCAATACCAGGTCAGCAAAGTTAACCATTTCCGAATGGAATGCATCAACGACTACCAAGAACGGGATCTTATGTTGATCTGGTTTAGCCGGATCCTTTTCTCGTAACATATCCTGCACATTCTTGGTATTCATTGTCGAATTCCAAGCCATGTTAGACATAAACAGCAACAATGTATCAATAGGGTATGGATCGTGGTTTGTTGCGTTAGTAATTACCATATGCATCAAACCATGAGATGCAATAGGTATTTCCCAAGAATAAGCCTTATCGATCCGCAATGGATTACCCTGCTTATCTATTACCAAATCTTCTGGGCGTGTTGGAAAACCTAGCGGTGTTTTTGATAATGGCGTATTTGGTGCATTGATTACATCGATATTGTTTTCCGGCAACTGATGCGGCGGAATTGGCTTAGGGTAAGGCGCTCGCGCACGGAAATTACCTGGGCCATCCAGCGCACCCAACATAATCTGTATCAGATGAACTGCACGACAAGCATGGAAACCGTTGGAATGTGCAGCGATACCACGCATCGCATACATTGCTACCGGACGGCCTATGACTTTATCATGCTGACGACCCCAGCTATCGGTCCACTGTATATCTAGCTCTACTGTTTCTTTGAACGCCACATGCGCCATCTCTAACGCCATGCGCTCTATAGTTTCTGCAGACACACCACATTCCTGCGCAACATTTTCGGGCGCGTAACGATCATCTAAGTAACGCTCTGCAGTTAGCGTCATGACCGTTTTAACTGGACGACCATCAGGAGCAACATAATTCCCAAATAATGCAGGGGCTATATCTTTATCCAGCCCATTTACAAATCCAGCCTTTTCTATGTCCCAAACCAGAGGATTACCCTGCTCATCACGCAAGAACAAGCCATGGCCTTTCTGCCCAGGAGTATCAACCACCAGCCAAGCCGAGTTCGTGTAACGAACCAGGAATTCCCAGTCAAACAATTCACGTGACAACAAGACATGCACTACAGACAGCGCCAGCAGACCATCCATACCCGGCTTAATAGGTATCCATTCATCAGCGATTGCAGAATACCCTGTACGCACAGGATTAACTGAAACGAACTTCCCACCATGGCGCTTTAGTTTCTCTAAACCAATTTTAATTGGATTGGATGAGTGATCTTCAGCTACGCCCCACATTATGAAATACTTGGCATAATCCCAATCTGGCGCGCCAAATTCCCAGAACGAGAAACCTATAGAATACAAACCTGCCGCCGCCATATTGACAGAACAAAATCCACCGTGTGCAGCCCAGTTAGGCGTACCAAACTGTTGCGCCCACAAACCTGTTAACGCCTGCATCTGATCTCGACCAGTAAAGAAAGCAAGCTTAGAGGGATTCGTGGCGCGAATATCAGCCAGACGCGTGGTTAACATATCCAACGCCTGATCCCATTCAATCTCAACAAACTCACCACTACCACGCTCAGCGCCAGGCTTGCGCATCAACGGTTTACGCAACTTAGCAGCAGAATACTGTTTCATAATGCCCGCAGACCCCTTGGCACACAACACACCCTGATTGGTAGGGTGATTGCGATTACCTTGAATAAAGCGGACTTTATTCTCTTCCAAAGTCACTTTAATACCACAACGGCACGCGCACATATAACAAGTGGTGAACTTGATTTCTTGATTGTCGTGATTTTCTATTTTAACGATAGCGTTCATAATTGAATAACGGAATAGGTTTAAGGTTAATACACCAGAATTTCATATTTTCCCCCATGCACAACACTTTAGGCAAACTATAATCTTTAATGGGGCTATAAATATTATCAAAAGAACTTCTTCGCTTAGCTAGTTGTTTACGCCCCTGACTTTCCATGCTATATTTTGCTATATTTTTTGCAGCCGTTTCTGGATTCACCACATCTTTATTCATTTAAAATCAAGCGTTACGCTTTAGCAATTACTTTTAGGAGTGCAGCAGTGGACAAGACCAACTTTAAAGAAAATACTCGTTACACAGTAGCTTGGCGTGCAACAGATGGCAAAATTCGCCCAGCAAACATTTACGTTTATAAAATGTTTGAATCTGCGATGATTGCACGCATGACGGACAAAGCAGGATTTTTATACAAAATTGCTTATGACGACATTACCAAGATTGTTAAAGAAATTGCTGTTGAAACAGAAAACCAGTTCCACATTCCAGCTGCAGTGCTGGATGAGAAGGTTTGGAAAGATCGCTCCATGATGGAACGTTACTCTTCTTCGCCACACATGGGCAAATAAGCAATTAACACCTAACGGCGATTTACTCGCCGTTTTTTATTCCCGCTTGACAACCATTCTCCAAGCGCTAAACTGAATCACTCCTACATACTCGTTTTAATTTAGCTTGAACGACATCCCTATTGCCATCCTATTGGCGGCACTTTTTGTTTTACTTGCGCTATCTGCATTTTTTTCCGCCTCAGAAACCAGCATGATGGCACTTAATCGCTATCGTTTACGGCACCTAGCCAACCAAGGCAATCAGAATGCCAAACGCACCGCATTATTGCTAGCCAATACAGACAAACTGCTGGGTGTAATTTTACTAGGCAATAATTTAATCAATGCAGCATCTGCCACCCTAGTCACCATCATTTCAATCAGACTATTTGGTAATAGCGAATGGGTGCTAGGTGCAGCAACACTTGCCGTCACCTTTGCAATTCTGGTGTTTAGCGAAGTCACACCTAAAGTGATAGGCGCAGCTTACCCTGAAAACATTGCGTTACCTGCCAGCTTCATCCTGCGCCCGCTATTGACACTAGCCTACCCCATAGTCTGGTTCGTCAATCTTTTTGTGCAAGTTCTACTCAAAGCGTTACGACTAAAGCCCAACAACGACACAGGACACACTTTGGGAATAGAAGAGCTCAGAACCATCATTTTTGAATCAGGAAAACTACTCCCCCCTACCCACAAGAGCATACTAATCAACTTATTAGACTTGGAAAACATCACCGTGGATGACATCATGACGCCACGAAGTCAGATGGAAGCCATCGCGCTGGATGATTCTGCAACCAATATTACCAAACATCTTATCAGCAGCCACCACACACGCATCCCTATTTATCGAGATCAACCCAATGAAATAATCGGTATACTTCATCTACGTGACATTGCTCGCGATCTGCGCCAACAAGACATTAGTAGCGACATCATCCTTGCCAACGTAAAAACTCCATACTTCATTCCCTCTGGCACCTTATTATTTACTCAATTACGCCAATTCCAAGAAAACAAACGCAAGTTAGGCATCATTGTAGATGAATATGGCGAACTACTCGGCTTGCTTACCCTGGAAGATATACTTGAGGAAATAATAGGTGAGCTAAGACAAACCTCCCACAATCACTCCCTGGACTGCATCCCTCAGCCCGATGGAAGCTGGCTGGTTGAAGGAGGCACCCCTATACGAACCATCAATCGTCGGCTTAAGCTTGCTCTACCAGAAATCGGCCCGAAAACACTCAACGGCCTAATTTTAGAGCGACTAGAAGACATACCTGAATCAGGCACCACCATCAAAATTGCCGACCACCCTATCGAAATAATGCAAATACATGACAGAGCAGTTAAGACTGCACGCATCTACCCGAAACAACCTAC
Source organism: Sulfuriferula nivalis (assembly GCF_009937995.1). Lineage (NCBI taxonomy): Bacteria > Pseudomonadati > Pseudomonadota > Betaproteobacteria > Nitrosomonadales > Sulfuricellaceae > Sulfuriferula > Sulfuriferula nivalis. Next base: position 2,887,697 of record NZ_AP021881.1, read on the forward strand.
CACCTAGCATCTTTACAAAAAAAAATTAACAGCGCATTATTACCAAGCAAGAACCCATTCCAACTAAAAATTCAACTTCGAGACTAATGGCATCAAACTCAAACCCCATCATATTGACAGGTCTTGCGCGCGCACTAGTTAGCCAACAATGGCTCACCAATGACGAGGCAGAGGCCATTATGAAAGACGCCAAAGCCAGCAATGAACAATTCGTCACCCAGCTGCTAAAATCCAAGAAAACTACGGCCGTTAAATTAGCTGAGTTTGCGGCAGTACAATTTGGTTTTCCTTATTTTGATTTAAATGCGATAGACCCTGAAGTCATACCCAACAAACTGTTAGACAGCAAACTGATACAAAGTCGTCGCGTCGTTGCACTATATCAAAGAGGTACCAAATTAGCGGTTGGGCTGTCCGACCCAACCAATTTACAAGCCATCGATGACATAAAGTTTCAAACATCACTGACTGTTGAAGTTATCGTTGTTGAAGATGACAAACTTGGCAAACTCATTACTCAAATTAGTGAAAGCAGTAACAACACCATCGCCAATTTGGCGGGTGACGATGATTTTGAACTTGATCTTACTGACGACGCTACACAAAATGCAAAAAATGCTGAAGAATCCCAAGAAATCGATGACGCTCCAATTGTTCGGTATCTGCAAAAAATACTCTTAGATGCTATCAATGATGGTGTATCTGACATCCATTTCGAGCCCTACGAAAAATATTACCGCATACGCTACCGATTAGACGGTGTGCTACGCGAGATCGCGCAGCCTCCATTAGCAATTAAAGACAAACTGGCTTCCCGCATTAAGGTCATCTCGAAACTCGACATTTCAGAAAAACGCGTCCCACAAGACGGGCGCATGAAACTCGTGTTATCAAAAAACCGCGCAATCGATTTCCGCGTCAGCACCCTACCCACCCTGTATGGTGAAAAAATTGTGATGCGTATTCTTGACCCAACCAGTGCAACATTGGGTATTGAAGCATTAGGATATGAACCCAAGCAAAAAGAGCTGCTGCTAAACGCAGTACAACGCCCCTATGGCATGGTGCTCGTGACCGGGCCAACAGGTAGTGGTAAAACTGTCTCGCTGTACACCTGCTTAAACATCCTGAATCAGCCGGGCGTCAACATCGCTACAGCAGAAGATCCAGCTGAAATTAACTTGCCTGGCATAAACCAAGTTAACGTGAATGATAAAGCGGGCTTAACCTTTTCTGCCGCATTAAAGTCGTTTTTGCGACAAGACCCAGACATCATCATGGTCGGTGAAATACGCGATCTGGAAACAGCTGAAATCGCGATTAAAGCCGCACAAACAGGTCACATGGTGCTATCAACACTGCATACAAATGATGCACCATCCACATTGACCCGTTTAATGAATATGGGAATCGCTCCATTTAACATAGCATCCAGCGTCATCATGATTACCGCGCAGCGACTAGCTCGGAAATTATGCAAGTGCAAACAACCTATAGACATACCAAAGGAAGCCTTGTTAAGAGCTGGGTTTGCTGAGAGCGAGCTTGATGGTAGCTGGAAACCCTATCATGCTGTTGGTTGCGATCTTTGCAAAGGTACAGGATACAAAGGAAGGCTAGGCATTTACCAAGTCATGCCCATAACTGATGAAATGCGCCGCATCATTATGAGCAACGGCAATGCAATTGACATTGCCGACCAGGCGCGCCGCGAAGGTGTGAGCGACTTGAGGCGCTCTGGTCTAAATAAGGTCATTACAGGACTGACCTCACTAGAAGAAGTTGAGTCAGTTACTAACGAATAACCCCACTAATCAAATAACTAAATCAATACGGGAGAAACACGATATGGCTGTTGCAAAAAAAACACCCACAAGCAAAGATGTTGCTTATAGCTGGGAAGGAACTGACAAATCAGGCAAAACGGTTAAAGGTGAGATGATAGCCGGCGGCGAGGCTGTGGTGAGCTCCACTTTGCGCCGCCAAGGTATTAATGTTAAAAGAATAAAGAAAAAGGGTAACTTGGCAGGCAGTAAAAAAATCACAGCCAAAGATGTTGCCTTATTTACCCGCCAACTCGCAACCATGATGAAATCTGGCGTACCACTTTTACAAGCCTTTGACATTGTAGCTAAAGGGCATGCTAACCCTGCTGTACAGAAGTTATTGATTGACATTAAAACGGATATAGAAGGCGGTACAAGTTTAAGTAAATCTTTCGCCAAACATCCACTTTACTTCGATACACTTTATGTCAATTTGGTTGATGCAGGTGAGCAAGCAGGTATTTTAGATGGCGTACTGGATCGCCTAGCGACTTATCAGGAAAAAATAATTGCGATTAAAGGTAAAATTAAGTCCGCATTATTCTACCCACTTTCCATTATTGTCGTTGCATTTGTTATTACTGCGGTGATTATGCTTTTTGTCGTTCCCGCATTTAAGGAGTTATTCAGTAGCTTCGGTGCCGACTTACCCGCACCAACCCTCATTATGATGAGCATTTCTGACTTCTTCGTTCAATATTGGTGGTTAATATTTGGCTCTATAGGCGGCGGATTCTGGTTCTTTTTCTACACATGGAAACGGTCTATCAAAATGCAAGAAATCATGGATAGAGCAATGCTTAAAATGCCAATTTTTGGCGTTATTTTAGAAAAAGCCGCCATCGCACGCTGGACACGCACACTCTCAACCATGTTTGCTGCTGGTGTGCCCCTAGTTGAAGCATTAAATTCAGTCGCAGGCGCTGCTGGCAACATCGTTTTTTATCACGCAACCATGAAAATCAAAGCAGAAGTCACTACAGGTACCAACCTCACAATTGCCATGCAGAATACTCATTTATTCCCTAACATGGTACAACAGATGGTACAGATAGGTGAAGAATCGGGTGCACTTGATTCTATGTTAAGCAAAGTTGCTGACTTTTATGAAGCTGAAGTAGATGATGCAGTTGCATCTATTTCCAGCTTGATGGAACCTGTTATCATGGTCATACTTGGCGGTTTAATTGGCAGCATGGTGGTCGCGATGTACTTGCCAATTTTCAAAATGGGCAGCGTGGTCGGTTAAACATGCTCACACTTCTGCAAACCAACCCCCTCTGGTTTACCGTTACTTGTGGCATTATCGGTTTACTGGTGGGGAGCTTCCTCAACGTGGTAATTTATCGCTTGCCGAAGATAATGGAAAACGAATGGCGTGTTCAATGCGCGGAGTTGAATCAAACCAGCTTGCCAGATCAGCCACCGTTTAGCCTGTCAATTCCACGCTCTGCGTGCCCTACATGTGGTCATGCCATCACCGCTTTAGAGAACGTTCCCATACTAAGTTATTTATGGTTACGAGGAAAATGTCGTGGCTGCCAGACTCGCATTAGCGTACGTTACCCTGTCGTGGAAGCCATCACTGGCATATTAACCGCAATCACCGCTGCCTACTTTGGCTATGGCACAGCCTCTCTAGCAGCCATTGTATTTGTATGGGCACTCATTGCACTTACATTTATTGATTTTGATACTCAATTACTGCCTGACAACATTACCTTACCTTTACTTTGGCTAGGACTACTGGCCAATATGCAAAATACCTTTACCCCTTTAAATTCAGCTGTCATCGGTGCGATGATGGGCTATTTAAGCCTATGGTCTATTTATTGGTTATTCAAACTTATAACTGGAAAAGAAGGTATGGGTTATGGTGATTTTAAACTGCTTGCTGCAATCGGTGCCTGGCTAGGCTGGTCCATGCTGCCTATAGTCATCCTGCTTTCTTCTGCAGTAGGCGCAGTGGTCGGAATCATACTGATCGTCGTTGCTAAACAAGGACGCTCAATTCCCATACCATTCGGCCCTTATCTTGCAGGTGGTGGATTAATTGCACTATTTTGGGGTAAGGAAATCATGCAAAGTTACCTCGCCACACTCTAATGACTTACTTGGTAGGACTGACTGGTGGCATAGGTTGCGGGAAATCAACTATCGCCAATTTTTTCAAGGAATTAGGCGCTCATATTATTGATGCCGATGAAATTTCACATGCCTTAACTGCACCATCAGGGATAGCGATTGAAGCCATTAAACAAGCATTTGGCAATGAATTCATAGATGACCTCGGCGCCATGCATCGCGCCAAAATGCGTGAATTAATCTTTTCCGATCCTGACACGAAACGTCAACTAGAAAACATTTTGCATCCATTAATATATCAACAAGTTTTGGCTAAGATTAACCAATTACAACACACACCATACATATTGCTGGTTATCCCACTACTTATTGAGAGTCCCAAGTATTTAGCCTTGGTGCAACGTATCGCTGTGGTCGATTGCGATGAGCCACAACAAATCAGTCGCACTATGGCTCGCAGCCACCTGACAGAAGACACCATCCATAAAATCATGGCCTGCCAGATTAGTCGAACCCAACGACTACAGCACGCTGATGATGTTATTAGCAACCAAAATGAACTCGTACTGACAAAAGCACAGGTAACTGCCTTACATGCTCAATATCTCAAGATGAGAAATTAATATTAAGCATTTGCCAAGTGTGCACTACCATGTCAAAATCAATGAAATCAACATTCCAAAACCCCTATTACACGTGATAGATTACGAATATCCATTAAGTGAACGTGTACGTACCTTGTTACGTCTAGAAAGCCTTTTCCACAAGGCGTTCTATTTCGTTGCGCTGGAAGATGCATTGCAGCATCATGCGGCGTTACTTGCGTTATTCGAAATCATCGAAGTGGCAGGCCGCGCTGATTTAAAATCAGACATACTGCAGGAATTGGAACGCCAACGCCAAGGTTTAGAAAACCTGCGTAATAACAAAGCAATCGACCAGGATAAATTAGCAGAAGTATTAACTGAAATTAGCCAGTGCCTAAAGTCTATTCATGGCTTAGCAGGTAAACTAGGGCAGAATCTCAAAGAGATAGAATGGTTAATGAATATTAAGCAACGCGCCAGCATACCAGGTGGCACTTGTGAATTTGACTTACCTGCTTATCATTATTGGTTACATATACCAAGTGACGAACGGCGTGCACAATTGAATCTTTGGCTTAAACCTATGCTGCCAATTTATCAGGGTATCAGCGTCGTGTTAAAACTATTACGTGAAAGCGGCGCGCCTCAAACCGTGCTTGCTATCAAAGGCAGTTATCAACAAATGCTTAATGGTCGTAATGCGCAGCTAATTAAAATTAGCCTGAATCAACATCAACCTTACACCCCAGAAACCAGTGCAAATAAGTACGCGCTCAGCATACGCTTTTTAGAAGCGCTGACCGAGCACCCCAAAACTTGCACCGAAAATCTGGAATTTAAACTCACCTTCTGCAATTTATGAACCTGGTTGTTAAATGCCCAACCTGCAAAACTGCTGTGGAATGGACTAAAGACAGCCAGTTTCGCCCATTCTGTTCAGAGCGCTGCCGCCTGATAGATCTTGGCGCATGGGGAAGTGAGCAATACAGCGTGCCCGTCTCAGGTCTACCTGATCAGAGCGACGCCGAGCCACTCAACTAGTCACCAGCCTTCATCGTTTTCACACCATCAGCAGTACCAAGCAACAGTACATCTGCAGGACGCAGTGCAAACAAACCGTTAGTGACCACACCGACGATTTGATTCAATGCCGTTTCCAGCTCAACTGGATTCATAATAGTCAAGCCCACCACATCCAGAATCACATTACCGTTGTCGGTTATAAAGCCTTCACGTAAACGCGGCTGACCACCGAGTTTTGCCAATTCGCGGGCAACATAACTACGCGCCATCGGAATAACTTCGACTGGCAACGGAAAGTTACCCAGCAAATCGACCAACTTAGATGCGTCAGCCAAACAAATAAATTGCTTTGCACATGCTGCAACGATTTTCTCCCTTGTCAACGCACCACCACCACCCTTGATCATATGCATGTGTTTGGTGATTTCATCTGCGCCATCTACGTAAATTTCCAATTCGCCGACATCATTCAATTCATATACGGAAATACCATGCGACTTCAGACGTTGTGCCGTAGCCTCACTACTTGCGACCGCACCATCAAAACGGCCTTTGACCTTGGCCAACTCATCAATAAAAAAATTAGCCGTTGAACCCGTCCCCACCCCGATAATACCTTGTGGCACATATTCTATTGCTGCACGGGCTACAGCTTGTTTCAATTCATCTTGCGTCATTATCATCCTCACATTACTTAACTAAAAACAAAACAAACAGCATAACCATAAATGAGAATTTTCACAAATCACGCAAGGTCTGTTAATCTAGACGACTCTTATGGAACAAAACATCATCATGACTAGCGACACCGATTACCTGGCTAAAATACTCACCTCCCACGTTTATGACGTAGCAATAGAATCTCCGCTGGAACTCGCGCCAAATTTATCTGCGCGCATAGGCAACCAGATCTACCTCAAACGTGAAGACTTGCAGCCCGTTTTTTCATTCAAACTACGCGGCGCATATAACAAAATGGCGGGGTTATCCGCCGATGCACTCCAGGCGGGGGTTATTACCGCATCAGCGGGCAACCACGCTCAAGGCGTTGCGCTCGCCGCACAGAAGCTCGGATGTCACGCCACTATCGTCATGCCATCACCTACCCCACAAATCAAAGTCAATGCAGTCAAAGCACGCGGTGCCGAAGCCATACTCATAGGTGACACCTATGATGACGCTTACGCCCACGCCAAACAGCTTGCCGAACAAACGGGGGCAACCTATGTGCATCCCTATGATGATCCCGCTGTCATTGCAGGACAAGGCACTATCGCCATGGAAATCCTGCGCCAGCACAGCGCGCCCATAGATGCAATTTTTATTCCGGTTGGTGGTGGTGGACTGATTGCAGGCATGGCCGTCTACATAAAGCGGCTCAAGCCGGGTATCAAAGTTATCGGTGTAGAGCCTGAAGATGCGGATGCGATGGCACGCTCGCTGTCAGCCAAGCAGCGGGTGCTTTTATCACAAGTAGGCATATTCGCTGATGGTGTAGCCGTCAAGCAAGTCGGGGAAGAAACCTTCCGTCTGGCTAGCTTATACGTTGATGAAATTATCCGCGTCGATAATGATGCAATCTGTGCAGCCATCAAGGATGTGTTTGAAGATACTCGTTCCATATTAGAACCCTCTGGTGCGCTCTCCATCGCCGGTGCCAAACTGTGGAGCGCACGTGAGCAAGTCCAGAATGCCACGCTTATCGCCATCGCCAGTGGTGCCAACATGAATTTTGATCGCTTACGCTATATCGCTGAGCGCGCCGAACTCGGCGAACGTCGCGAAGCCATTCTGGCCGTCACCATACCCGAAACACCAGGCAGCTTTAAAGCCTTTTGTACGCTATTGGGTACTCGCAACATCACCGAATTTAATTATCGTTTTGCCAACAATCAGGACGCACATGTATTCGTCGGCTTACAAGTACCCAACCGTCAGGCCAGCACCGATTTGGTCGCCATGCTACAGGCAAACAAACTAACTACGCTGGATCTGACTGACAACGAAATGGCCAAACTGCATGTACGCCATCTAGTCGGCGGTCATGCGCCTCAGGTTGAGCATGAACTGCTCTATCGATTTGAGTTCCCTGAACGGCCTGGCGCATTGATGCAGTTCCTCAACGCACTCAGCCAGAATTGGAATATCAGCTTGTTCCACTACCGTAACCACGGCGCTGATTATGGTCGTGTCTTAGTCGGCATTCAGGTACCACCAAACGAACGCGATCACTTCCATACATCACTGGACAACCTGGCCTATCCATACTGGGATGAAACAGATAACCCCGCTTATCAATTATTTCTCAGTTGATGCGTTATTTATTCATTCTCTTGATACTGTCATTAAGCGTGCTCACCCACGCTGATGACAGTAAAGACTACCTTGCGGCACGTGATGCATTTCGCAACGGACAACTACAAAAACTGCCCGCCTATGCTGCTCGACTAAAAGACTCGCCATTACTGCCCTACCTACAATACTGGCAACTTACCTCCCAGATTAAAACGGCAAGCGCTGATGATATCCGTTATTTCATCGACCGCAACAGCGACACGCCACTATCTAACAAGCTCCGTGTTGACTGGCTGCGTTTGCTCGCTCAACAACAAGACTGGGCGACCTACCTGGATTTATACCCGCTGGCTGTCAATCCTGATCTAAGCCTGCAATGCTACGCACTACAAGGACGCGTCCAGCAAAATCAACCCACCGCCATCACCGAGGCAAAACAACTCTGGCTTACCAACAAAGACCTGCCCAGCGCCTGCGATCCACTTTTCATCGGCCTCATCAACGGACAACAAATCAGTAACGATAATATCTGGCAGCGCATCAGGCTATTACTGGCAAACAACAATAGCGCTAGCGCAATGACATGGTCTGAATATCTGGACACACCTTTAACAGATAAACAACTTAACCTTGCTAATACTAACCCTGAAAACTTTCTGTCCAGCGACAATCTCAATCTAAAGTTAAGAGATCAACGTGAAATCGCCATCTATGCAGTTACCCGCCTCGCCACAAAGGATGCGGCACAGGCTGTGCAACAGTGGCAACTAATTAAAGATCAATTTCCTAAAGCTGACCGCCAATATACCTGGGCGCAAATTGCCTACCATGCTGCACGCCAGCACCTCCCAGAAGCTTACGACTGGTTTGAACATAGCGACTTAACCCAACTGAGTGATGAACAACATGCATGGCGCGTACGAGCAGCGCTCTGGCAGGGCAACTGGCGTAATGTACAGACCAGCATCCTCGCCATGCCTGAATCCGAACGCAATGAAGCCGCATGGCGTTACTGGTTAGCTCGCGCCTACAAAATCCAGAATAAAACACTGGCTGCAAATACGCTATTCGTCACCTTATCCAAAGAATACAATTTCTACGGCTTACTCGCTGAAGAAGAATTAGGTGCAACCGTAGGAAATCTCACTATCAATGTTAATGTCAGCAACGACGAAATTGCTGCCATCCAGCGCATTCCCGCGATACAGCGCGCATTAGCACTCTATCAAATGGATTTACGCACCGAAGCCAATAACGAATGGTCATGGGCAACACGTGATTTCGATGACAGGCGCTTACTTGCTGCAGCTGAACTCGCACTACAATATAACTGGCTAGATCGTGCTATCAACACGGCTGATCGCACGCAGCAACTCCACAATTTTGATTTACGCTTTCTGGCACCATATCGCGACAAAGCCAAACAATATGCCAAGGAAAGTGGGCTGGACGAAGCCTGGGTATATGGACTCATCCGTCAGGAGAGCCGCTTTGTCAGCCATGCAAAATCTGGTGTAGGTGCATCTGGCCTCATGCAAATCATGCCCGCCACCGCGCACTGGATCGCTAAAAAACTCGGCATCAAACGTTTCCAGACCGAAGATTTACATGATATGGATACCAACATGCAATTTGGCATGTATTACCTTAAAACCATACAACAAAGTCTGGATAACTCTGATGTGCTAGCTACCGCTGCCTACAATGCAGGGCCAAGTCGCGCCCGTCGCTGGCGTGCAGACCATGCCATAGAAGGCGCAATTTATGCGGAAAATATTCCCTTTAGCGAAACACGTGACTATGTCAAAAAAGTTATTTCCAACGCCATCTTTTACGCTCGCCGCTTCGATGAACCAGAAACGTCCATCAAAACACGTCTGGGCACTATTACCGGCAACAATCTGACTTGCGCTGACGCAGACAGCAACTCACCAGCCTGCACTAACTAAGCAACACTTGATTTAGCGCAGTCAATGCACCTGTCACCAGCTGATCTATCTCCGCCTCACTTATCACATAAGGCGGCATAAAATAAACCGTATTACCGATAGGGCGCAGCAATAAACCTTGCTTTAGCGCAGCCAGATAAAACAAACGTGAAAAATCGGCTGGTGCATCAGCGACATCAAACGCCCATATCATCCCAGTGCGGCGCCAATGGCGCACTTGCGGATGATAACGCAACGTTATGGCCACGCTATCGAGATAATCACCCTTATGCGCGTTCTGCATCAACACATCATCCTCGGTAAAGATCGCCAAAGTCGCTAATGCAGCACGACACGCCAATGGATTCCCTGTGTATGAATGTGAATGCAAAAAGCCACGCACCGTGCTATCCGCATAAAATGCGCTATAAATTTCGTCCGTAGTCAACACCGCCGACAATGGCAAATATCCTCCGGTAATCCCTTTTGAAAGACACAGCATATCAGGCTTAATCTGCGCCTGTTCACAGGCAAACATCGTTCCTGTACGCCCAAAACCAACAGCAATTTCATCAGCAATCAAATGCACCTGATATTTGTCACATAACTCACGCACATGACGCAAATAGGCAGCGTCATACATTGCCATCCCCGCCGCCCCCTGCACCAGCGGTTCAACAATGATCGCTGCCACACGCTGATGATGTTGTGCCAGGTAATCCGCCACATCCTGCGCTGCGCGCAACGCATAATCCGATACAGTTTCACCCGCGGCGACCAAACGACTATCAGGACTCATCACCTGCACACTATGTCGTAACAATGGCGCATAAATATCTTTGAATATTGCCACATCCGTAACCGACAACGCACCCAACGTTTCGCCGTGATAGCTATTTTTCAGACTAATAAACTCGGTCTTGCCGCCTAAACCAACATTGCGCCAGTAATGAAAACTCATTTTCAGTGCGATTTCGGTTGCACTGGCGCCATCTGAACCATAAAAAGCATGCCCCAACCCAGTTAACTGCGCGAGCTGCTCGGACAGCTCAACCACAGGCGCATGGGTACAACCTGCCAGCATCACATGCTCAATTTTACCAAGCTGATCAGTGATCGCTGCATTAATACGAGGATTGGCATGCCCAAACAAATTCACCCACCAGGAAGAAATACCATCTATATAACTTCGTCCCGCTTCATCGAAAAGCAGTACGCCCTGCCCACGTGTAATCATCAAAGGTGGCGTCAATAACTGCTGCTTCATTTGTGTACACGGATGCCACACAGCCGATTGCGTGCGAACTATCCAATCTAAATCACTCATTTATCATCCTCGTTACTACTTATCTCATTTTAATCAAATTTCGTACATCACTTCACATTTACCCAATTTTTAGTTAGCATACGTTATCTACAAATATGCCTGTGCTAAAAGCACAACGCATCAACCCGAATCATTTACCTTACGAGGCATCCATGAGCGAACATATTCATTACGTTACCGACGACACCTTTGAACAGGAAGTCCTACAGTCCACCGTGCCAGTTTTAGTTGATTACTGGGCTGACTGGTGTGGTCCTTGCAAAATGATAGCGCCTATCCTTGACGAAGTCGCCAAAGAATATGCAGGTCGTTTAAAAATAGCCAAACTCAACATCGACGAAAACCAAGCTACTCCGCCTAAATTTGGCATCCGCGGCATCCCAACCTTGATGATATTTAAAAACGGTAATGTAGAAGCTACCAAAGTTGGCGCATTATCTAAATCACAACTCACTGCTTTTGTTGACAGCAACATTTAATTCCTTTATCCTGCGCCTGAGCCTTGTCGAATAGCTACAAAATCTAAACATTCGATAATCAGGCGCAAACTACCCCCTTCATAACATCCAGCCTACTAATTAGGTTTAGAGCTTCCCTACATGCATTTATCAGACCTGAAACTACTTCACGTCACCGAACTCGTAGAAATGGCAACAGCCAATTCCATCGAAGGTGCTAACCGCTTACGCAAGCAAGAGCTTATTTTTGCCCTGCTCAAAAACCAGGCCAAAAAAGGCGTCAGCATATTTGGTGAGGGCACGCTAGAAGTCCTGCCAGATGGCTTTGGCTTCTTACGCTCCCCAAACACTTCGTATCTTGCCAGTCCTGATGATATTTATATCTCACCCTCGCAAATACGCCGCTTCAATTTACATACAGGCGACTCCATCGAAGGCGAAATTCGCATTCCTAAAGATGGTGAACGTTATTTTGCACTGGTAAAAGTCGACAAAGTTAACAGCGACGCGCCAGAGAATGCCAAAAACAAAATCCTGTTTGAAAACCTTACCCCGTTACACCCTACCGAACCCTTGTTACTCGAGCGCGATATCCGCGCTGAAGAAAACATCACTGGCCGCATCATCGACATGATAGCGCCTATCGGTAAAGGCCAACGTGGATTGCTGGTTGCCAGCCCAAAATCCGGTAAAACTGTCATGTTGCAACATATCGCGCATGCGATTACCAGCAACCACCCTGACATCACCATGATCGTCCTGCTCATCGACGAACGTCCTGAAGAAGTGACTGAAATGACGCGCTCAGTACGTGGCGAAGTCGTTGCTTCCACCTTTGACGAACCCGCAACTCGCCACGTGCAAGTTGCTGAAATGGTTATCGAAAAAGCAAAACGTCTGGTTGAGCATAAAAAAGACGTCGTCATCTTGCTAGACTCAATTACCCGTCTGGCACGTGCTTACAACACCGTTATCCCATCATCAGGCAAAGTATTGACCGGTGGTGTTGATGCGAATGCTTTACAACGCCCTAAACGCTTCTTTGGTGCGGCCCGTAACATCGAAGAAGGTGGTTCACTCACCATCATCGCTACCGCACTGGTTGATACCGGCAGCCGTATGGATGACGTGATCTTTGAAGAATTCAAAGGTACGGGCAATATGGAAATCCATCTTGATCGCCGTATGGCTGAAAAGCGTCTGTATCCTGCAATCAACGTCAATCGTTCTGGCACACGTCGTGAAGAGCTGCTTATCAAGAATGACATACTACAAAAAATCTGGGTGCTGCGTAAACTGCTCTATCCTATGGATGATCTGGAGGCGATGGAATTCTTGCTGGACAAGGTCAAAGCCACTAAGAACAATGCGGAGTTTTTCGATTCCATGCGTGGTGGTCGTTAACTCAATCAGATACCCAATCTGAAAATGAAATTCCCGCTCCGGCGGGAATTTTTTTATCTACTAACAGCCGCTCATCAGTCTAACCACCAGCATCTCAACGCTTCGCCAATACACCAGGCACAGACATTGTTTTAGGCAGCAACACCCACATCTGCCCAGACTGTTTCATCATACCTGCTTGCTTACCCGCTGCATCACCAAAACCCCAGAAGAAATCAGCACGCACATTGCCGCGTATCGCGCCGCCGGTATCCTGTGCCATCACCAGACGATTCATCGGGGTCGTTGACAATGGCTGGGTGGTAGCCAACCACACTGGCGCACCCAAGGGAATAGCGCGAGTATCAACTGCCACGCTACGCTCTGGCGTCAGCGGCACGCCCAGTGCACCTATCGGCCCGGCATCATTATTTGGCAATATTTTGAAAAAGACAAAACTCGGATTCTGTGCCAACAGATTCGGCAACTTGGCAGGATTTTTCCGTGCCCAATCCTTAATTCCCTGCATAGATGCCTGTGCTAACGGCAACTCACCTCTGTCCGCCAATACTTTACCAATAGCGCGGTAAGGATAACCATTTTGGTCTGCATAGCCTACACGCAACATCCCGCCTTCAGCTAATTGAATGCGGCCAGAACCCTGTATTTGCAGAAAAAATGCATCCACCGCATTATTAACCCACACCAGCTCATTACCCGCCAATGCTTGTGGTTTGTTGTCAATTTGCTCACGACTCAAATAAGGCACAACCTTATTGCCTTCCAGACGACCACGCAAACGAATATTTTTTAATTCAGGATAAACCGCGCTTAAATCCACTGTCAGTAAATCTTTAGGCACACTATAAAGCGGTATATTATTCTGCGCACTAGGCTTGAGACTACCCTGTAACAAGGGTTCATAATATCCTGTGACTAAGCCGCTAACCGATCCATCTGACTGCTGTGATTGATATACGTTAAACCATGTTTCAAAAAACGCACGTACTTGATCACTGCTTTCCGGCTTTAACTGATTAGCTGCAGCGCACACCGCTCTCCAGTCAGGCTTGTTCTGCAAACCAGCACAAGACTGTATCCAGCTATTCCATGCAATTAATAAGTCATCATCTGCCCAGCCTGGCATTGCATCCCAAGTTGCCGAATGTAAATTAGGTACAACAACTGGCTCAGCGCCAGGCACTACAGCAGGCGTACAGGGAACAGCCACAGGAACGGGAGGCACAGCAGCACACCCCGACAATAACAACAGGCTCAAGACAAGTTTGACACGCGTAAGATAAGTCATGCGAAAATAGTAAACATCGATAATCTGCAAGTATAACAAATCATGCACAAACCCTATCAGCCTGTTCCACGTTTTTACCTTGAGCGACTCACTATCGCAGCACTTTGCAATGAGACTATGAATTTACACTGGCAAGATGAAGTAACAGACATGCACTACATCGCACAATTATTGCCAGTAGATACGACAGAAGAAAACGCAACTGAATACCTGATTGCTCACAACGAACAGGGCGAGACATTGAAAATCCGTCTGGATTTAATCCATAACTTCCCTACACCGGTGAAATGACGGTAAAACCCGTAGTAACAACGCTACAGCATCAATCCGTTTTTATGCTACGCGCAACCTTGCGCTGCAGATCTGCCAATAACACCAGCACCTGCTCTTTCAATGACAATAGTTTTTCACTTAATTGCTTAGCCGCCATAATCTTGCCATCGGCATGCAAACGTACAATTTCCTGACCGACACGGTGTACGTCAGCATGCACGCTCTCCAGCGCAGCATATTCAGCAAGATGACCATAACGCTGTTTACCCAGACCGTAGAACCAGCGTCCGAAGCGACAATGGTGATGATCAACCAATTCCGCCTCGGTCATCGCCAGCGGCTCATTGAAAATGGATGACATCACCTTCTTGATCCAGGTTAAATGATCATATTGTGCAATTAACAAAGGAAAATCGCTCAAATCCCAATGTGCATTAGCCCACAATTGCCAGTTTTTATCAGGCTGATATTGCTGCGCCCATTCCAGCACATTTGCAGCCGGCATGGGTCTGGCGATACCATACCCCTGACCACGATCACAACCCAAACGCAGCAATAGCACCCCGTGCTCACTGGTCTCTACCCCTTCAGCAATCACTTCGTTGCCAAACACTTTAGCCAGGCTAATGACCGCTTCAATCAACGCAATACCAGATTTATCACTAAGCATATCGCGCACAAATGACTGATCAATTTTAAGCACATCTGCTGGCAATCGCTTGAGATAACTCAATGACGAATATCCGGTACCAAAATCATCCAATGCGAAACGCACACCCAAAGATTGGCAACGCTCTATGGTATCGCGAGCATAATCCAGATTACCAATAGTGGCAGATTCCAGTATTTCAATTTCCAGCAAATTCGCCGGCACTTCAGGATGTTGTTTTAATAATTGAGTTAACCGATCTGCAAAATTTGCCTGCTGAAAATGCAATCCAGCAATATTGACACTCACCTCCCAGAACTTACCCAATTGCAACCAGTGACCAATTTGCTGCAGCGCTTGCACTATGACCCACTCACCGATTTCAATAATCAGATCCGTTTGTTCAACTAATGGCAAAAACTCCATCGGCGGTACCAAACCCTGCTCAGGATGCTGCCAGCGCAACAAAGCTTCCATCCCTTGTACCGTACCCGTACGCATATTCACCTTGGGCTGGTAATACAATACGAACTCATCAGCATATAACGCCTGCCTGATGCGATTAACCCGTTCCAGATTAGTTCGTGTTGCCACATCTTTATCAACATCAAACAAATGATAGCGATTACGCCCGCCTATCTTGGCCTGATACATAGCCTGATCAGCATGTCGCATCAGCGTATCAGCATCCACATCGTCCAGGGGATATACAGTTACCCCCAAACTCGCACTCACAGTAACTGCTACATTGCCAATCTTATATGGTTGCGCAATCGCCGCCAAAATACGACACATGGCAATTTCAATCTCGTCGACATCATGTAGATCATTTATCAGTAAAACAAACTCATCGCCACCCAGACGCGCTGCTGTGTCCTCTCCGCGTATCACCATACTCAATCTACGTGCTACTTCTATGAGTACTGCGTCGCCCGCCTCATGCCCATAAGTATCATTAATTGGCTTAAAGTCATCCAGATCCAGCAGACAGACTGCCGTCAAGGTATTGCTGCGTCGCGCATTGGATAAAGTCAGGATAAACCGATCGTTAAGCAATGCCCGATTAGGCAGATTGGTCAGAACATCATGCCCTGCTTGCCAGCGCACTGCTGACATCAACCTATGCTTATCACTCACGTCATGGAATACCAGTACACAACCCAGCAAGCTGTGATCACCCATCATGATGGGCGCAGCTGAATCTTCGATATGGTACTCAGTTCCATCTTGCGCAATCAGCAAGGTATGATTTGCCAGCGCCACAATCGAAGCGCTGCCTAGCGCTTCACGCACAGGATTGCTAACAATCTCACGAGAATGTTCATTTACAATATGGAATATCTGCTCTATCGGCAAGCCAACTGCATCAGGCTGCGTCCATCCCGTCAATTTCTCTGCTACCTGATTCAAAAACACCACATTACCCAGTTCATCAGTCGTCAATACGGCATCGCCAATACTGGCCAATGTCACTTCAGCACGCTCCTTTTCCAGATACAATGCGTGCTCGAGCACCTTACGCTGGGTCACATCCAGCGCAATACCCAGGTAGCCCGTAATCACTCCATTCAGATCACGTACGGGCGTAACGCCCAGACTCACCTGTATATGCACGCCATCCTTGCGCACATACATCCACTCACGCCGTTCCTGACCTTCAACTATTGCTCGGGTAATAAACACATCAAATCCGGCAATTTCTCTTCCAAATTCAGCACTCAGGATTGCACCATAAGCAATCACTTCCTCTGCAAGATGGAACACAGCTGGCGTCGCTTTACCCACGAATTCCTCGGCAGCATAACCTAGCATGCGTTCTGCACCCGCATTAAACAGCGTAATCACTCCATGCAAATCGGTCGAGATTATTGACACTTCAACAGCTGCCTGCATCACACTGCGCAATTGATGGCTTACCCTTAATGCTTCACTCTCCGCAAACTTACGTGCAGTGATATCAAAACGTATCACTTTATAACACCATGGCTTCTGAGTTTCTTCATCCAGCATAGGCACAATGGTGGTATCTACCCAATATAAATGACCATCTTTCGCACGATTACATATTTCCCCATGCCAAACTTTACCTGTGGTTATGGTGCGCCATAATTCCGCATAAAATGCTTGTGTATGAATGCCGGAACTAAATTCCCTATGGTTTTTACCCAACAACTCTTCGCGACTGTAACCCGATACCATAGCGAATTTCTCGTTGGCATAAGTAATATTTCCCGCCAGATCAGTCTCTACCAGAATCGCGGCAGCATTCACAGCGCGATGCTGTTCTTGCAAGGAAAAGTTTTTGGCATGTATCTCTTCCAGCTGCTCGACTTGCTCCATATCTCGCTGCCGCAATGTTTTAATCAGACTACCCAGACGTGAATTACCTTCGTTAAACGCACGTACCAGCAAGCGTAATTCGGGTGCACCCTGTTCAGGCACAACATAGTTGTAATTACCCGACTGCATCTGCGCAACTGCTTGCGCCAAATCGGCTATCGTATGCAAGCTGCGTCTGAGCACCCAATATACAAACCCTGAAATTAATATCAGCGCCAATACCACCAATTTTGTGTAGCGGATAAAATCGCGCCACAAGGCATCATTTCTCTCGGTCGGATCAAATGTCATGGACAGGTCACCATAGGCCTGCCCACTAAAATTCAGCGGCGCAACTAACTCTACTGATGGCAATCCCATAGTCTGTAAGAACCATAGCGGGGCGGCACTCTGACCAGCTGGCACATAGCCAACCACCGTCATACCTCGCTGATTACGCCACACCAATTTAGATACTTCAGGCCGCAATTGTGCCTGCATGGATAAGTTTTGTTTAATGCTCGCATAATCACCTGTTACCACACCTTCAACAATCGTGGGCAATGTCAGCACTTGCATCTGATGCATCGTAGACTGCGCGCGCAACGCGCCTAATTCACGCTCTTGCGAGACACTCAATGACAATATCAGGGTTGCAATCATGAGCACTATACCCATTACGCCGCATAGCAAACGCACCAGCAATGACATATCACGAATATATTTCATTCTTCGCCACCCTGCATTTGCAGTCGATAGAATGTACGATAATTGTCATAATCGCTGTCATTCGCACTAATGAACTGTACTGATTCAGATTGATGCAGTAACTGCTGTGCCGCTGCCAGAATACGCTGACCTTCGGTATCTTGCCCCATGCTCACCAAGGCAAGCTGAACTGCACCAACTGTGGAAGCTGGCACACGCGGGTTAGCCATTACAGGAAGATCATAATAATAAGGGGATTGATATAACACACGAAATTTTGCCTTTTCGCGCTGTATATAGTTGGCATAGACAATATTATTTACTCCAGCTGCTGCGGCCTTACCATATTGCACATTGGAAAGTGCAGCCTCCTGGTTACCTACAAAAACAGATTGCATATGCACGCCTGCTCTTAACAAGCCATCCATAGGCAAAGCGTAAGCTGAAAACCCATTTGGGGTTGGGAATGCAACCACTTTACCCTGAAGATCGATCAGTTTTTGGTAAGGTGAGTCGATTGAGGTAACGACCATACCGCTAATACCTTCATTCTTAAAGCGTGCAATGACGTGATAGCCTAATTTATCGCGGTCAGGTGTAAACAAGTGATTAGAGTAGACAAAATCAAACTCACCGCGCACAGTCATCACCAACGTTTCATCTGCGGTCTTACCCATTTTCAACACCAATGGCACACCGGTTTTAGCAGTCACATAGTTTAAAATAGGGTTCCACAATTGCGCAGTCAACAACACCGAGCGTTGATTTAACACGCCAAATCGCAATGGCTCCTGCGCTAGTGAGTTAGCCATCAAACTGAATAAAATAAAGCATAAACCCAAGTTTCTTAACATTATTTCCCCTGCAGTCTATGTGGTTTATCGTTTTTTATTTCATCATAGGCATAATTTATCCACCTGTAAATGCCGAGCTGTCTGCATTGCAGAGATATTTAACGCATGAGGTATGATGCCTAACAAGGGTGCGTTAATTCGCTGCTGCACAGCCAAGATATTTTCATCCAGCAATGGCATACCAGCGTTTACACAATTCGCCACCCATCCCGCCAATCGCAGGCCGCGCGACTGTATCGCCAATACTGTCAATAGCGCATGATTAATACAACCCAAGCGCATTCCTACGACGAGTATCACAGGCAATCCTAGCTGTTGCGCCACATCGGCAAGGCTCTCAGTATCATTTAATGGCACGCAAAAACCACCCGCACCCTCAACTATCACCACATCAGCTAATACACTTAACTGCCTGTAAGCAGCCTGTATTACCTGAGTTGATATGACCACACCCGCCTGTTGCGCAGCGAGATGTGGCGCAACTGGTGGTTCAAAACGATAAGGGTTACGAACATCCAGTGGTGCAACGATATTGCTGGCCTGTTCCAACTCGACAACATCATGCCAAATACCCGCCACACTTCCCGCTGCGACTGGCTTCATACCCATCACGCGCAAACCCCGTGCTGCAAAAGCATGCAGTAGCGCCGAAGCTATCAGCGTCTTACCGACATCGGTATCCGTCCCTGTAACAAAAAAACTCACAACAACCCTTTTTCGCTACGGCGACGCTGGATATTCATTTGCACGATTTGATAACCGTCCTGCGTACGCGTTTTTTGATTAACCCATGCATGACCGTAAATCACTTCATATGTCGCAGGTAGCTTCCCATCCTTGCGTCTGCGCTCAAATGCCGCCTCCAGCGCTTTCCAGCGCGCACGGCCCATCAAACCCTGATTGCGCCCCGACGTCACATTATGCGCACCGATACCCTTGAGTTCCAGCAACATGGTTTTCAAATCTGCATAAGTTAAGGTAATGTATTCCATGTCCATGACGGGTGTATTAAATCCCGCGCTCACCAGCACATCACCGATATCATGCATATCAACAAACTCATTCACATGACTGTAGCCATCCACTTCAGCAAATGCGGATCGCAGCTCTTTCAAAGTATCGGGGCCAAAGGTCGCGAACATCAGCAACCCGCCTGGCGCCAATACACGGTACAACTCTGCAAAACTCACATTCAGATCATTACACCACTGCAACGCAAGACTAGACCACACCATATCCACACTGGAAGTTTTCAGGGGAAGATGATCAATATCACCACATACGGCATGAAACGGCGTAGCGCCACGTATTTTTTGCCACAAACTGGTCTGAGGTCTGGCGATTTTTAACATGGCTTCCGCCAAATCCAACGCAATAATCGCGGCATCAGGGTAACGTGCACGCAAATGCTGTGCCCCATAACCCGTACCTGTACCCGCATCAAGTAACGTACCTGGCTGATGTTTGATATAGTCCAGCCGCTCCAGCATGCGGTCAGCAATCTCGCGTTGCAGCACGGCATTGGCGTCATAGGTTTTCGCTGCTCGATCAAACGCAACACGCACTAAACGCTTATCGACAGTCAAAGCGTCGTTTGTCATATCAGGATTATCTTTCATCTAAAAATTCAATTAACGCCGTTTCAAATTCGGTGCGATGCGACAGGAATGGCGCGTGCGAAGCGCCGGGTATCACATGCAAGCGACCATCCGGCAAAGCGGGTGCCAGCCACTCTGCTGCACATACTGGTGCCAGTTGGTCAAAGCTGCCATGCACGACTAGCGTCGGCATAGTAATTTGATTCAGCTGGGGGCGTAAATCTGCCTGCAGCAAAATTGTTAGTCCTGCCTGCAATACCGCACTATCGGGCTTGCCGCGCGCAAACAACAAACTGCGCAGCCGCACCAATACAGCACGCGCCTCCTCGTCGCCACGCGCCTGCAACGCCAGAAAACGCTTCAGCGTCACTTCGTAATTAACCGCCAGCTCTTCACCAAACTGCGTAAGTACTTCAGGTGCAATGCCGCAATGCCAGTCAGTCCGTGTGGTAAAACAAGGATTCGCGCCCACCAGCACCAGCCGCCGTACCCGCTGCGGCATCAATCGCGCCAGTGTCATCGCCACCTGCCCGCCCAGCGACCAGCCACACAGATCAAACAACGGTGGCAACTCGGCGGCAATCGCCTCGGCCAGATTTTCCAGCGTATAAGGCGCTACCGCAGCACGCCCGCCATAGCCCGGCATATCCACCAGCTGTGCCCGCTCACCCAACACTTCCGCCGTTGCCGTCCACACTCCGCTGTGCATACCCCAGCCATGCAACATCACTAACGGCGTCATGCGTTACCCATGGCATTTAACAGCAGCGCCACATCGGCTGCGCTGTGTGCCGCCGACAAGGTAATGCGCAACCGCGCACTGTTGACCGGAACAGTTGGTGGCCGTATCGCTGGCACCAGAATACCCTGCTCCAGCAATGCGCTGCTAATGGCTAATGTCGCTTCATTGCTGCCGATGATAACCGGCTGTATCGGCGTAGCGCTGTCCAGCAATTCCCACCCCTGCGCCTGCAACCCGTCGCGCAACTGCATAACCAGTTCACGCAAATGCGTGCGCCTGTCATCGGCACCCGCAATCACTTGCAGACTCGCCAGCAGCGCCGCCGACAATAGTGGTGGTGTTGCCGTGGTATAGATATAGGTACGCGCTTTTTGCAGCAGCCAAGTGATGACGTCGTGTTCCGCAGCCACCACCGCACCGGCCACACCCGCTGCTTTACCCAGTGTCGCCATGTAAATAATTCGCGGCGACTGTAAGCCGAAATGCGCCAGCGAGCCGCGACCACCGGCTCCGAGCACGCCAAAACCATGTGCATCGTCGACCAGCAGCCAGGCATCATGCGCCTCGCACAATGCCAGCAACGCTGGCAGATCCGCCACATCGCCATCCATGCTGAACACTGCATCAACCAGCACCAGCTTACTGCGGGCAGTACTCGCGGCCATTAGTCGTTCTAATGCTGCCAGATCATTGTGGGCATAACGGCTGAATTTCGCCCGAGACAGCAGCGCCGCGTCATTGAGTGAAGCATGATTGAGTTTGTCACCAAACACCTCACCTTCTCTGCCAACCAGCGCGGTCACTACCGCGAGATTAGCCATATAGCCGGTAGAAAACAGCAAAGCGTCAGGCAAGCCGACAAATTCGGCGAACTTGGTTTCAAATGCATGATGCGCGGTATGATGCCCAGTAATCAGATGCGAAGCGCCGGCACCGACGCCCATCTCCGGTAAGGCTTGCGCCACTGCCGCAGCCAGTGCAGGATGATTGGCCAGGCCGAGATAATCGTTACTGCAGAATGACAGCAGTTCGCGGCCATCGACATGCACCCTAGCGTCCTGTGCGCTTTGCAGCATACGCCGCTGGCGCAACAGGCCTTGCTCGCTTAGCGCGGTCAGCCCGCTGCGTATTTCAGAGAGTGCCGCGAACGTCATTGACCCGCCTTAACCGCAGGTATTACAAGCCGCAGCACCTTGTGGCTGTATGCCCAGTTTGGCCAGCAGATCACGATCACGCTGCACGTCCGGGTTCCCTGTGGTCAGCAGCTTCTCGCCGTAAAATATTGAATTCGCACCAGCCAGGAAACACAAGGCCTGAATAGCTTCAGACATCGCGCTGCGTCCGGCCGATAAACGCACATAACTCTTGGACAGCACGATGCGCGCCACTGCGATAGTACGCACAAACTCCAGCTGATCCAGCGCTTCGGTATCCTGCAACGGCGTACCTTCTACTTGCACCAGCATGTTGATAGGTACCGATTCAGGTTGCGGTGTCAGATTCGCCAATTGCGCAATCAGACCGGCACGTTGCGTACGCGATTCACCCATGCCAACGATACCGCCGCAGCACACGTTGATTTCAGCGCCACGCACGCGCTCGAGCGTGTCCAGTCGGTCCTGATAGGTGCGGGTGGTAATCACCTCACCGTAGAATTCCGGTGCGGTATCGAGATTGTGGTTGTAGTAATCCAGACCGGCGACTTTCAACTGCTCGGCCTGCCCGTCTTTGAGCATTCCCAGAGTGGCACAAGCTTCCAGACCCAAATCCTTGATACCTTTCACCATTGCCAGCACCGGCTCCAGATCACGCTGCTTGGGGCCGCGCCAAGCAGCACCCATACAGAAACGGGTAGCACCGGCTTCTTTGGCGGCACGCGCAGCGGTCATCACCGTATCAATATCAAGCAACAGATCAGCTTCAACATCGGTGCTGTAACGCGCCGCCTGCGGGCAGTAGCCACAATCTTCTGAGCAACCACCCGTTTTTATCGACATTAATGTCGATAACTGCACGGTATTTGCATCAAAATGTTCACGGTGCACAGTCTGCGCACGGAAGATCAGATCATTAAATGGCAAGGCAAATATTGCCTCAATATCGGCTACACGCCATTTTGCTGATTCAGTTACAGGTTGTGTCATATCGTTCATTGTTCTACCTCTACAGTTAAATCTTCCCAATTTTCACGACCAGCGCGAATTATGTCCCAAATACCAAATGGCACGACGACGGCAACTATAATCAGCCACACCACAACCCAGCCATAAAAATTACCAAACAGGGTATGTGTGGACAAACCTAATTCATGCGAAATAATCGGCTCGAGCAAGAAATTAATCGGCTGGCCAAAAATCACCATCGCACCCGTTATTCCATAAAATCGATATCCTGAGATACGGTTGTAATACACAGCACGCGGATTAGGGTGATGCGCAACTGTGGCGTAAGCAAAAATGGATATCGCCACCCAAACCATCAACAATGGAGCGATGAGAGTCGCAACTATACTGGCGATATTAAACAACCGTGCAGCAAATAACGCACTTTTGCCTGTAACTATTTTGGTTGCCATGAGTGTACTCAGATACAATAAATATCTAATTTTGTGGGATTTGCATGAGATAGTCAATTTTGAATAGCACGGCATTAAACATCTGCTTAAATTTTGCACAAAGCCTGTTTCCGCAGAACTGCTATTTATGTGGTGCACTGGCAGGACTGTACCCTGTATGCGCCGACTGTCGCGCTGATTTAACGCTGCACTCAACTGCCGCTTGCCCGATTTGCGCCTACCCTACAGCACAGGGTGAAATATGCGGCCAGTGTTTACGTCGACCGCCCGCTTACCAACGCACTCTCGCAGGCTATCGTTATGAATTTCCGACCAACAAACTAATCCATGGCCTGAAATATCAGCACCAATTCGCATTAGTCGACACACTCATCGCACCGTTGCTCGAATCAGCGCAGGCAACCCCAAGTCCCGACGCGCTGCTTGCTATGCCGCTACACCCGCAACGCTTACGTGAACGTGGTTACAATCAGGCGCAACTACTTGCTGCCGCACTCAGTCGCCAATTGCATATCCCATTATTAACACTCGCTGCAGAACGCAGCCGTAACACTCGACCTCAAACTGGCCTGCCTCTCACTGAACGGCATGCAAACATCAAAAACGCATTTACTACCGATGCGCAGCAAGTCACTGGCAAACATATAGCCATCATCGACGACGTAATGACCAGCGGCAGCACACTGAACAGCCTTGCCCACAGTTTGAAATCAGCAGGGGCAAGTGAAGTCAGTTGCTGGGTGGTTACACGTGCGGTGCTTAAATAATCCTAGGTAACCACTGGCGAAAAACGCACTACCATCCGCGTTCCGCGCCCTAGTTCTGGCGTCAGGATTTCCAGCGTTGCGCCATGTAACTTGGCGATCTCATCAACGATAGCCAAGCCTAAACCGCAGCCATTACCAGGACTGCCATCGACACGATAAAAACGTTCTAACACTCGCCGCCTTAAAGACTCAGGAATTCCCAATCCGTTATCTTCTACCTCCAGCACGGCACCGGCAGCAGTTTGATAACAGCGCACGGTAATATAGCCATTTTCCAGGGTGTAGCGTATGGCGTTATCAAGCAAATTAGTAATAAGCTCCGTTAACAACAATTTGTCGCCTGTTACCACCGTTTCCGACAACTCAAAACCCAGATCAAGTTTCTTGACCTGCGCCCGAACCAGCATTAACCCGATCAAAGGCTCTACCAGTTGCGCCAAATCAAGACGTTGCATGCTGACCAAATGCATAGCACCCGGCTCTACCCGGGCAAGTGTAAGCAGCTGATTGGCAAGATGAGTAGCACGTTGGGTCGCATCCAGTAACTGAGTAAAAATAGCATGCACATCTGCTGGCATATCCATACGCAGCGCGAGTTCCACCTGGGTTTGCAGACCTGCCAGCGGCGTGCGCAACTGGTGAGCTGCATTGGCCAAAAAACGTTGTTGCCCATCAATGGCCGCCTCGAGATTAGACAGCAAGTTATTCAAGGCATGTACTACCGGAAGCACCTCTATAGGCACATTAGATTCTGGCACTGCGCGCAAATCATTGAGCGAACGTCGGGTAATCTCATTTTTTAATTTCTGTAACGGCACTAATCCGCGACTGATACCAAAACCAACCAAAACCACGGCCGCCAGCGTAATAATGATGGAAGGCAAAATCATAATCAGCAAAGTTTCATATAAATTGCGATCACGCTTGGTCAAGGTCTCTGCGATCTGGACTATCACATCATCATCACTGCCATCAAGCGTAAGCCGTATCGCCGCCACACGAATATCCCTGCCTTTAAACTTGGCAGAATAGAACTGTGGTTTGTATCCGACGTTAGATGGCACACTCAAATTGAGTGTGCCCGTATACAGCTTGTTCGTTGGCGAGACCACCTGATAGTAGACGCTGTCATAAGCATCGGTAAATAATGAATGCAAAGACTCGGGTGACAAGGTGATGATGGGCGGCGCACCCTTTTGCAGTTGTATATGCTGACTCAGCACTTGTATGGGATCCAACAAGGCTTTATCGAATGCGCTAGTCGCTGACTTGTCGGCCACATAAAACGCCCCTACCGAGGCGAGCGTCAACAAGCTCAACAACGGTATGAGCAGCCAGGTCAGCAGCGATTTTTTAAGGCTAGGCACTCGCATGCTGCGTATTTTCAGATTCCAGCAAATAGCCAAAGCCACGGATCGTGCGTATGAACACACCAGCAGGATCCAGCTTGCTACGCAGTCGGGACATATACACTTCGATCGCATTAGGGCTTATCGATTCATCCCAGCTGCAAACTGCCTGCAGTATCTTTTCCTTGCTGAGCACCTGCCCTTGACGCATCAGCAAATACTCCAGTATTCCCCATTCCCGCGCGGTCAAATTCAGCGGGGTTTCACCCAGCCATGCCCGATGTGACAAGGTATCCAGCATCAGCGTGCCGCAGTTAAGTTGTGGGCTGTTGACCTGCGTACCACGCCGCACCAGAGCACGTAATCGGGCTTCAAATTCACTCAAGGCAAAGGGCTTAATCATATAATCATCCGCACCCAGATCCAGACCACGCACTCTGTCGTTGACTGCATCTCGCGCTGTTAAAATCAGCACCGGACAGGTTTGTCCCCGAGTACGCATATGTTTAAGCACAGTAAAGCCATCGATACCCGGCAAACCAATATCCAGCACCACCAGATCATACGTTTCTGCAGTCAAGGCCAGATCGGCGCGTTCTCCACTGTTAACACGATCGACCGCATAACCCGTTTGATCCAGAGCGCGAACCAGTCCCGCAGCCAACAAATCATCATCTTCAACTATTAATACTCGCATTTATTCCTCACTCGGTTTAGGTGACGTTGCATTCCGCTGAAATACCAACGGCAGAAGTAGCAATGTAAACAAAGTGGCAGAAACGATACCACCGACGATAACCACGGCAAAAGGACGCTGTGTTTCCGAGCCTATGCCATGTGAAAGTGCAGCTGGCAGCAGGCCCAGGCCCGCCATCAACGCTGTCATCAAAATAGGGCGTAACCGCTGTACAGCACCTTCCATCACAGCGGTACGCATGTCTGCACCATTACGCAACAGATCAATAATCTGCTCCATCATGATCACACCATTTTGCACAGAAATACCCGCTACTGCGATAAACCCTACCGCTGCTGATACGGACAAATGCAAGCCTGCCAGACCCAGACCGGCAATACCGCCTATCAAAGTAAACGGCACCATCATCAGCACCATACTGGCCAGACGCATGGATCTGAACGCCCAGAATAACAGCGCAAATATCATAAACAGACTAATCGGCACAATGACCTTTAGCCGCTTCATGGCGCGTTGCTGGTTCTCGAATTGCCCACCCCAGGTAATGCTATATCCGGGCGGCAATACAACTTGCTCCTTCACTTTCTGTTGCGCTTCAGCCACGAAACCGCCCTGGTCGCGCCCCAGTATGTTGGATTTTATCGACACATTGCGCCCACCGCCCTCGCGACTAATTCGGGAAGCGCCCTGCTTGACGCCAATACGCGCAATATCACCTAACGCGACAGTTCCTGCACCATTAGGTAATGCCACTTGCAAATTGGCTACGTCATCAACCGCTTCACGATAATCTTTTTCCATACGTAAGGTGACATCAAATCGACGTTCGCCTTCATAAAAATCATTCACCACCAGTCCACCCAGTGCAGTTTGAATCACGCTATTGGCATCAGCCACATTAATGCCCAGACGTCCCATTTTGGCTCTGTCCAACACAATATTCAGCTCGGTCTGCCCACCTACCTGTATCGCCGCTACGTCAGTCGCACCCGGCACTTTGCTAAGTATCGAAGCGATCTGGTCGGCTTTATCCTGCAGAATTTCCAGGTCAGGGCCGAACACCTTGACCGAAATCTCACCCTTCACCCCGGACATCGCTTCTTCAACGTTATCCTGTATGACCTGAGAGAAGTTAGTCGGCAAGCCAGGAATAGACTTCAGCTTAGCCGTCATGCTTGCGATCAAGTCCTCTTTGGTCGCAAAACGCCAGGTATCGTGTGGGTTCAAGTCCGCCAGTATTTCCATATTGTTCGGCCCTTTAGGATCAGTCCCGTCATCCGGTCGGCCAACCTGGGTAATAATATTGCCTACTTCAGGGTAGCTGCGCAGTATGGCACGCACCTGCCGCTCGACTTCCTTAGTTTTATCCAGTGCAGTTTGCGGTGGCAAGCTGATGGTCAGCCAGATATTACCCTCATCCAGCTTAGGCAAAAACTCGCTACCCAGCATCGGCGCACCTGCCAACGCCACCACCAGTAACGCGATCGAACCTGCCAGTATCATCTTGTAACGATCAGCAGCCCAGATTAGCAGTCCACGATATCGTTTTTGCAGCCCATGCATCCAGTTGGAATGTTTCTCTTCCATCCCCGGCTTTTTCAACGTAAATGACAATAGCGTCGGTATCAGCGTCAACGTTAATATCAGCGCGCCTAACAAGGCAAAACTCAGGGTTAAAGCGACAGGGGTAAAGATTTTCCCTTCCACACGCTGAAACGTGAAAATAGGCAGAAACGCCAGAATAATAATAGCTTTGGAAAACAGGATGGGGTGACCGAGTTCAATAGCTGTTTGCTTGAGTGCATGAGTACGCCAACTCAGCGTATTGTGTGCAGGATTGGATGCGCCCATCGCCAGACGCACCATCAGCGCCTCAACCAGCACCACAGCACTATCGATGATAATACCGAAGTCGACTGCACCCAGCGAAATCAGATTCGCTGACACACCCCGCGCATCCATCAGCGTAAAGGCAAACAGCAAGGCTAATGGAATTATGGATGCAACTATCAGCGCCGCACGCCAGTTACGCAGGAACACGATCAATATGGTAATGACCAGCACTGCGCCCATGATAAGGTTTTCAGTCACGGTATGCACAGTGTGCTTAATCAGCTCAGTACGGTCGTAAATGGTATGCAGCTTCACGCCTGGAGGCAATTTGGCACTAATCTCAGCTATCTTGAGTTTTAGTTCTGCAACCACCTTGGCCGCATTTTGCGCCTTGACCATTTGTACTGTGCCTTCAACCACGTTATCCTGATTGTTGAAAGCAACCACACCTGAACGTGGACGTGCGCCTATAACCACTTCACCGATATCGCCCACCTGCACCGTTTTACCATCTTTAGCCAGCACCACCACATGGGCAATGTCATCCAGACTGGTAAACAAGCCTTGACCGCGAACCACCAGTGATTCATCACCACGCCGCATCAATCCACCGCCAACGTTGGCACTATTGACGCTCAAAGCACTTGCGACCTGATCCAGCGTCACCCCGAACTTTTTCAACAAATATGGATTGGCATTTACCTGATACTCACGAATCACACCACCGAAACTCACGACATCCGCGACACCTTTCACCATGCGCAACGCAGGACGAATCTGCCAGTCCTGAATAGCACGAATTTCTGACAGTGGCATATCGGCAGGTGCTTCAACCACATAGCGGAAAACCTCGCCTACTGCGGTGGATAATGGTGCCAGACTAGGCTGTATATTGGGAGGCAGCGTCACACCCTGCAATTTTTCCAATACCTGCTGACGTGCGAAATAATCATCAGTATGGTCAGCAAAGGTTAGCGTGACGATAGATAAGCCTGTCATCGACACTGAACGCAACTGGGTAATATGCGCAACCCCGCTCATTTCACGTTCTATCGGCAGGGTAATGGAGCGTTCCACTTCCTCAGGCGCCTGACCAATGGCTTGGGTCACCACCTGAACCTGCACGTCCTGCACATCTGGGAAAGCTTCTATCGGTAAATTATCCAGCGCATTAATCCCCAGCAACACCAGTGCAAAGGTGAGGATGAGTATAAAAACGCGCTGCTGTAAGGCAAAAGTAATGAGTTTATCTAACATTATCGCCTCGTTATTTAGCCGTATCGAGTTCGGAATTAAGCAACAATGCGCCTGAAGTGACGACTTTATCTTGAGCAGTCAGACCCTCAGCGGCATAGCTGTAATCACGATATTGCACTACCAGTGGTATGCGACGTTTTTTCAACACTCCCGGTGCGATTTCTACAAACACATAGCTGTATAAGCCATTGCTGACTATTGCCCCATTCGGAATGCGGAATGCGTTTTCGTCAGCTTCGGCCAGCAAAGTCACTTTGGCGTACATCTCGGGTTTAAGCAGATTTTTGCTGTTATCCACCGAACAACGTACGGTGATACGACGAGTGACGGGATCCAGCGCAGGCGCGATTTTCTCGATACGTCCGGCGAAATGCTGATCAGGGTAAGCATCCACGCTAATGCTGACAGGGTGCCCCACTTCGGCTTTAGCCAGCAAAGATTCAGGCAAATCTATCGTCACCCATACCTTGGCTGGGTTGGTAATGATAAACAAAGGGTCAGGCAAATCTGGACGGACTTCTTCGCCTGGATTAAGTTGACGTTGCGCCACTACGCCACTGATAGGACTACGCAAAGCATAACCTTCAGCGGCATTGTTTATTCCCTGTGGCGCCAGATTTTTCAGGCGTAATATTGCGCGACGTGACTCAGCAGTAGCGGCAGCATAGTCAGATTGCGCAGACTCCAAATCCTTGCGTGCAATTGCTTCGCCTTGATACAAGGTTTTGGCGCGACTCAAGTTCAATTGTTTAAGTCGCGCATCCGCATTAGCTTTTTCCACATCAGCAATAGCATTCCCCAAATCGGGGGAGTCCATGACAAATAAAGTTTGACCCGCTTTTACCTCATCACCCAACTGCGCTTTAATATTTAATACCCGCCCACTGATAGGCGAGTTAATCCGTGTAGTGACATCCTCGTCATAGGTCACTTTTGCATTCAATGGATCCGCAAGCGGCACAGGTAATTGTGGCAAAGTTTCACTATGAATAGCAGCCAATTGCGGCGCACCCGCCGGGTAGCGCAATTCATCAGCAGGCGTGGTTGACACAGTTACTGGCTTGGCAACAGGCTTGGCAGCACCGCCACCAAATTCGTAGTAGGCGCCCACTAACCCAACAGCGATTAAAGCAATAATAAGTGCAGTCTTTTTCATCATCCGTTCCTAATTCTGTGTAGTCAATGTTTGCCAGCTATGTTGAGCGCGGGCGTAATCCGATTGTGCGCCGAGGGCTTCAAGCTGGATGGCGCGCCAGGTGCGACGAGCATCGAGCAAATCAACTGCCGAGATTGCGCCGTTGGCAAAACCAAATTCCGCCGCGTCCATGGCACGACGCGCTGATGGCAACAAATCTGTCTGATAACGCAGCAAGCGTGCCTGGCTGCTGGATAATAGTGCTTGTGCGCGCTGTAACTCACCTGTTGCCAGCGCCTGCGTCTTGGCCAGATTATCTTCCGCGGCACTCAGCGCAACTTCAGCATTGCGGATATCGCCTTCATAATTATTGCCTAGCAGCAACGGGAAACTGATACCCAAACCCATAGTGTTATCGGTTTGCCCTGGGTAATGCTCGGCTTGTAAACCCACAGAAATATCGCGGGTACGCTGTGAGCGCGCCAGCTCCTTATACTGGCGTGCAGCTTCCACGCGTGCCTGCGCAGCCTGTACATCGGCGCGACGATTAATAATAGCGGTGAGGTCAACAGGTGTAAGTGTAGATGCAGGTTGCGGCCAGTCTGATACCACGCTGATAGCGCTGGCACTGCCATCCAGACCCAGCATATAAGCCAGGGCTATGCGTGCGTTACTGGCATCCGCCACAGCTTGTTCCGCATCGTTCTGCGCGCGTAATGTATCCACACGGATATTAGCAACCTCTGAAGCCGCAATATCGCCAGCCGCCAAACGTAGTTCAGCTTTCTTTTGCCCCTGCAGCGCCAAATTTGCCGCATCCGCAGTCAGCTTTATTTTTCCCTGCGCGTAGGCCACATCGTAAAATGCGTTATACAAAGCAATAAGCTGCTGGCGTTGAGCATCAGCCAGATCGGCAGTGCTAGCGGTCGTAAGTGCCTGTGCAGTTTTAATACGCAAATCTCGCTTGTCGCCACGTTCTATGACCTGATCTACACGCAAAATGGTATCGATTTGCTTATCTGACCAGCTCCCAGCACCAAAATTATGCGGATTAATGCTGGTGGTATTTAATGAAATTTGCGGATTAGGTCGCGCAGCCGCACTCAGCTCGGTAGCTTGTGCGGCTTCTACATTGCGTTGCGCTGCCAGCAAATCACGGCTATGTACCAGCATCAGCGCTTGCGCTTGCGCCAATGTGAGTGCAGCAGGGCTTACTGCCACGGCCGCTGGCGCAGCATAAGCACCTATCGGCGTAGCGAACAATAAAAAGAGGGATAAGGCAAAACGTGTTTTCAAAACCACTCCCAATATGGGCAAAAAAACACATCATGCCAGATTTATCTGACAGAAAACTTACTTCAATATGACAATTTGCTTACTGTTGTATTTTAGCTAATCACTCACAGCTGGGCACGACCTCGCGCAACTGCAGCACGCACTTGCGCAGGCGCAGTGCCGCCGATGTGATTACGGCTATTCATTGAACCCTCCAATGACAGCACCTCGTAGATATCATCAGCTATCAGGCTGGAGAATTGCTGCAAACTGACCAGTGGCAAATCCGCCAAATCACAGCCTTGTGTTTCAGCATGACGCACGGCTAGCGCAACGGCTTCATGGGCATCACGGAACGGCAGGCCTTTTTTGACCAGATAATCCGCCAGATCGGTGGCCGTGGCATAGCCTTGCAACGCTGCATTGCGCATCGCTTCAGGCTTGACGCGTATGCCTGGCAGCATTTCCGCAACGATGGCAAGCGTATCGATCAGGGTATCAACGGTGTCGAACAATGGCTCCTTGTCTTCCTGATTATCCTTGTTGTACGCTAGCGGTTGACCTTTCATCAAAGTCAGCAACCCAACCAGATGACCATTGATGCGACCTGTTTTGCCACGAATGAGCTCAGGTACATCCGGATTTTTCTTTTGCGGCATGATGGACGAACCGGTACAGAAACGATCAGCCAGATCAATGAAACCAAAACGCGGATTCATCCACAAGATCAGCTCTTCCGACATGCGCGAAAAATGCGTCATGATCAGACTGGCGCAGGCGGTGAATTCTATGGCGAAATCACGGTCGGACACGGCATCCAGCGAGTTTTCACATACACCGTCAAAACCCAGTTCACGCGCTACCATTTCACGGTCTATTGGGTAACTCGTACCTGCCAATGCAGCCGCACCCAGCGGCAGGCGATTAACCCGACGACGACAATCCGTCAGACGTTCGGCATCACGCTTGAGCATTTCAAAATACGCCAGCAAGTGGTGCCCGAACGAAACTGGCTGCGCGACTTGTAAATGGGTGAAACCTGGCATCACCGTATCGGCATGCGTTTCAGCCAGATCTAATAACGCAGTCTGAGCTGCCCGAATAAGCTGCAAAATGCCATCTATGTTATGACGCAAATACAAACGGATATCCGTTGCCACCTGATCATTACGTGAGCGGCCGGTATGCAAGCGCTTACCTGCATCGCCCACTTTGGTAGTAAGCGCTTTTTCAATATTGAGATGCACATCTTCCAGATCCAGCAGCCACTCAAACTGACCTGCATGGATGTCAGCCAGTATTTCACTCATGCCGCGCTGTATATCAGCCAAATCCTGCTGGCTGATAATAGCCTGATGTGCGAGCATGTTGGCGTGGGCAAGCGATCCTTGTATATCAAATTCAGCTAAACGATAATCAAAGCTGATGGATGCGGTATAGCGCTTAACACGCTCTGAAACAGGCTCAGTAAAGCGACCAGACCAGAGTTGCGGCGTAACAGAATTAGACATGACAATAACCTGATAATATAACGTTGAGATGAAGAGAATAAGCGCACGATGACTATGCCTAGCACCACTGACTATCCTGACCGGTTACCCGATTTCTGCAATCTGGGCATCATGATGCGTATTTTACTCGGAGTCGAGGCTTTAGTGTGGATAACTGCGTGGTTACAAACCCCACACCTATCCGAAATGATACGTTTATTTGTTGGCTATTCGTTGGTAGTGCAACCCGCATTGCTGTTTACTTTAGCCATATTATGCCTGACCGGTAAACCGTTGCGACGCCAGCCTTATCCTCAAGGTGTGGCCATCAGTGTATTCATCGCATTATTCACAACCGCCCTGATTATGAACGGCTTGAGCAATTTACTGCTGGATAGCCACATCGCTATGACCTGGCGGGACGCATGCAATGTCATCGGTATCAGCGCGATCATATTGAAGTATTTCAATCTGCGTGGACGCGCACTTTCACCCGCACTCACCGAAGCCAGATTGCAAGCCTTGCAGGCACGCATACGCCCTCATTTTTTATTCAACAGCCTGAACGCCGTACTCAGCCTGATGCGCAGCGAACCCCGTCGCGCCGAACGTGCACTGGAAGATCTGGCAGATTTATTTCGTGTAGTCATGGCCGACAACCGCCAGCTCAGCACTTTGAAACGCGAAGTCGAAATCAGCCGTCAATATCTAGAATTAGAGGGCTTGCGCTTAGGTGACCGACTGCGGGTGGTATGGCATATCGACAAAGCGCCAAGCAATGCACTGCTGCCACCGCTAGTACTGCAACCGCTGCTGGAAAATGCGGTATATCACGGCATCGAACCAGCATTAGAGCCAGGCGAAATCAGCGTCAATATCTATCGCAATGCCAATCAAATGCATATCATCATCCGCAACCCATACAAAAAAACAGGCGACCATCATTCAGGTAACAAGATGGCATTGGGCAATATTAAAAGCCGGCTCATGCTGCATTACGACGTAGAAGCCAGCTTGCAAACTCAGGTACAGCAAGACTACTATCAAATCCACATTACCTTGCCTTATCAAATCTCATGACTCAGCCATTACGCATTCTCATCGTTGACGACGAAGCTCCAGCGCGTAACCGCCTGCGCGACGTGCTAACTGACTGCGCAGTCCAATTGCCCCTGACTATCGTCGGCGAAGCGGAAAATGGCGTACAAGCATTGCAACTGCTGGCACAAACACAAGTTGACGTAGTCTTGCTGGACATCCACATGCCCGGTATGGATGGCATGGCACTCGCACAACATCTGGCGCAACGCGAACACCCTGTCGCTGTGATCTTCACCACGGCCTATGATGCGCATGCATTGCAAGCCTTTGAACTCAACGCACGTGACTACCTGCTTAAACCTGTACGTGCAGAACGACTATTGGCCGCGCTACGCAAAGTGATCGCCACCACACCCACAAAAACGCCACCAAAACGGCAGTACCTCAGCGCCACCGAACGCGGCCGCGTCTTGCTCGTCCCCATCGACGAAGTTATCTGCTTACGCGCCGAGCAAAAATACGTCGCCGCGCGTACCGCCAAACATACTTATCTCATCGAAGACAGCCTCACCAGCCTGGAACAATCCTTCCCTGATTATTTTGTACGCATACACCGCAACACACTTATTGCAAAATCAGCCATTGCCGGGTTTGTCCTCAAAGATCAGGGTGACGGTGAACACAGCGGCTGGTTCGTTTTATTAAAAGACAGCGACGAAGCGCTGCCCGTCAGCCGCCGCCAGTACTCGGTGGTAAAACAATTTAAACAAGGCGAAGCATAACGATCAAAGTGCTCGCACAGTTTTTCCAGTAAGCAAAAAACAGTGACTTGAAATATACTATGCCGCCTTCATACGAAGGCAAACATAAACAGCAGGCGAAGACCTAACTATTTTTATAACAACGGAGCAACACATGATCAACATTACCAAAAAAGCCTTTCCCATATTAGCCAGCCTGTTATTAACCGCAGGCGCAGCTCACGCTGACTACGTTAAACCCGATATCACCCATGCGCCTTATGGACATCAGCAAGTGGTTTATCAAATCAATGGTGGCGATGCAAAATTGCAGTTCCACGCACTCAAAAATGTGTTGAATCATGTCACCACAGTAGAAGACATTGATGCTGTCATCGTGGTGCATGGTGAAGGCATATCGTTGTTAACGACAAAAGACCCTGAAATCACAGGTATGCTGGATAAGCTGCGCGAGAAGCACGTCAAAATTGACGTATGCAATAACACGCTTAAAGGTAAGAATCTGGACTGGCATGAGCTATATCATGTTGAAGAATCCGATATCGTGCCATCAGGCGTAGCTGAAGTTGGCTACCTGCAATCGCAACATTATGCCTACGTCAAACCTTGAAATAACGAATCTCGACCAAGCTGAACTTTTGCGCAACACCTGTCGTTGTTGCGCAAAAGTAAAAGCACATCAATACGTTTTGTAGGGTAAGAATTTACCATTCAACACTATCTTTACCCGGTCACCTTTAGGATCGGCTACACGAGAAATGTCCATGCTGAAATCAATTGCGCTCATGATGCCGTCGCCAAATTCCTCATGGATCAGCGCCTTGATAGAAGTACCATACACATTGATCAGCTCGTAAAAACGGTATATCAATGGATCAGTTGGTACAGCCGATGGCAAGGAACCTTTGTAAGGCACGACTTGCAACGCTGCAATCGCTTCGGCTGGCAAATCCAGCATTTTGCCTATAATCGTCGCCTGCTCCACATCCAGCGTCATTTGCCCAAGCAAGGCGGCCGTTGTCCACTCTTTACTTAAACCAATTGCTTTGCCGAGGTCATCCCATTTCAGCCCTTTGGCAATTTTGGCAACCAGTATCAAATCAGTTACATCGGTACGTTTCATGGTAGTTCCTTTCAGTTGATAGCATTAATTAACAAGATGAATAGCAGCCTGCTTGAGCGGACGCGGTGTTGCATCAGCATCCTCATCCATTTCACCGGGTCTGACTTCAGGTGGATTCCGCGGGTCATAATCTGCGTCTGATGTAAGCGCTAGCTCACGCGAACGACTCACCAGGAAATCTACCAGATGGTTACGTATGCGGTAATACTGAGCATCCTTGTGAATATCATTGCGAGTACGGTTGCGTGGCAACGTGTTGACAACTATTTCGGCAATACGCGCACGAGGTCCATTGGTCATAAGAATAATTTTGTCAGAGAGCAAGATCGCTTCGTCTACGTCATGCGTAATCATGAATACAGTTTGCTGAGTAGCGGCGCATATTTTCAGCAACTCATCCTGGATTACGCCACGAGTCAAAGCATCCAGCGCGCCGAATGGCTCATCCAGCAGCAGCATTTTAGGCTGGATGGAAAATGCACGCGCAATACCGACACGCTGTTTCATACCACCCGACAACTCGGATGGCTTCTTGTGCTCGGAACCTGTTAACCCCACCAGATCAATAAATTGCTGGCTATGCTGCTGAATTTTTTCCCTGGACCAGTCTGGCCAGCGCGACTTGACGGCGAATTCAATATTCTTCATCACCGTCAGCCACGGCATTAACGCATGTCCCTGAAACACCACGCCACGATCCAGACTAGGGCCCGACACTTCGCGCCCATCCATAATCACGGTGCCGGCACTGGGACTATCGAGTCCAGCCAACACATTAAGAATAGTCGATTTGCCACAACCAGAGTGCCCGACTATGCAGACGAATTCACCCTTAGCGATGCTGAAATGGATGTTTTCAAATACCGGTACTGGTGTTTTTCCTCGACTAACCGGATAAACCTTACTTAACGCTTCAACTTTCAAAAAATCGGTTTGCATATCTGGCCTCTTAATCGTTATATGCCACTAATCGCGACAACCAGCCGAACACCATGTCCAGCATCATGCCGACGATGCCTATCATGAGTACGGCGAAAATGACGTTGGTGAGACTGAGGTTATTCCATTCATTCCACACAAAATAACCGATACCAGTACCACCCACCAGCATTTCAGCCGCCACGATGACTAGCCAGGCTATGCCCATGGAAATACGCATGCCAGTCAGTATGGTCGGTGCTGCTGCTGGCAATATCACCAGAAAAGCTTTGCGCAACGGGCTGACTTCCAGCGTTTTGGCAACGTTCAGCCAGTCACGTTTGACTGCGGCAACACCGTAGGCAGTATTGATCAGCATAGGCCACAACGAGCAGATGAAGATCACGAAGATCGCCGATGCCGACGAGTCCTTGATGGTATAGAGTGCCAGCGGCATCCACGCCAGCGGTGAGATCGGTTTGAGTATCTGGATGTAGGGATCCAGCGCCCGATGCATGATAGGCGACATCCCAACCACAAACCCCAACGGTATCGCCACCAGTGCAGCAAGCGCAAATCCGGCCAGCACGCGCGTCAGCGAGTAACCAAGCTGAATGCCGATACCCTTGTCGTTAGGACCATGGTCGTAGAACGGATCAGCAAGCTTTTCCCGGAACGTATGTCCCACCTCAAGCGGCGTCGGCATGCCTGACTTTTTAACGGCACCACCACCCATTAATGCAGCGTATTCGGCATCAGCTTGCGACACTGCTACCGTTTTCTGCGGCAGTGTCGCCAGATACCAGCCCATCAACATCACGCCAAAAATCAGCGCAGATAACAGATAAGCACGAAAAGTCAGGGATTTGCTCATGATCAGGCCCTGCTTATCTTAAAGGATTTGAGATATTGCTCAGGCTTAGCCGGATCAAACTCTTTGCCCATGATGGTGTATTTACTGTAGTTGCTGGCTGGCGCCGACAACCCCATTTCCTTCATACGTTTGCGTGCATCTGTGGCGAGGAATACCTGCTCTGCAATTTGCTTGTAATTGACATCGCCTTTCAGATAACCCCAACGCTTCATCTGCGTCAGCATCCATACTGCCATCGACTGCCATGGGAACGGGTCGAAATCAACGCGATCCGGCACATTGCGCACTTTGCCCAGACCATCGGCAAAGTGACCCGTCATGACCTGTTCCAACACCGGAATAGGCTGGTTGAGGTAGTTAGCTGGCGCAATGGCCTTGATGATGTCGTCGCGGTTTTCCGGCTTGTGCGCATATTCGGTCGCACTGGCAATGGCACGGAACAGTGCGGCAAAGGTGTTTGGATAAGCTTTGGTAAACTCATGCGACACACCGAACGCGCAGCATGGGTGACCATCCCAGATATCGCGTGACAGCGTGTGAATAAAGCCGACTTCTTCATATACGGCACGCTGGTTGAACGGCTCAGGTCCAAGGAAACCATCAATATTGCCCGCGCGCAGATTAGCAACCATATCAGGCGGCGCCATGATGCGCAGTTCTACATCCTTGTCTGGGTCTATGCCGTTTTCAGCAAGGAAATAACGCAACAGGAAGTTATGGATGGAGTAATCGAACGGGATACCGAATTTCAGACCCTTCCATTGTTTCGGATCCAGATTGTTTTTGTGCTTGACGTGCATGGTAATGGCTTGACCATTGATATTCTCGATGGCAGCCACGTCGATAGGCTGTGCCTGTGAACCGAGGCCAAGGCTGATTGCCAGCGGCATAGGCGAGAGCATATGCGAAGCGTCATATTCCTTGTTCATAACCTTATCGCGAACCACAGCCCAACCGGCCGTTTTCAGCAGCGATACGTTAAGTCCTTCACGCGAATAGAATCCCATGGGACCGGCCATGATAATAGGGGTGGCGCAAGTAATAGGTACGAAGCCGATTTTCAAGTCAGGCTTTTCCAGCGGGGCGCGGTCAGCGGCCAGTGCTTTTGCTGCCGCCATTGGGAACAGCGTGGAAATAGCAGCGAACGCCGTGCTGGCACCGACAGCACGGATGAAATTGCGGCGAGTTTCGTCATGTGGAAATAACGCGCGCATCACGGTGGTTTCGACCACGCGACCAATGCGGGCATCTTCGTCAAGCTGATGCTCGGTCTGGTTACTATGGCGGCCGCAACTACAGCCCTGGCTGGCAAGTTTGACCTTGGGGTCAAATGGATCGTCAAAAGCTGACATCGTATATCTCCTTAACATTTGATTAACAAAATTTATCTGCTGGGTATCAATTAGCAGCAATCGTGCCAACCTGACAAATTACTGATTTCATAAGGCTTGCAGGCTTATCATATGTTTTCTGATATTTTCCTCGCCCGATTTTTGCTTACATTGTGTAAACAATTTGTTCATGACAGGAGAGGTCAAAATGGATACTGCAAATATTCGAACTGCGCCAGAGACACTGATAGATGAAGAGCTATTAGTAATACGTGAAGCGTCTGCGCTAATGGGCAAGAGCCCAGATCAGCACTATGTCATCCGTGAAATACTGCATTTACTGTCCGAGTTACTGGGTTTAAATCGTGGGCGTGTCGTGCTGCCAGACGCCGAGACCGATATATTACGCATCGCACACGCTTATGGACTGTCGCAAACAGAGATTAAACGCGGTCAATTCTCACCAGGCGAAGGCATTACCGGACGGGTGATGCAGACCGGACAAATGGTAATAATTCAGGATATCGACAGCGAGCCTGAATTCCTGTTTCGCACCGTAGTACGCGATCAGTTACCGCATGAAACAGTATCTTATATTGCCATGCCTATTGAGCAGGGTGGCAAAGTACTCGGCGTACTCGGCGTGCACCGCTTGCGCGACCGTCCACGACCGCTGGCGCGTGACTTGCAGATGTTAAAAATCGCCGCCACCCTGATCGCCCAGGTCATTATGCTTAACCGTTATATACAGGAGCGTACCGCCCGACTGGAAACCGAAAATCGCGAGTTGAAATGGGCGCTAAACAAGAATCCATCCACGCTGGGATCCTTCGGTATCGTCGGCGAATCCATGCCGTTACGGCGTGCGCTAAAGCAAATCGAACAGGTTGCGCAAACCGATGCGACGGTGCTGTTATTAGGTGAATCCGGCACTGGCAAAGAGCTGTTTGCGCGCGCCTTGCACCTTTCCAGTGCGCGCCGGGATTTTCCGTTCATCAAGGTCAATTGTGGTGCAATACCGGAAAACCTGTTTGAATCCGAGTTATTTGGTTATGAAAAAGGCGCCTTTACCGGCGCGACCAGCAGTCGGCCCGGCTATTTCGAGCAGGCTAACAATGGCACCATATTTCTCGATGAAATCGGCGATATGCCGCTGGCGATGCAGGTCAAATTATTGCGGGTGCTGCAGGAAAACACCATACAGCGCGTCGGGGCGCGTCGGGAAGCTGCGATTAATGTGCGCATAGTGACTGCTACCAATCAGGATCTGCAACAGGCAGTCAGTCGCGGCAAATTTCGACTCGATTTATTTTATCGCATCAATGTAATCCCGGTGCGACTGCCGACCTTACAGGAACGCCCCGAAGATATACGTCATCTGGTGCGCTATTACCTGAATCAGATTAATCAAAGTTATCAGCGCAACGTTAATATTGCACCCGATGCGCTCGAGCAACTTGCAGCTTATAGCTGGCCAGGCAATGTGCGGCAATTGCGCAACGTGCTGGAACGACTGGCCTTACTATCTGAAAACCGATTAATCAGTGCAGCCGACGCTGCATCAGTGATTGCCAGCGAAACCATGAATGAAGCATCCACGCACCCAGTTGCTGACATTGAGACGACGCTACCAGGAGGCTTACGCACTTATCAATCGGTACAAACCAGTGATCGTGCGAGCATTATTCAGGCGCTGGCCATAAGTAATGGCAATAAGTCGCGCGCAGCACAACAGCTGGGCATGACCTTACGTCAGCTAAATTATCGTATTCAGCGCCTGGGGATAGACTAAATCCCGGCTCGACCACGACTTGTTATACAAATTGTTAACAATCTGTTCGCTTACAAAACCAAGGAAGGACTGAGCTTTTATTTATTTATTGTTAATAATCATGCAATTATAGTTATTTTTCGATGCTGGCATGGCGTTTGCAATAGTGTCAATGTGTCCAATGGGCCACTTACATTAATTGTCATCGCATAAGGAGCAAATCATGCCAGAAGCAGCCGTACTAAAAATGAATACCGTGTTAACCCCCATCGACAAAGCAGGTCTGGAAGCGCTTGCGGTCAAAGGCAAAGCTAACCCACAGAACGTCGTCACCTTAAAATCCAAAACGGTGTGTGAAGGTAAATTCCGCAATTTAAGCTATGTACGCAACTTGCCAGCACACGTCATTGATGAACCACCTCACTTGTTGGGCGACGATACCGCACCTAACCCATCTGAAGCCGTGCTGGCAACCCTCGGTTCCTGTCTCTCGGTTGGCTTGCATGCCAACGCAGTTGCACGCGGCATTTCACTGACCAAGCTCGAATTAGAACTTGAAGGTGATATCAACGTGACTGCAGTCTGGGGGGTCGGTGATTTATCTGATAGCAAAATCCTTGGCTTTACGGATATCCGCGTCAAAGTGTATTTGGAAGGCGATGCCAGCCAAAGTGAACTGGAAGAATTAGTCGCACACGCCAATCGCTGGTCACCTGTAGCCAACACTATGCGCAACCCCGTAGGTGTGACGGTAGCATTAGCCTGACCCTGTCAGCTGAAAATGGCTGACCTTGCGGCAGCCATGTAAAAACAAGGAGTTATCATGCAAGTTGAAATGTTAAAACCAGTAATGGATACAGAAACGGGTGAATCGTTACCAGGCATGGCTGAGCTAATCCGTACCGAATTGTGTCCACGGGTGGTAAGCATCGATCTCAAGGGTGAGTACCCCCGTGAATTCATGCACAAACTGGGCGCGATTGGCG
This sequence comes from Sulfuriferula nivalis, assembly GCF_009937995.1. Taxonomy (NCBI): domain Bacteria; kingdom Pseudomonadati; phylum Pseudomonadota; class Betaproteobacteria; order Nitrosomonadales; family Sulfuricellaceae; genus Sulfuriferula; species Sulfuriferula nivalis. The sequence goes on from NZ_AP021881.1 coordinate 2,930,244, forward strand.
GTTTCGGTGCTATGGTTGCGCCACAGTTTGGTGGCACTGGTTACGGTCTCAAGAATGCGATACGGATAATCGAAGATGTGTCGCGCGAATGCGTATCTACCGGATTCATGGTGTGGGCACAGTACGCTTGCGCCTGGTATTTGCAGAACAGCAGCAACCTCGCCATCCGCCGCGACGTGCTGCCGCTAATTGCCAAAGGCATAGTGCTAGGCGGTACCGGACAATCCAACGCAATGAAATCCTGCGCGGCTATCGAAGATAACCGCCTGACGGCAAAACGTGTTGACGGTGGTTATCTGGTTAATGGCACGCTACCCTGGGTTTCCAATATTGGCATCGATCACTACTTCCATGTCGGCATTGATGTCGAAAACGAACCTGGACTATTGATAGCACTGGTCAAGGGTGATCATCCGGGGCTTACGCTCAACCAGAATGCCCACTTCATCGCGATGGAAGGCACCAACACCTTCGCCTGCAATTTCAAGGGCGTATTTATTTCCAATGAATCCGTCGTTTCACACCCCAGTGAATTTACCCAATTCAAATCACGCACCAAAGCTGCATTCATCCTGATGCAAATGGGCATGGGGCTAGGACTGATCGATGCGTGTGTGAGTATGATGAAACGCTCCAACAAAACCCACGGCCACGTCAACTGTTTCCTCGACGACCAGGCTGAAACTATCGAAAGTGAATTGTTAGCCGCGCGCGAAGCATGCTATCGTCTAGCCGATAAAATTGACGCTATGCCCGATGCCAATCACGAACGCGAAACGCTGGCACTGCGTCTGGCGGGCGGCGAGATGTCGCTGAAAGCAGCTAACTCCGCCATGTTGCATCTCGGCGCCAAAGGCTATCTGGTCGGAAATGCTGCCCAGCGCCGCGTACGTGAGGCTTATTTTATTGCGATAGTGACGCCCGCTATCAAACACCTGCGCAAAGAATTGCACGATATCGACACTGGCAGCTGCGCCTGCACTGCCTGAATGCTGAAAGGAAGGAAAGCGATGCTCACTTTTACTGTCAATCTGGATGTAGACACAGCCGTGGCCAAGCTCAGCGAAGCTGTGGCGGCCGTGCCGATGGGACTGGTCGCGCATATTAACGGTCAGGCCAATGCCGCCAAGCGCGGCCTGACCGTACCCGCCGACCAGATACTGGAAGTGTTCCGCCCCGATTTTGCGATTCGCGTGTGGCAAGCGGACAAACGCGCCGGGATCGATATCCCGCTGCGCATTCACGTTTACGAAGCCGCAGGCAAGACGCATGTCGCCATGCGTAGCCCGATGGAAGTATTTTTACCTTACGCTAGTGCCGAGCTCGATAAGCTGGCTACCGAACTGACGCCAATTTTTGACAACATACTCGCGTCCCTAACACCTTATAAGGAAGCATCATGAATACCTGTACCGAAGTGGTAACGCAACAATGGATATGCCTGATTTGCGATTTTATTTTCGACGAGACTCTGGGCATGCCTGACGAAGGCGTCCCGCCAGGCACGCGTTTTGAAGATATTCCTGAAAGCTGGGTATGCCCGGATTGCGGCGTAACCAAAAGCGACTTTGAATTAGTCCAGGCGTAATTTATACGTTAAACAGACTCAACATTGAAGCCACCAACGTCTTCAATGTTGATTAGTCTTAGTCACACCTGCATCTATCAACCCATCCAGATAACTGCCGTAATATTCCTCGGGACCTAACCCGACCAGCGGGTCAGCGGCAGCCGTGCCATCTGGCGTGTACACTATTACAGTGGGAGTAAAGCGAGCTTTTTGCGTAGCTGCATACGCTTGCTGTGTCGTCACCGCACCATCGAAGCCTATCAACTTGCTGGCATTATTAATTTCCACACGGCGCATCATTACTTTGTGGGTGTATTCCGGGTTGCGCTGCATAGGGATGAGAAAGTTATTCATCACTCTTTCGCAATAATGACAATCTGGACTGGTAAAAATGATCAGAACAGGCACATGATTTTGGGCAGCAATTCGCCCGTCTTTTTGCAAGTCAGTGGCATAAACAATGGTATCGGTCTTGGCTATCGCTGTATTAACAAATAAAGCCAGGCAGATAATTAAATAAGTGTATGCTTTTTTCATAGGGCAACCTTAAGGTTTGATAGTAGCGCGCTTAATTGAGTTAAAATAAGCACTTGATTACCGATTCTACCAACAGGTTATATTTTGTTAAATAGTCCAAAACTCCCCCCGAAACTTGTGATTGCATCACGTGAGAGCGCCTTGGCCATGTGGCAAGCGGAACACATCGCAGCCCGCCTAAGTCAACTATACCCGCAAATGGCCGTCAGCATTCTGGGTATGACCACGCAAGGCGATCAAATTCTGGATGTTTCATTGAGCAAAATCGGTGGTAAAGGCCTGTTTGTAAAAGAACTGGAAACCGCAATGTATGAAGGACGGGCTGACATTGCCGTGCATTCCATGAAAGACGTGCCGATGAATTTGCCCGAGGGGTTTACCCTGGCAGCCATCGGTCAGCGTGAAGATCCGCGCGACGCCTTGGTTTCCAACAAATTTGATACGCTGGATGCGCTGCCACATGGCGCACGCGTTGGTACATCCAGCCTGCGCCGCGAGAGCCAGTTACGCGCACGCTTCCCGCACCTGATCATCGAACCTTTACGCGGCAACGTGCAAACCCGTCTACGCAAGCTGGATGAAGGTCAGTATGACGCGATTATATTGGCAGCAGCAGGCCTGAAACGCTTAGGGCTGGGCGACCGCATCCGTGCCGAATTACCAGCGGAACAAAGCCTGCCAGCGGTCGGTCAAGGTGCTTTGGGTATAGAGTGTCTGGAAAATCGCGACGATTTAATCGCCCTGCTCGCCCCGTTAAACGATGCCGACACTGCTGATTGCGTGCGTGCCGAGCGCGGCATGAGCCGCACTTTGGGTGGCAGTTGCCAGGTGCCGCTGGGCGGCTACGCGGAAATCATTGCTGGCCAGATACAGCTACGCGGCTTTGTCGCAGAAGTCGATGGCAGCCGCATTATCAGCGGCAACATCACAGGCGCGCGGGATCAGGCAGAAACTTTGGGCGCAACACTGGCCGAACAACTCATCGCGCAGGGCGCAGATAAAATACTCGCGGAGTTGTCACTATGAGCATCGATTTAAACAAACAAGGCATACTCGTTACGCGCCCGGCTCAACAAGCAGCAGAGCTCGCTGAACAAATTAGCGCAGCGAATGGCAAGCCAGTGATATTCCCCGTGCTGGAGATACTCGACACAGCAGACCTGGCACCGCTATACGACTTAATCGACCGCCTCGACACAGTTGATATGGCAATATTCATCAGCCCCAACGCCGTCAATAAGGCAATGAATCTGATCAAATCACGCCGGGCTATCCCTGCGACCTTACAAATTGCCGCCATCGGCCGCGGCAGCAGTCGTGAGCTCAAACACTTCGGCATAGAAAAAATCATCGCGCCGACTGCACGTTTTGATAGCGAAAACTTACTGGAAATGCCTGAACTGCAAGACGTAGTGGGCAAACATATCGTGATATTCCGTGGTGATGGTGGTCGTGAATTATTAGGCGATACCTTGACCGAGCGCGGCGCAGTAATCGAATATGCAGAATGCTATCGTCGTAGCCGCCCTGACGTAAATGCCGGTAACTTAATGCGCCAATGGTCACGCAATGAAATTAACGCTGTCACCATTACCAGCTCTGAAGGCTTGCGCAACCTCTACGACATCCTCGGCAAGCTAGGTCGCCAATGGCTGAAAACCACCCCAGTATTTGTTCCGCACGAACGCATACTGGAAGTCGCAAAAGAATTAGGGCTGGAATATGCCATCCTCACCGAATCAGGTGACGAAGGCTTAATTGCTGGCATGAGCACCTGGTTTGCAGAACACCATGTCTGACGCAAACGACCAGCCCGATTTACTCGACAAGATCGGCGATTATTTCGATCCCGCGCTTATTATCGCAGTTTTGGCACTGGCATTTGCCGGCTGGCAATGGTGGCAAACTCGCGTAGAGTTGAGCACCTTACGCATAGAAGTCAGCCAGCGCCTGACTACCGCGAATGATGCCGCACAAGCCAGCCGCACACTAAGCCAGCAAACTGCCGACAACAGTCGCGACATGGCAATACGTCTCGGTGAAATACAAGCCAAATTGGCCGACTCACAAAATCAGCAACTGGCGCTGGAAGCACTTTACCGCGACATGTCCAAGAGCCGTGACGATGCCACGCTGGCGGATATTGAGCAGACCGTACTCACCGCGAATCAGCAATTGCAATTAGCCGGCAATGTCAAAGCCACCATCATCGCGCTGCAAAACGCAGACACCCGGTTACAAAGTATCGACAAGCCACAATTCACCAATCTGCGCCGCGCACTCAAGGCGGATATCCAGCGTTTACAATCCTTGCCACAAGTCGATACCGTCGGTATTACGCTGGCGCTAGATAGCCTGATCGCGAACATCGACTCCTTGCCATTGTCCAGCGACCACGAAATTCCTGCCACCTCGCCGACAGTAGCACCCAAGCTCACGACAGTCGGTGCGGCGCACGAATTCAGTCAGGAAATGTGGCATGAGATTAAGGGTCTGGTGCAAATACGCCGAGTAGACACCCCCGACAACGCATTGCTTGCCCCCGAGCAAAGTTATTTTTTACGCCAAAATTTAAAACTGCGCTTACTCACTGCACGCATAGCTTTATTTGCGCATGATGAAACCAGCTATAAAACAGATTTAATCGCAGCAAAAACCTGGCTCGCACAGTATTTCAGCACACACGACAGCCGCACTGCCAAAGCTTCCAAACAGATAGACAGTTTGATCGGCAGCCCAATCAGCATCCAGCTCCCTACCCTGGCCGAAAGCATCGCGGCGCTCCAATCCAGCCGTCTGGGTAGCAAGTAATGCGCACACTGATCTGGACGCTACTGATATTCGGCCTGGCGGTAGGATTCACGCTGGCTGGCAAATTCGACCCGGGTTATGCCGTATTAGTCTACCCACCCTATCGCATAGAATTATCGCTAACCTTACTGGTGGTCATATTTCTAGGTCTGGTCGTAGTCAGCGACTTATTCGCCCGACTGGCAGACCTCACCCTGAATCTCCCCAAACGCGTCCGCACCCATCGTTTGCAACAACGTCAGGAACAAGGTCAAAAAGCATTATTAGCTGCAATGGATCATTTCTTAGCGCAACGTTATGCTGATGCGGAAACAGCTGCCCAGCTTGCACTGAGTCTGGAAGCCCATCCGGAGTTGGCGAAAAAAATAACCGATCAAGCAAAAGAAAAACAACACCCTAAAGTCAATCAGCATTCCTGAGCTGTAAGTAACACAAGCGGTCACCCATACTGACAAATCATTACTATTCACCCTAATCAGGCGAGCGTAACCGATTTGCAGTATTATCACATCATATGATAGACGCTAAAATTGATGGAGTGAATATGAATCAACAACTTATCAGAACACTACTCGCCTCATTATTAACAACAATACTGACCGCTAAGTCCGTCTAATAACTGTTAGCGATCACCTTATGAAAACAGCGGCAATCCTAATAATCGGCGCGGCACTTCCCGTGAGTATTGCAGCCTCATTTTTCTCACGCCGACTCTGGCTTGGCTTTTTGCTTCCACTCGGAGGTCTCGCGGTCTATTTAGTGCTTGCCTCATTCCATGCGACCGGATGGAAACTTGATCAAATCGGCCTGCCCCTCGCATTTTCAACCGCACTAATGCTTACGCTCGGCCTGCCCATGAGTGCTATCTCAGGTATTGGTGCATGGTTTGGCTTGTATCTGTCGAAACGACGTTTCTCAACAGAAAAAGCACCAGAAAATGGAGCTTGAAATCGCTAACGAATAAGGTTAGATTGTGATCGCGAAGCGAGCCACAATCTGAACCGTTTGTTGGACAAGCCCGGCATGGCTGGGGCGGGTGTTGCTTGAGCGCTTATGGAAATATCTTTTTGACTATGCTGGCATAACTGGACGCGTTACGCATCCCACCCGCCATTTCACGACCTTCACGTTGCCATTGCAGCAACTTATTCTATTCAACTCACCGTTTTTAGTCGGCTTTTCGGGCATGTTAACCCAATTTCAGCCTTCTTCAGGGCGAGCACGGCCATACCTGCCTAGTCTGGCAGGTGGGCGGTGTGGGCTGGTTTAGCGCATGGTCTCCCACCCTGTGTCATCTGCTCTGTGTTCCCGTTTTATAGATGGGGCTGATGTGGCTAGCGGTATCGCTTTGATACGTGTGCGCACTATCTTCATCACCCCACCGCAACATTGGCAACGTATCGCTGGTCTGGGTTGCGCTGGCGGCGGATTGTTCCGTCGCCATAGGTGGGTCAGCTGTAGCTGGGTGAGTAGTTTGCTATTGGGATGCAGGTAGCCAAAGTTGCGGGCGCGGCGGTAGCCTTTGGGCAGAATGTGTTGCAGTATCAGTCGCAGGAAGGCTACACCACTCAAGGTACGGGTTTCCATTTGTTTGGTTTGGCTGTTCCGGTAACGGAAGGTGACCTGACCATGCCGGTCGGAGAGGATGTCTTTCTCCTGTATCACCCCCCGATACAGATAGCGCCCAAGGTAGATCAGAGCGTGCTGTCCAGTGCCGACGGCTTTGCAATCCACCACCCAATCGGTCGGGTAATCGTTTGGCAGGGTGAGTCCTGCTTGTCTGATGCCTGCCAGTAATTTGGCACGAAATACTTTGGCCAGGGCTTTGTGGTTAAACAGGTAGTTGCCGTGTTTATGACGCATGCGTCGCTGTTTGGGGTTAAAGGCGACAGCGGGCATGACGAGATGCACATGGGGGTGATAGTCCAGTCGGCGGTTATGGGTATGCAGTACAGTCACCGCCCCTGCGCTGCCGCGCAGCTTGTTGTCGTTTTGGCTGAAGGTGTTGACTGTTTCCCACGCGCAGCGTGTGATCAAGTCATACATGACGCGCTGATGTTGCCAGGCCAGTGTGCGCAACTGGGCGGGCACGGTGAAGGTGAGCATGAAGTAGTTGGCGGGGATGGATTTGTGTAATTGCTGGTCTATCCAGCGCTGTGATTCGTGCGCCTGGCAATGCGGGCAATGCCGATGACCGCAGGAATGTGGCAGGTAGCTGGGTGTTTGACAATCATCACAGGCAAGTTGCATCCTCGGGCTCATCTGGCTACGGCAGGTTTGAAAGGCGGTTAAGGCAGCTTGCTGGCTGGGCAATAGGTGATGACCGTGTTGTGCAAGCAGTTTAGCTGCGTAGGTTGCTACGATGTGCGCCAGTCTGATCATTTGACTTTGCCCCAATGAATGTGGAATTTCTCCATTAATTGATTAAGGCGAGTGTGTGCGCTCTGATGGCGTTGTTCGGTGAGGTGGGTGTAGCGGATGGTGGTGAGGATGGACTGGTGTCCGAGTATCTGCTGAATTTCGAGTAAATCGATGCCAGCTTCTATCAGGTGGGTGGCATAGCTGTGGCGCAGGCTGTGTGGTGTAATTCTTTTTTTAAGCCACAGTCACGGGTCACTTGACCCAAGGTGGTCTGGATACCACCACGATCCAGCGGGGTGCGTGCCAAGTGCGATTTGGCAAGACCGCCGTGTCGATTAGGAAAGAGCAAGCTTGGGTTGCGATGGGTGAGCCAGAAACGGCGCAATACCTGCAAGGTGTTCTCTGATAACGGCACCAATCGATCACGGTTGCCTTTGGCGTTGCGTACTTGCACCCGCATCCGATCCGCATCGATATCCCCTACCTGCAAGCGTAAGCCTTCGCCTAATCGTAAGCCCAGGCTGTAGAGGGTGAAGAAGAATACGCGGTAGCTCAATACGCGGGTGGCCATGAAGATTTGTTGTGCCTGGGCGACGGTAATGATGTCGGGCAGGCTATATGACTTGGGTGGTTTAACCAGATCCGCACCTGGCCAGGGTTGGCTGAGTACATGGGCATAATAGAACTTCAGTCCATACAGATCATGTTTGAGCGTACTCCATGAATGGGTATCCAGGATGCGAACAAAATAGTCGGTTAATTGTGGCTTGGTGAGCGCGTCTATCTGGTCATTAAAATACACCGCTGCGCGCCGTACGCCGTGTGAATACAAGGCGATGGTTTTAGGCTGCATGCCTCTGAGCTTGAGGCAATTCAGCAGTCGCTGGTGATTGTGCTCGAAGTGCGCGGGGATGGGTGTGGGGGCTGTCAATGTCGTCTCCTCGTGGTACAGTAATCAAAATTCCATTGCTGGGGGAGACGAAATTATGCTGCGTAATTTGATGGTTCGGGAATATTTCTCCGCGATAGCGGCTTCGTTCAACCCGGCATTCAAGCGGGACACCTATCGGCGCCCCTTAATTTTACATTAGAGCTAGATATGAACCTGCCTGTGTACCAAGTGAAAAATACAATTTTTACAGCGCTGAGCTTGTTTATTGTAGATGCCTTTGTAATGAATCAAGGTGCTATTGCAGTAATAACCGGAGTGGTAATAGTCTTATGGCTATTGCCGAAATCTTTGGTACTGAAATACAAAAGGGAATCAGCGCGTGTTCCACTCACAAAAGCAGCTATATATAGCATAATGGTTCTGTTAGTTTTTCTGGCTAATGTTGCTAACAATAAGCTTGCAAAATACCGCGCAGAGAATTTAATTGTTGCTATAGAAAAATATCATCAAGAAACAGGGCATTACCCTGAAAAATTAAATAACCTTGTGCCAGAATATATTTCAAATATACCACTCGCAAAGTACACGCTATTTTTCAACAAATTTAGGTATATAAATCATAAAGATACCCAGGCACTGTATTATGTTGAGTTGCCGCCATTTGGTAGACCCACATATAGTTTCAACCGACAATCATGGGGTTACATTGACTAGCCCTAACACATCTCTCAAGGTCGCTCCTCGCTTTGCTCATCACTGGACAGCTCCAGTCACAACGCATTTGCTTCGCAAATTGTATGCGCTGTATTCGACAACCGTCTAGTTTGGAAGGGCTTGAAGTCCCAACAAGATGGAGTAACAATGACTAAATCAATAGCCTTGCTCGGTGAATACACACCAACATTCCCACCACATGTTTCCACCAATGTAGCCATTGAGCATTCTTTAAGCCAATTGGGCGTGGATGTGGATGCAAGATGGGTTTCAACAGCAGACATCGACCAAACACTATTTGAACGTTATTCAGGGATATGGGTTGCACCTGGAAGTCCATACAAGAGCATGGAGAATACGCTTTGGGCCATTCGCTATGCGAGGGAAAATAATATCCCTTGCTTCGGCACATGCGGAGGATTTCAACATATTGTAATTGAGTATGCCCGTAACGTCCTTGGTTTCAAAGACGCGCAACACGCCGAGTACGACCCATATGCCTCAAGTCTTTTCATCTCCCAATTGGCTTGTTCACTGGCAGGCCGCGGAATGCAACTTCATTTTGCGCCAGGATCTCAGGTAGCGGCAATCTACGGTGAGTTATCAGCGAAAGAACACTACTACTGCAATTTTGGGGTCAACCCAGATTGCATTCATGAGTTGAAGCAGGGAAAGCTGAAGATATCAGGCTCCGATGCTGAAGGTGAAATCCGCGTCATTGAATACACCGACCATCCATTTTTTATTGGCACGCTATTTGTGCCTCAAGCTCGCTCATCACCTGAAAATCCACATCCATTAGTTACCGCTTTTTTGGAGGCCGTAGTTGGTCATGCTGCCTAATACAACATTCAAGCGGAACGCGCTGAAACACGCCTTTTATTCTATTATGTGTATATACGAATAAGAATATTTATGGGATGACAATGAAACTTGAATTAGCCAACATAAATCAGCTTGAAGAAATATTGAATCTGGTGAATCTGTCCTACCGTGGTGAAATCGGCTGGACTAGAGAAACAGATATCGTTCAAGGTAACAGGGTAACGGACACCGAAATCAAACACGCCATTCTAGATAGCGATTCACATTTACTTGTTTACGTTGAAAATGGAAAAGTGCTTGCTTGCATTAGAATTGCAACCGAGCAAGAAGAAGCGCACATAGGTTTATTTGCGGTCGACCCGCAACTTCAGAGACAAGGCATAGGAAAAATGGTGCTTGCAGCGGCAGAACATTATGCCGCCAGTAATCTAGGGGCCAAAAAATATGTCATGCTTGTGGTTACGCAAAGACCAGAACTCATCGCCTATTACGAACGCAGAGGCTATAGTCGAATAGGTGTTAGCGCAGAATATCCTGTTCACCTTAATGTTGGTATTCCAAGAAAAGCTGGGCTAACGATAGAGTATCTGGCAAAAGTCGCATGACTGTAAATGGCACAAGTTGGCCTTGCATTTCACACAAAAACAACAAGATAAAAGTAAATTCGGACACTGTTACTACATAAGGTGAAAATATGAAGGGTAGTTGTTTATGCGGTGTTATTGAATATGAAATAGATCAATTGGACATGCCAATTAGTCATTGCCATTGCCGTACTTGTCAAAAAGCACATGCTGCTGCTTTTTCATCAACAGCGGGTGTTATGCGGGATCACTTCCGCTGGCTTAAAGGCAAAGAGAAGCTGGCTGCCTTTGAGTCTTCACCGGGAAAGTTCCGGCATTTCTGTTCTGTTTGTGGTTCTCACCTCATGGCCGAGCGCATCACACAGCCACATGTCATTGTGCGCGTGGCAACGCTCGATGAGGATCCGCGCAGCAAACCTGCTATGCACATCTGGTGCTCACATGACGTTCCATGGCTGCAAGACGACAAGGACATTCCACACTTTCAAGAATGGCAACCCGGTAGAGGTAACTGAACGGCACCTGAACTATCATTCCACCGAACCTGCGTAAAAAATTCGCAGGTTACTCACTTCCACTTTAAATATACAAGTTACTCTTTATGAAAATAGACAGCCTTGATCATTTGGTACTTACCGTAAAAGACATTCACGTCACCACGGCCTTCTATTCAAGCGCCTTGGGCATGGACATCATTACTTTCGGCGGCAGTCGAAAAGCACTCTCTTATGGTACGCAAAAAATCAACTTGCATCAGCATGGCAAAGAGTTTGAGCCAAAAGCGCAACTACCCACTCCCGGCTCGGCTGATTTGTGTTTTATCACGTCAGTCCCGATACCTGATGTGGTAAGTCACCTCGCTTCGTGCAACATTACTGTAATTGAGGGGCCAGTTCAGCGCACAGGAGCAACAGGCCCAATTCTTTCTGTTTATTTCCGTGATCCTGACATGAATCTTATTGAGGTTGCGAACCGTGTGCTTGCTTAACATTGCAGCCAAATAGAACAGTGCTTAAGTCGAACTATCTACCTTGAACGTATGGCAACCACTCCGAAAGAACTTGATGATTATTAATCTGACATAGAAATCACCATTCAGGAAAGTGCTGCCTGCAATTGGGGCTTTAGAGGTATGCATGGTGATGAAATAACGTTGAATTATAAAATCGATGTCTAAACCGAATTCCTCAGTATTCAAAGAAGGCGGGATGGAGCTGGTCAAATACATTAACCCGCAACGTTACAAAACAACAAAAGGGCGGTGCCTTATACAAAGCACCGCCTCCCTGTTTCCTGTTCAATATCCTAGCGCTTTACCAAGCGGCCTGTTACAGCACACTCGGTGTAGTACTCTGATATTTCCAAGCTTAAATCTGTTACTTAGTTCATTATTTCAATTTCTACGCGACGGTTTTCTGCGCGACCAGCTTTAGTTTTGTTACTTGCAACAGGCTTGGTTTCACCGTAACCTTTGGTGGTCATACGGCTAGCAGCAATCCCTTTTGACTCCATATAGTTCTTAACTGTCATCGCACGCTCTTCAGACAGTTTCTGGTTATATTTAGCTTTACCAACGCTATCTGTGTAACCAGTAATCTCAACATCAATATCTGGATACTGGGTCAAACTTCTAACGTTATCATCAAGCTTTGCTTTACCTGCAGGACGTAAAGTAGCCTTGTCAAAATCAAAATTTGTTCCTTCAAAAATGACTTTGGTATGCGCTACTGGACGAGCGATTTCAGGCTGTGCAGCTGGTGCTGGCTCAGGCGCTGGCGCAGCGGCTGGAGCTGGTGCAACGTAAGGTGCTGGTGCAACATAAGGCGCTGGTGCAACTGGTTTAGGACCTATTGGGATTACCAAGCCTGCTGATATGATCCAGTCTTGTGGGCTGAAGGTGTTAGCTCCGCCAGCAACACCGTCAATATAACGATAACGGACATCAGCACGGAAAGCGATGTCATTCTTCCATGTCATGAAACCCAGACCTGCGTTAGCAGCCAGATTATTTTCTGAAACGCCGGTATAACGTGTTTGAACATCACCCGCACCGATAATTGCATAAGGTGAGAAAGCAGGGTCGCGGTTGAAAAAATACAAAGCATCAGCCATCACAGCAGAGTTCTGAACTCGGCCTGACGTGCTAGCACCCTTGGCATCCTGAGTGGCAAAAGTAGCATTTAATTCTATATTCCAACGATCTGAAACTGGCTTACCAATACCTATGCCTACACCATAACCATCATCCGTACCCCAGTCTTTATCGGTAACGGTATAGTTTATAGTTGGACTGACATATAAGCGAGTATCTAGTTCTGCAGCAGCCGCTTGACCAGCCATTATTGCGCAAGAGATTGCGACGAGATTACGTAAAATAGGTGACATATAATTTTCCCTTAAAATAAAAGTGTAGTCATAGTGCTATGACCACTTATGTTGCAACAAAATAGACAACTAACAAAAAACAGTAAGAACACGTTGCGGAAGCAGCGACTTGCTTCGTAGCTGTACCTATCTGAAAATGATCACTATCAATCATTTTTGAATAATCGGCTTATTCTCAAAAGCGATCTGTGCGCTAGCGCACCTAGCGCATAAAAAATTTCTGCTGCATGCCACCCCAAATCACGAACGGTGCATGCAAACTGTTAACCACGACAATAAATGTTATTTTTGCTCAGTCGGTACTGGAACAACAATTACTGCACCATCACCTGTTTTGCCAGTTGCACCAGTGTCACCCTGAGCACCTTGATACCCTTGCGAACCAGTTTTACCAGTGTCGCCTTGAGCACCATCATAGCCCTGCTCGCCCATTCTGCCCTGTGTCCCAGAGTCACCTTGCATGCCTGTCGCACCTTGTGGACCAGCCGGCCCTGGCACAGCGACTGGAACGGGCGTTGCTGGCACATTAACTACAGTGGGTTTATCACAACCACTTAATCCGAAAGTGGTTATTAGTGCAGCGAGTAACATGGAATATTTCATAATGGAGCCTCTTTTTAAAATAGATAGGGATTAGCGTACCCCAATATGGGCATTAAGTCGTAACGAAGCAGTGGTCAAATTTCGCACCCGTGAACCGCGATTTGGACTACTACGTCAGAGCAACGCTGCGGCAAGGGTAAGTTGAATTGTCGGCCAGTTCTGTACGCTGACGAACATAGCGCGATATTTATTATGAAAACGACGTGATTGGCAGAGCACCAGCCAAACCCCAATATGATTTCCACATATTGGGATTAATGAAGCAAAAATATACGTACTCTGTGTTCCAGCGCACAGACCAAGCATATATATCTTGATAAATTTGCAACTGGGGGCACTGAATTTGTAACGTTACTAACCCATCATCTTTAAATGAAATGCCGCCACTTCTAATCTCAAAGGCTAACTAAGTATGGACAAGCAGGACGACTGTGTACTGATTATCGAGAGCGACCCTGATGCGGCAGCATTTATTAGTGCCGCACTAGTAGACGCCAAAGATGGCCCATTCATTGTAGAGTGGATTACAACTCTTCAAGATGGGATAGAACGACTAAAAAAGGGGAAAGCCAAAGCAGTCTTGCTTAATATGTTTCTATCTGACAGTAAGGGCATAGAGACATTTAATAAGCTTTATGCCAGCAATAGCCAGGTTTCTATCCTGGTTCTGAGCGATCAGGAACATGAAGAAGTGGCAAAACTAGCGATACAGTCTGGCGCGCAGGATTATCTACTAACAGGTTTCATAGATGCTCATTCGCTATCTCGGGCAATTCGTAACGTAATGGCGCGTCAAGTAGTGGAAGATGAATTGTTCCTTGAGAAAGAGCGTGCTCAGGTCACGCTTAATTCCATTGGTGACGCGGTTATCAGCACGGATATTAATGGCAATATCACCTATCTGAATATGGTAGCCGAACACATGACAGGCTGGTCGCAGAATGAAGCCGTAGGTCAGCCGTTCACCAAGGTATTTCAACTCATTGACGGTCTCACTCGTGAGCCCTTACCCAACCCTATGGACTCAGCTGTGCAGAAGAACAAGACTGTCGGTATTGACATTGACAGCGTGCTGATACGGAGAGATGGCGTAGAGACTTCTATTGAAGACTCTGCCGCACCCATCCGTGATCGCGGCGGTCGTGTTATTGGCGCGGTGATCGTGTTTCACGACGTCAGCGCAATTAGATTGATGGCGCTCAAAATGTCACACCAGGCTCAGCACGACTTCCTCACCGATTTACCCAATCGCTCATTATTAAATGATCGCCTTACACAGGCTATTTCACAAGCACACCGTAGCCAAAAACAATTGGCGGTGCTATTCATTGATCTGGATCACTTCAAGAATATCAACGATTCACTAGGGCATTTGACTGGTGACAAACTGCTACAGTCGGTTGCTCAACGCTTGACAGCATGTGTACGCAGCTCGGATACAGTCAGTCGCCAGGGTGGCGATGAATTCATCGTGCTACTTGCCGATGTTGACCATCCTTCAGCAGCAGGGTATAGCGCCTCCAAAATACTGGCCGCATTATTAGAACAGCATAATATCGATCAACATGAGCTGAATGTGACTATGAGCATCGGTATCAGCATCTTTCCTGATGATGGTGAAGATGCGGATACCTTACTCAAGAATGCCGATGCTGCGATGTATCATGCCAAAGAACAAGGGCGCAACAACTACCAATTTTTCAAGCAGGAAATGAATGATAAAGTGGTAGAGCGGCTATCAGTGGAAAATGGTTTACGTCAAGCATTAGCCCGTCAAGAATTCATCCTGCATTTCCAGCCAAAAATTCATTTCAAAACTGGCCTGATTACCGGCGCAGAAGCATTAATCCGTTGGCAGCATCCGGACCGCGGGCTACTCCATCCTCAACAATTCATCAAAATTGCCGAAGACTCCGGATTTATCATACCCATAGGTCAATGGATGCTGAAAACGGCCTGCCAACAAGCCAAAGACTGGCAGCATGAAGGTCTGCGCCCCATCCCTGTATCGGTAAACATCTCCGCTGTAGAATTCCGTCACGACGGGTTGGTTAATAATATTCGCAACACGCTTGCGGAAACGGAAATAGAGGCAAAATATCTGGAAATCGAATTGACTGAAAGCACATTGGTTCAGGATGCCAAGTCAACCATGATAACCCTGCATGCACTAAAGGCTATAGGCGTTAAAATTGCCATTGATGATTTTGGGACCGGTTATTCCAGCCTGAGTAACCTGCGCCAATTTCCTATCGACACACTAAAAATTGACCAATCGTTCGTGCGTGACATGATTAATGATGACGATGATGCGCTTATTGTCAGCGCCATTATCGGTCTGGGTAACAACCTGAACTTCAAAGTCAGTGCCGAGGGTGTAGAAACGCAAAAGCAACTGGCTTTCTTGCAGGCAGAACGCTGCGAAGAAGGACAAGGTTACTATTTCAACCCACCTGTCGATGCAGTCGCTTTCGCTACATTACTAGGAACCAACCACGCAGCATAGTGAAACTTTCAGCGAA
The DNA here is from genome assembly GCF_009937995.1 of Sulfuriferula nivalis. Classification (NCBI taxonomy): domain Bacteria; kingdom Pseudomonadati; phylum Pseudomonadota; class Betaproteobacteria; order Nitrosomonadales; family Sulfuricellaceae; genus Sulfuriferula; species Sulfuriferula nivalis. The sequence goes on from NZ_AP021881.1 coordinate 2,946,048, forward strand.
CCTGCCTTTACAGGCATTATCGATCACTCATCACCCAGATCATCTGTAAGTATATATGTACGGTAACGTACAGACCTACCAGAAACGCCAACCTACACTTGAATACCTTGAGCCCGGGACGTAGCGTGCGCTCGCCCATTTGCCTGGGACAGCATATAAATCAGGCCACGAATGACGCTGGCAAATCGGCTGAAATTCATTCCGCCTGGCAAAACATGAGGAGAGTATCATCAAGGAATTCAGTTTTTCGCTAAAAACACACAACTCCCTGCATAGCGATCAGGATACCGCCTTACTCAGCTCGGAACTGTTCAGCATTGAACAACTGAAGCGGCATGCGGTACTTCTGGCGGGACAGCACCTGATAGACCCACAACTGGGGATAGACAAACTGTTGCCACGACTGGCTGACAATGAACGAGTTCTGCTCTTGGCCTATAACGTCGTAACTGCTGCAGCGACTCAGGGGCAGCGACTGATGCCAGCAGAGACCTGGCTACTGGATAATTTCTACCTGATCGAACAACAAATCACGCTTGCGCGCCAACATCTGCCACGTGGCTACAGTCGGCAATTGCCACGTTTGGGTGATGGTTCATCATTTGGCTTTCCTCGCGTCTATGATTTAGCGCTGGAGTTGATTTCGCACATGGATGGGCGTATTGATAGTGACAATACCACCCAATTTATTGCTGCTTATCAGACCGTAGCGCCATTAAAACTGGGGGAGTTGTGGGCTTTCCCTATCATGCTACGGTTGGCGCTACTGGAGAATCTACGTCGGGTAGGCTTGCGCATCGCTCAACGGCGGGAAGAACGTGATACCGCCATCGTCTGGGCAGAACGCATGCTCGCAACGGCAGAGAAAGAACCCAAGCAACTCATCCGCTTACTGGCAGAATTTGTTAATGCCGACGTGTCGCTGACCGCTGCTTTTGTAGAAGAATTTTATGCCAGACTCCAGGCTCAAGGAGCAGTAATGGCGTTCGTTCAAACCTGGGTTGAACAACAGCTACTCGAACAGGGAGTGACCGCAGCCCGGCTATCCGAGACCGCCAGCAGAGTCGCCGCAACTGACCAGCTATCTATCGCCAACAGCATAGGTAGCTTACGCTTCATAGGCGCTAACGACTGGCGCAACTTTGTTGAACAGCTCAGCATCGTTGAACAAATCTTATGTGAAGACCCGACAGCGATGTACGCCAACCAGGATTTTGCTACCCGCGACCGTTATCGTCACGTCATAGAAGATGTAACCAAAGGTAGCTCGCACACTGAATCAGCGGTAGCGCGCGAGGCCATCATACTTGCGCAAACTGCGGTAACGCGACTGGGCTCCAGCCATCGCAGTGCACATATCGGCTATTACCTGATTGATGATGGGCGAAAAAGTCTGGAACAGGCTGTCGGCTGCCATATATCGTGGATATCTCGCATCAGCCGAATAGGCCGGCATTTTCGATTGTTTCTGTACCTTTTGCCTATCACGTTATTCACGGGATTAGCTACGTACTTCATGTTAACCGATATCAGCGAATTACCTCCGAATGACTGGCGTTATGGGTATTTTGCCATTGCTGGCACCATCGCTATCTCAGCACTGGTAGTCGCGCTGACGAACTGGCTGGTTACCCTGACTGTTTCGCCACGGGCTTTACCCCGACTGGATTTTTCGCAGGGCATACCTGACATTCATCGCACCATGGTCATCGTCCCCACCTTACTCAATAAGTCGCATGAGATTGACGACTTGCTTGAAGCACTGGAAATACGCTATCTGGGCAATCGCGACACCAATCTCTACTTTGCTTTACTGACCGACTTTCATGATGCACATGAGGAAATACTCCCAGATGATAGCGCATTACTCAACTACGCCCGTGCAGCAATCAGGGTACTGAATGAAACTTACCAAGATGGTCGCCCAAATATTTTCTATCTGTTTCACCGTCCTCGGTTGTGGAATCCAGTGGAACAATTATGGATGGGCTATGAACGCAAACGTGGCAAACTGGAGCAGTTCAACGCTTTGCTGCGTGGCGGTGCGCAAACTGCGTTTTCGGTAATTGTCGGCGATCAGTCGATTTTTGCCAGTATCAAATACGTCATCACGCTAGATACTGATACACAACTTCCCCGTGATGCCGCACGCATGCTAATAGGCAATATTGCCCACCCACTCAATCGCCCAGTCTATGATGCTAAACAGGGTCGTATCGTCGCAGGTTACGCGATCCTGCAACCACGCGCCTCGATCAGCCTGATAAGTGCTAATCAATCACGCTTTACCAAATTATTCGCGGGTGAATCAGGCATAGACCCTTATACCCGCGAAATTTCAGATGTATATCAGGATGTATTCGCGGAAGGCTCATTCATCGGCAAAGGTATCTATGATGTAGACGCTTTTCGGCAAGCGGTCGATGGTCGCTTTCCAGAGAACCTTATACTTAGCCATGATTTACTGGAAAGCGGATATGCACGATCCGCACTGGTGACGGATGTTGATCTGATAGAAGAACATCCAGCCAGCTACACCATAGAAACAAGTCGACGCCATCGCTGGATACGCGGCGACTGGCAAATTGCAGCCTGGTTACTCCCCCGCGTACCAACGCCATCCGGACCGAAGACAAAATGGCTGGCAAATCCGCTATCAAATCTGGCTCGCTGGAAAATTCTTGATAACCTGCGACGCAGCCTGGTATCCCCAGCTTTGCTCGCCCTCCTGGCTGGCGGATGGCTATGCAGTCCTGATATTGCATGGGATTGGACACTATTGGTCATAGGCATACTGTTCCTGCCGAGTTTGCTGTCCACCATCACTGAGCTTATCCGCAGGCCTGAACAACGGGACTGGCTGTCACACTTATACCTGACTGGAAAATCTGCAACACACCCTATCACCCATGCGACACTGACCTTGGTTCTGCTTCCTTATGACACACTGATTTGTCTGGATGCAATTATACGTTCCGGTATACGCATGCTGTTTACCCACCGAGGATTGCTGCTGTGGCAACTGCCGAGTTATGCCGTTCGTAATAAACGCCATACATTGCTCAATTTTTTTGCTGAAATGTGGGTTTCACCTGTGCTGGCCATAGTACTGAGTATGACATTGGTTGGGCTATGGATGCTGGGAGCAAGTCAATTTACAGCATGGTTTGCCAGTGCGCCTATCTTGTTTTTGTGGCTGATATCGCCTGCCGTGGCCTACTGGATCAGCAAGCCATTATCATCTAACACACCCAATCTGAGCTCGGCGCAACGTACATTCCTGCGTGGATCAGCCCGTCGTACCTGGCGCTATTTCGCTGATTTCGTTGGCCCACAGGACAACTGGCTGCCACCTGATAATTTTCAGACCCATCCAGCGCCAGTCATCGCCACACGCACCTCGCCTACCAATATCGGCATGGGGCTGCTGGCGGATCTGGCTGCCCATGATTTCGGCTACATTACTACCAGCACATGCCTGCAATTGGTCGGAAACACTCTGACCACAATGGAAAAACTGGAACGCCACCGTGGCCATTTCTACAACTGGTACGATACCCGCAGCCTGCAAACTTTACACCCACAATATGTTTCTTCGGTAGACAGCGGCAACCTTGCTGGCGCCCTGCTGACCTTACAAGCTGGGCTAGCTGAGCTAAAAAACCAGCCTGTGCTGTCACCCAACGCACTGCAAGGATTGCAGGATACGTTGCAGGTACTGGCCGAGCAGATAGCACCCTCTCCTGCAGAAGATTTAGCGCACAAAATCCGCTGGTTGCAAGACATGCTAAATACTGCAAAGCAACTGCCGCAGACACCCGCAGGCATAGCCATACTACTGAAAAAGCTACTAGCAGCAAGCACGGTGGTAGTAGTATGGCTAGCGGCAGACATGGATAGCGAAGCCTATTATTGGGCGCTGGCATTTGAACAGCAATGCCGGGCACTACGCGACAGCCTTACAGCACTGATACCCGAACCATGGCATGGTGGCCACATTCCAACACTGGTAGAGCTGGCAATAGATCAGTCAGATAATGCCATCATCGCAACAGAACAAATCACAACCATCGACAACCTGATTGATCGTTGCCGCAAATTGGCTATGATGGATTTCGAATTTCTATATGACACGTCGTGCGGGTTACTGTCCATCGGTTACGATGTGGGGGAACGTCGCCGCGACCCATCCTGCTACGACCTCCTGGCTTCAGAAGCCAGATTGGCCAGCTTCCTGCTTATCGCAGAGGGGCAGGTAACGCAAAAGCATTGGTTCGCACTAGGTCGTTTGTTGACCAGTTATGGTGGTGCCGTGAGTCTGATTTCATGGAGCGGCTCAATGTTCGAATACCTCATGCCACAGCTGATCATGCCGAGTTATGAGAACACGCTACTGGATGAGACCTGCAAAGCTGCCGTATCACGACAGATCGAATATGGTAGACAGCGCGGGGTGCCGTGGGGAATATCCGAATCCTGTTACAACGCAACCGATGCCAATCAAGTCTATCAATATAGAGCCTTTGGCGTACCTGGGCTGGGCTTCAAGCGTGGACTCGGTGACGACCTGGTGATTGCACCCTATGCCAGCGCGCTGGCGCTAATGGTGATGCCAAGTGCTGCATGCCGTAACTTGCAGACGCTTGCAGATCTGGGCTTCCTCAGCACTTATGGATTTTATGAAGCCATCGATTACACCCCTTCGCGTGTATCCAGAGGCAAAAGTCACGTTATTGTGCGCGCTTTCATGGCGCATCATCAGGGTATGAGCCTGCTGTCCTTTGCCCATGTTTTGCTTAATCAGCCTATGCAGCGCCGGTTCATGTCTGCACCACAAGTGCAGGCAACCGAGTTACTGCTACAGGAGCGCATACCGAAAAAGAGCGCTACCTTGCAACCCCATGCCGCAGAAGTAAGCTCTGCTGCACGTCCACCTGTCGCTGAAGTCGCGGGGGTCATGCGCGTGTTTACCAATCCGAATACCATCATACCCGAGGTTCACCTGTTGTCTAACGGCAGCTGCCACGTCATGGTGACACATGCAGGCGGAGGGTACAGCCGCTGGCGCGATTTAGCCGTAACACGTTGGCGTGAGGATACAACTTCCGATTGCTGGGGCACGTTTATTTATTTGCGTGATCGTGACACTGGACATTACTGGTCAACTACCTACCAACCGACATTGCACAAGGCTGACCACTACGAAGCGATCTTTGTGCAAGCACGGGCTGAATACCGCCGCCGTGATTACGCAATCGAAGCCCATACTGAAGTAAGCGTCTCACCAGAAGACGATGTCATGATTCGCCGTGTCACCCTCACCAACCAATCACCCCGTATCCGCCGTATCGAAGTAACGAGCTATACGGAAGTGGTTCTGGCAGCGTTGAATGCCGATCTGGCACATCGCTCATTCAGCAACCTGTTTGTACAAACCGAAATCCTCCATGATAAGCAAGCCATATTGTGCACACGACGACGCCGTACGCCTGATGAACAGGTGCCATGGATGTTCCATCTGCTGGCAGCACCCGGGGTGGTTGCCGATACCGCCTCTTATGAAACTGACCGTGCCAAATTTATCGGGCGAGGACGCACACCTGCAAATCCGCTGGTACTTGATCACAGCAGTACCCTGTCACATTTATCACAACAGCTATCCAATACTGATGGTTCGGTGCTTGATCCGATAGTAGCCATCCGTCGCACCGTGACTTTACAGCCAGATGAATCAGCCAGTGTACAAATCATCTCGGGTGTCGCAGATACACGCGAGGGCGCGTTGGTTATGCTGGAAAAATACTGTGACCGACACTTTGTGGAACGCGCTTTTGAAATGTCATGGTTCCAGAGTCAGGAAGTACTGCGGCATCTCAATATAGCTGAAGCCGATGCGCAAATCTATGGGCGTCTGGCCAGCTCCGTCATCTATGGCAACGCTTTGCGTCGCGCCTCACCCAGCGTCATTGCCCGCAATCGATTAAGACAGTCTGGCCTGTGGCGCTTTGCGATTTCAGGCGACTTGCCTATCGTACTGCTACGCACAGCTGACCTGAATCGTATCGACCTGGTTAAACAGGTTCTGCAGGCGCACGCCTATTGGCGCATGAAAGGTCTGATTTCGGATTTGGTAATCGTGAACGAAGATTTTTCCGGTTATCGCGCCGTGCTACAAGACCAGATTATGGGGCTGATCAATGCCGGTCCAGAAGCACACATGGTAGACAAACCCGGCGGGATTTTTGTGCGCCGCGCGGAAGATCTGTCTGAAGAAGATCGTGTGTTATTTCAGACTGTTGCCCGCATCATTTTTACCGACACGTCGGAATTACTGGTCGAACAACCCGAACGACGCGTGTCAACAGAACGGGTATCAGATCGTTTTGAAGCCGTCATGTTGCCAATAGCTGTACCCGCTAATCCACTGCCGCCACGCGAACAGATATTCTGTAATGGTCTGGGTGGCTTTACCCCAGATGGCCGTGAATATGTGATCACACTGGAACCCGGTCAGCAAACGCCAGCACCATGGGTCAACGTCATCGCCAGTCCGTACATCGGTACGGTTGTCAGTGAGAGCGGTGGTGCCTATACCTGGGTGGAAAACGCACATGAGTTCCGACTGACGCCCTGGAACAATGATCCTATTAGCGACAGCAGCGGCGAGGCGTTCTATATCAGGGATGAGGAAACAGGACAGTTCTGGTCACCAACTCCTCTGCCTGCTCGCGGCCTAACTGGCTACGTATGTCGACACGGCTTTGGCTACAGCGTTTTCGAACATATAGAAGCTGGCATTTCCTCAGAAATGTACACTTATGTCGCCATGGATGCCCCAGTGAAATTCGTGGTAATAAAATTGCGTAACCTGACTAAACATACACGCAAATTATCATTGACCGGGTATTGGGAATTGGTAATGGGAGAATCGCGTCATAGCAATCTGATGCACATCGTTACCGAAATCGATCCCAATACTGGCGCACTGTTCGCCCATAATGCCTATGGTCGCGAATGTGCCAATCGAGTCGTGTTTGCGCAAGTCAGTGAGCATGCAAGCACAGTAACCGGGAACCGTACAGAATTCATCGGTCGCAATGGCTCACTGGTCAGTCCAGCCGCAATGCGTCGCAAGCGACTGTCAGGGCAGACGGGGGCAGGTCTGGATCCATGCGCTGCGATACAAAGCCGTATCGAACTGGCGGAAGGACAGGAACGTGAGATTGTGTTCGTCTTTGGTGCGGCTCACGACACGGGTGAAGCGCAGCACTTTATCCAGCGTTTCTCGGGGCCAGCGCGCGCGCGACAAGCACTGGAAATGGTATGGGAACACTGGAATCGCACCTTGGGTGCGGTGCATGTCGAAACCCCAGACCCCGCGCTGGATGTGCTGACTAACGGCTGGTTAATTTACCAGACCCTGTCCTCCAGATTGTGGGGGCGCAGTGGTTATTATCAATCTGGCGGTGCTTATGGCTTCCGCGATCAGTTGCAGGACACCATGGCGCTGATACACACCACGCCGTGGCTGGCTCGCGAGCAATTGATACGCTGTGCCGAACGCCAGTTCCCACAGGGCGATGTGCAACACTGGTGGCACCCGCCTGGCGGACAAGGTGTACGTACTAATTTTTCCGATGATTATCTGTGGTTGCCTTATGCCACCTGCCGGTATGTGATGACGACGGGGGACACAGGCATACTGGACGAATCTCTGCACTTTCTCGAGGGGCGTGAGCTGACGGCTGGAGAAGAGGCTTATTACGACCAGCCACAGCGCTCATCACAAGTAGCGAGTCTTTATGAACACTGTGTGCGTGCGCTCAAGCATGGTTTGCGTTTTGGTGAACATGAACTGCCACTCATGGGTGGTGGCGACTGGAACGACGGCATGAACCTGGTTGGTCACAAGGGCAAGGGTGAAAGTGTCTGGCTAGCGTGGTTCCTGTATGAAAACCTGCAGTTGTTTGCAGGCCTGGCTAACGGCCGGAATGATTCGACCTTTGCCGAAATTTGCACAAGCCAGGCGACGCTACTGCGTAACAATATTGAGGCGCATGCCTGGGATGGCGCTTGGTATCGGCGCGCCTATTTTGATGATGGCACGCCGTTAGGCTCATCCAGTAACGACGAATGCCAGATCGACTCTATCAGCCAGAGCTGGGCGATTATTTCTGGTGGCGGCGATCGTATCCGCTCCCGTCAGGCCATGAAGTCTGTGGATCATCGACTGGTACGTAACGATGCGCAGATCATCCAGTTACTCGATCCGCCGTTCGACAAATCTGACCTGGAACCAGGTTATATCAAGGGTTATGTACCGGGTGTACGTGAGAATGGTGGTCAATATACCCATGCCGCCATCTGGAGCACGATGGCATTTGCGATGATGGGTGAACGTGACCGGGCGTGGGAATTATTTGCCATGCTCAATCCTGTCCATCATAGCAGCACCCCTGAGCAGATAGCACGTTATAAAGTCGAGCCATACGTAATGTGTGCAGATATATACGGCGCGCCGCCACACACCAGTCGCGGTGGCTGGACCTGGTACACGGGGGCAGCTGGCTGGATGTATCGACTGACACTAGAGACCCTGCTCGGCCTGCAACTGGAAGTAGATCACTTGCGCATAGCGCCATGTGTGCCATCGACGTGGAAATCCTACAAAGTTCACTATCGCTATCGTGAAACCACCTATCACATTACCATCAATTGCGGCGCTGATCAGTCCAAACAGGAAGTGATTATGGATGGTGTTAAATGTACAGGTAACAGGATTCCACTGGTCGATGATCGGCAGGAACACAAGGTCGAAGTGAACGTAGCTGCGGTATCTGCAGTCAATAGATTATCCGGCGTATGATAACCAAAACATCAGGAATGAGTAGCGGCATAAAGTCAGGATTTTCACGCTTTGTTTAATGATACGGCTATTCTTCAACAAAGCGTGTATCCTGCGAGAGTGGTACTGGAGGCGCGTGCTAACACTAAGAGACAGGTTGAATAACTATGAAAACAAATATGCATAACCCCTATGCCCCTCTGACCATCATCCGCCGTGATATGACGCAACATTGCAGCCCGACTCAAATAGCGGTCATATCCATCAACACCCTTATCTCCTCTGATTATTGATGCTTATGCCAACCAGTGAATTGTCACGACACCAGAGAATTAACAGCCTCGCGGCGCAAGATACCGAGAAGATTGTGGGTACCGCAATTTTGCTATGGGAGCGTATGGCGACCCAGATCATTTCTATCGTCGGCGAAGCCGGTTTTAATTCACTGTTCACACGCAGTGTAGTAAGCGTCCAGCCCATCCACCTGTCATTGCCCGCCAAACTCATGCAATCTAGCTGCTTTTTTATGAAAGGCACGCTAGATGGCTACTCGACACACGCCTGATTTTTGGCAAACGCACCTTACCGCTTGGCAACAAACCAAACTGACCGTCACAGCTTATTGCACCCAGCACGGCTTATGTGCCAAGACCTTTTATCGCTGGCGCAGCCAGCTGACAACAGCGCCCAATCTCACGCGCCAGCCACCGCTAACCCTCATCCCCGTCAGTGTTCAACCTGCGCCTGTCACGGGCACGCTCCAGCTCCACAGCCCCACTGGCTGGCGGGTAGAGCTTCCCATTGCTAGCACGCCCTGGCTAATTGACTTGTTGCGGCAACTGCCATGATATCTGCCCATCCCATCAGCCCCATCGCCACCCAGGTCTGGCTAGTCATCGAACCCGTGGACATGCGCATCGGCATAGATGGCCTTTCCCAGCGCATCCAGCACCGCCTGGGTCGCAGTCCCTGCGACGGCGCCGCCTACGCCTTCCGTAATCGTCGCCAAACGCGGGTCAAGCTCCTGGTCTGGGATGGCACAGGGGTCTGGTTGTGCCAACGCCGACTGCATCGTGGTCACTTCACCTGGCCAGACATCGCTGCCATCACCCATCCTTTAACCCCCACACAGTGGGACTGGCTGATCACAGGTATCGACTGGCAAAGACTCAGTGCCCCAGCCCCTGCCCACTGGCAGGTGTAGCCACTCATGATTCAGTAAAAACATGCCTGAAACCCGCATTATTGCTGGTTTCAGGCGGGGTGAAATGGTATAATTCAAGCATGGATTCAGCCCAACAACTTGCCCAATTTATCCCCGATCCCGCCTTGGCGGCGTATGTGGATAAGCTGTTGGCGCAGGTTAAACAGGATGCTGAACTCATTCAACAAAACACAGTATTACTCCAGCAAAACACCGCACAAATCCTCACGCTGACTAAGCAAATCCAGCACGCCGAACTCAAGAACCAGGCTTTGGTACTGGAACTTGCCTATTACCGCCGCATCCGCTTCGCCAACAAGAGCGAGCAGCTCTCGCCTGAGCAGCGTGCGTTGTTTGATGAGTGCTGGGCAGCCGACATCACGGCCATTGAAGCCCAAATCGGGCAGCCAGATACACCTAATACCGAAGATGCGACAACCGCTATCCCCAAGCCTGCGCGTCCACGCGCAGGTCGTCAGCCACTGCCTGACCATCTGCCCCGCATCATTCATCGCCATGAGCCTGCATCTTGCCAGTGCGGTGCGTGTGGTGGTGCGTTAATCAAAATCGGTGAAGACATCAGCGAACAACTGGATGTCGAACCTGCCCAGTTCACCGTGCATCAACACATCCGTCCACAGTATGCTTGTCGCCACTGCGAAACCGTTGCTGCCGCCCCCATTCCAGCTGCCGTCATCGACGGCGGCGTGGCGACATCAGGTTTGCTGGCGTGGGTGATGATCAGTAAATTCGTTGATCATTTACCGCTCTACCGTATAGAACACATTGCCCAGCGCAGCCAGGTGACCCTGGCGCGTTCCACCTTGGCGGAGTGGGTCGGACGTGTGGGGGTAGCGTTGCAACCGTTGGTCGACAGGCTCACTGAATTACTGCTGGCACGCAGTGTATTGCATGCGGATGAAACGCCAGTGCCACAATTAGACCCCGGGGCGGGCAAAACCAAGAAAGCTTATCTGTGGGCTTACCGCACGGGTGATTTGGCATCCCCTTCATCCGCACCGCCTATCGTGGTGTTTGACTATCAGCCAGGGCGACAGGGATTGCATGCGCGGCACTTTCTGGCAGGTTGGCAAGGACACTTGATGGTTGACGATTACGCTGGTTATAAAGCGTTATTTACCCAAGGCATCACTGAGCTGGCATGCTTCGCACATGCACGTCGGAAGTTCTTTGATTTGCATGCGGCCAACCAAAGTCCAATTGCAGCGGCTGCGCTGCAGCGTATCGCGGCACTCTATGCCATTGAGCAGGCTGCGGACAAGCTGGATGCGGCAGGTCGTTTGCAGTTGCGCCAGACTCAGGCAAAACCGTTATTGGGCGAACTGCATGACTGGTTAATCCAGACTCGCGTCAAAGTGGCCGATGGCAGCGGCACAGCCCGCGCGTTGGATTACAGCATCAAGCGTTGGCCAGCACTGATACGCTATGCGGACAGCGGCATCTTGCCTATTGATAACAACCCAGTCGAAAATGCGATACGACCCATTGCCATCGGCAAAAAGAATTGGCTGTTCGCAGGCTCAGAACGTGCAGGCAAACGCGCTGCAGCGATTCAGAGTTTGTTGGCTACCGCCAAGCTCAATGGCTTGGAACCCTATGCATGGCTCAAAGATACGTTGGAAAAATTACCGGTCTGGCCTAATAGCCAGATTGATGAATTGCTGCCGTTTAAAAATGAACTACCATAAGTAGTGAAGGGATTGGAGTGGCTGGGCTGGACGCTTACGCAGTGTATTCCTTACCCAAGCTACGTTTCCCTGGTTATTGTCCAACTCGTCATTAACACTGTCTGATCAACGATTCGCAGAACTACAAACAAGCTTACAGCAACAAGCACCCGTGCTAGCCAGTGAAGCGAATACGCTGCTACTGATCACTTTTACTGACATCCTGGCCACCTTAATTGGCGAGGAGTTAATGTCCAGTATTTTACGTGCCGCCTGGGTTAACGACGTTACGGACAAGACCGACAAGGAATTCAAAAATGAGTAACAAGGTAAATATAAGACGCCTAGCAACAGGTGTACCTGGTCTGGACAATCTATTGGGAGGAGGTCTGCCAGAATTCTCATTTAACCTGATTGCAGGAACGCCAGGCAGTGGCAAAACCACGCTTGCACACCAGATCATGTTTTCGCAGGCTAATTCAGATAATCGGGCGCTGTTCTTTACCGTGCTCGGCGAGCCTGTTCTGAAAATGCTGCGCTATCAACAGCAGTTTCCATTTTTTGATATTAATAAGGTCAACGACTCGATCCGTTTCGTCAACCTGTCCTCTGATCTGCTGGAAGGAAATTTTGATCAGGTGTTGTCACGCATCGCTGAAGAAGTAAAAAGTTTCGCACCCAGCATGGTATTCGTTGATTCGTTCCGCTCAGTCGTGCAGTCTGCCAAACAGATGAAACACGGGGTATCTGAGCTCCAACAGTTTGTGCAGCAACTGGGCATGCAAATGACAACCTGGCAGGCGACTACCTTTTTGATCGGCGAGTATTTAACTCCTGAATCCGAGTCCAGCCCGGTTTTTACCGTAGCAGACGGCATACTCTGGTTGACACAGAACATGCAGCGCAACTCCATGCTACGCAAAATCCAGATAGTCAAAATGCGTGGCCAGGCACAAGTACCAGGTTTACATACATTCCGCATCAGCGATAAAGGCATACAGATTTTCCCGCGCGCCATTATCCAGAAAGGATCAACCGTCGGCATACCAACCTCGGCCATTACGGGCGAGCAACGCGTTGCGATGGGGGTAGCAGGTCTGGATGAAATGCTGGGCGGCGGCTTGCCTGCCGGGTATTCGCTGCTGGTGGTCGGGCCTTCTGGTTCAGGCAAAACTATACTGGCGACAGAATTCCTCGCCGAAGGGGTACGCAGAGGCGAGCCTGGCGTGATTGCCGCATTTGAGAAAAGCCCGAATCAATTATTGAGCAATCAGTTACATACACTGGTCAATGAGGGACATGTGGGCGTGATCGATACGCGCTCACTGGATTTGTCCATAGACGAAACCTTGCATGACCTGATCGAAATGATTACCCGCATGCAGGCAAAGCGTGTCGTGATTGACTCCTTGTCTGGCTTCGAGCTGGCACTGGCACCCGAATTCAGCGAAGATTTTCGCGGCTCGCTGTACCGCATGGTTGCCGAACTCACCAGCATGGGCGTGACCATATTAATGACCTCAGAACTGGAAGATCGCTATACCGATCTGCGCTTCAGCCCCTTTGGCAGCGCATTTCTGGCAGACGCCATTATCGTACAGCGCTATATCGAAATTGCAGGGCAGTTCAAACGCGTATTCTCAGTGGTTAAAGTCCGTGGCAGCGAGCACAGTAAAGACATACGCTTATTTGATATTACCGACCAAGGCATCATTGTTGGTGAAGTCCTGTCGGAGTATGCCGGCATTATGACTGGCCGACCTGCGGTTACGCCGTAACCAGCACGAGCAGCTTGCAGAAAGCCGTTAATGAACACAAAAGACAGCAATGATGTCCAGTTAACTGCCCGCAAAGGCGAGCGGCGGCATAAAAAAAATGCTGCCACCGACCATGAACTAGCTGTACAAAGTCGTGATAAGTTAATCACGGCACGGGAAGATTTGACGCAACTGCGAGAAGATGCGGTACATGTACGTGAAGTTGATATACATGAGGCCGAAACGAAACAGGTCGCTACTGATAATCACATACTGCTTTTGCAGCAAGTGAACGAACGTTTGGTCATTTCCACCATAGAAGCGCAGAAACTGGCTGAAAAATTACAAGTAACGCAAATCCATTTGGAAAACGCCAAACTGGCGGCAGAACAAGCCAACCTCGCTAAATCCGAATTCCTCTCCAGCATGAGCCATGAACTGCGCACCCCACTCAATGCGGTGCTGGGTTTTGCCCAACTACTGGAAGCCGGCACTCCGCCACCAACAGCCACCCAGGCTAGCAGGCTACAACAAATCATCAAAGCGGGCTGGTATCTGCTCGATCTGATTAATGAAATTCTTGATCTCGCTACGATCGAATCTGGCAAACTTTTATTATCACTGGAACCGGTTTCGCTGGATGAAATTCTGCATGAGAGCAAGACCATGATAGAACCGCTGGCGCAACATCACGGCATACAAATTAAGTTCGCACCCTGTCACCCCAACTGGTTTGTCAATGCTGACTACACGCGCCTGAAACAGGTGCTGATCAACCTGCTTTCCAATGCAGTTAAATACAACTGTGAACACGGAACGGTAGAAGTAGGTTGTAACGCAAGCTCGCCTGAACATTTTCGCATCAGTATCAAAGACAGCGGAGCGGGCCTATCTGCCGAGAAAATGGCACAACTGTTTCAGCCGTTTAATCGCCTCGGTCAGGAGACTGGCAATGAAGAAGGGACAGGAATTGGACTGGTAGTGTCCAAACGACTGGCCGAACTGATGCAAGGTAGCATCGGTGTAGAAAGCGTGGTCGGCGTGGGCAGCGAATTCTGGATCGAACTAACCCGCAACGTTGCTCCACAGCTTGCTGCCAAAACTGACATACCCATGGCAGCTGAGTCGCCACAATTGAATAACGTTCAATCACGCACGCTGCTTTATGTGGAAGATAATCAGGCAAACCTGATGCTGGTCGAACAAATAGTTGCACGCCACCCGCATCTCAACATGCTCAGCGCAAGCGATGGCTACCTCGGCATCACACTTGCACGTGAACACCTGCCAGATGTCATCCTGATGGACATCAATTTACCCGGTATGAATGGCTATGAAGCACTGGCTATCCTGCGCTCAGATCCAGCTACCAAGCACATTCCAGTGATCGCTATCAGCGCCAATGCCATGCGCCATGATATCGACAAGGGCAGCAATGCCGGATTCTTTTACTACCTCACCAAACCCATCAAAATCGATGAACTAATGGCGGTACTGAATAATGCACTAGCACTTGCTGAGTGCGAGTCTATTAACCCAAAACCTGATTAAGTCAGCCACTGCTACCCAGATCAAGATACATACGCGACAGCTCCGTTTTAACCCTGCTTGAATTACGTGCGAACTCCCCAGTAGTGAGCGATTCACGCGCCTCATCATCTCGCCCCGACTGAACCAGCGTAATCACTTTAGCGGCTGCTTGGTGAAAATCCGCATGCGCAGCACGTAGCCGGTGATACTCCTCGCTTTCACTCAACATGATCGCCACTTCACCGTGTATCCACTTGCCCGGCTCACATTGATCATCACGGCACACATGCAATGGATCCAGCGCATCACGCCCGTTCTGACTGGCAAGCAAATCATCCAGTCGTTTTTTCCATGCCATATGCGCATTAATAGCTGCATTCACATCCAGCCCCAAGTCGAGACTGGCAATGCTGCCAACCTGTTGTTCTGACTGTTTACGATGGCGTGGTTTAACCTCATTATATTCAGCTGATTGAAATAAACGTGTAAACCAGGAAGCCATGTTGCCCCTTTCAAAAAACAAGCAAAAACACTTGGATTTTATAAGAGTGCAAGTTCTATGCCATGCATGAAACACAAGGCATGCAAGCTATTCAAGCCTAATTTGTCAGTAAGCGTCCAGCCCATCCACCTGTCATTGCCCGCCAAACTCATGCAATCTAGCTGCTTTTTTATGAAAGGCACGCTAGATGGCTACTCGACACACGCCTGATTTTTGGCAAACGCACCTTACCGCTTGGCAACAAACCAAACTGACCGTCACAGCTTATTGCACCCAGCACGGCTTATGTGCCAAGACCTTTTATCGCTGGCGCAGCCAGCTGACAACAGCGCCCAATCTCACGCGCCAGCCACCGCTAACCCTCATCCCCGTCAGTGTTCAACCTGCGCCTGTCACGGGCACGCTCCAGCTCCACAGCCCCACTGGCTGGCGGGTAGAGCTTCCCATTGCTAGCACGCCCTGGCTAATTGACTTGTTGCGGCAACTGCCATGATATCTGCCCATCCCATCAGCCCCATCGCCACCCAGGTCTGGCTAGTCATCGAACCCGTGGACATGCGCATCGGCATAGATGGCCTTTCCCAGCGCATCCAGCACCGCCTGGGTCGCAGTCCCTGCGACGGCGCCGCCTACGCCTTCCGTAATCGTCGCCAAACGCGGGTCAAGCTCCTGGTCTGGGATGGCACAGGGGTCTGGTTGTGCCAACGCCGACTGCATCGTGGTCACTTCACCTGGCCAGACATCGCTGCCATCACCCATCCTTTAACCCCCACACAGTGGGACTGGCTGATCACAGGTATCGACTGGCAAAGACTCAGTGCCCCAGCCCCTGCCCACTGGCAGGTGTAGCCACTCATGATTCAGTAAAAACATGCCTGAAACCCGCATTATTGCTGGTTTCAGGCGGGGTGAAATGGTATAATTCAAGCATGGATTCAGCCCAACAACTTGCCCAATTTATCCCCGATCCCGCCTTGGCGGCGTATGTGGATAAGCTGTTGGCGCAGGTTAAACAGGATGCTGAACTCATTCAACAAAACACAGTATTACTCCAGCAAAACACCGCACAAATCCTCACGCTGACTAAGCAAATCCAGCACGCCGAACTCAAGAACCAGGCTTTGGTACTGGAACTTGCCTATTACCGCCGCATCCGCTTCGCCAACAAGAGCGAGCAGCTCTCGCCTGAGCAGCGTGCGTTGTTTGATGAGTGCTGGGCAGCCGACATCACGGCCATTGAAGCCCAAATCGGGCAGCCAGATACACCTAATACCGAAGATGCGACAACCGCTATCCCCAAGCCTGCGCGTCCACGCGCAGGTCGTCAGCCACTGCCTGACCATCTGCCCCGCATCATTCATCGCCATGAGCCTGCATCTTGCCAGTGCGGTGCGTGTGGTGGTGCGTTAATCAAAATCGGTGAAGACATCAGCGAACAACTGGATGTCGAACCTGCCCAGTTCACCGTGCATCAACACATCCGTCCACAGTATGCTTGTCGCCACTGCGAAACCGTTGCTGCCGCCCCCATTCCAGCTGCCGTCATCGACGGCGGCGTGGCGACATCAGGTTTGCTGGCGTGGGTGATGATCAGTAAATTCGTTGATCATTTACCGCTCTACCGTATAGAACACATTGCCCAGCGCAGCCAGGTGACCCTGGCGCGTTCCACCTTGGCGGAGTGGGTCGGACGTGTGGGGGTAGCGTTGCAACCGTTGGTCGACAGGCTCACTGAATTACTGCTGGCACGCAGTGTATTGCATGCGGATGAAACGCCAGTGCCACAATTAGACCCCGGGGCGGGCAAAACCAAGAAAGCTTATCTGTGGGCTTACCGCACGGGTGATTTGGCATCCCCTTCATCCGCACCGCCTATCGTGGTGTTTGACTATCAGCCAGGGCGACAGGGATTGCATGCGCGGCACTTTCTGGCAGGTTGGCAAGGACACTTGATGGTTGACGATTACGCTGGTTATAAAGCGTTATTTACCCAAGGCATCACTGAGCTGGCATGCTTCGCACATGCACGTCGGAAGTTCTTTGATTTGCATGCGGCCAACCAAAGTCCAATTGCAGCGGCTGCGCTGCAGCGTATCGCGGCACTCTATGCCATTGAGCAGGCTGCGGACAAGCTGGATGCGGCAGGTCGTTTGCAGTTGCGCCAGACTCAGGCAAAACCGTTATTGGGCGAACTGCATGACTGGTTAATCCAGACTCGCGTCAAAGTGGCCGATGGCAGCGGCACAGCCCGCGCGTTGGATTACAGCATCAAGCGTTGGCCAGCACTGATACGCTATGCGGACAGCGGCATCTTGCCTATTGATAACAACCCAGTCGAAAATGCGATACGACCCATTGCCATCGGCAAAAAGAATTGGCTGTTCGCAGGCTCAGAACGTGCAGGCAAACGCGCTGCAGCGATTCAGAGTTTGTTGGCTACCGCCAAGCTCAATGGCTTGGAACCCTATGCATGGCTCAAAGATACGTTGGAAAAATTACCGGTCTGGCCTAATAGCCAGATTGATGAATTGCTGCCGTTTAAAAATGAACTACCATAAGTAGTGAAGGGATTGGAGTGGCTGGGCTGGACGCTTACATTTGTCATGACAAATCACTGGCTCATGACAACAACGTCATGACATATTGGCAGCACCAAAATTGCTGTTACCCCAGCATTAACTGTGTAAGTACTGCATCCGTCACCCGAGTCCAGCTCACCACTTCAACAATATTTTCCCCAGCCACACACCCAGCAATGCCACGCCTATCATAGGCAGGTAATGCCATTCGATCACATGGATAATGGAGTTGGTTTGCTCTGACAGTCTGAGGGTGATTGCACCTATGCTAAAAGCCGAGAGCATGGTCACTACCCCTGCAAAACGGCGGTGGGTGCTGGCGAGCTGGCGCATGCTGTAGAACATCCATGCCGCTGGCAGCAGTGCCAGCACTGCAATTGTCAGCGAACACTGGTAGCTGTGGACTGGCGGTGGCGCGGGTGGGTTATCTGCTTGCCAGGCCAACGCGATGACGCCGATAAAGATGATGAACATGAATATGGGTGCCAGCGTCCAGCGGCTACGCTGATAAATATCAGGGTATGCCAGCAAACTGGCACTCAGGGCAGTAGTGACAACTATGGCGACCAGCAAGCCCATTTCGGCAATAAACATGGTGCTATGCAGTCTCTCCACCACATCTGCACGCACGCCGAGTACCAGCAGGGAGATAACGATATACACTACCGCTATCCCCATCCATTTCAGCCACAACATCAATGGACTGGGCGCAGGTTGTACGCTATCGGCGTCTGCCACCAGGCTGGCTATCTGTTTTTCCATTGCATCCATTTATTTACTCAGCTTCTCTCTTAAAATTTTATAGGCGCGAAAAGCCGCTACCTTGACCGCAGATTCTTTCATACCTATCTTGGCGGCAACCTCTTTGGCGGTATAACCTTCCTCATGCATCAATGACAATATCGCTGCCTGTTTTTCTGGCAGCTGATTCACCTCTCCACTAATTGATTCGTAACTGAAGTCGGAATTAGTTACATCTGCGGGCAAAGTATTTTCCAGCTCGCCCAATTCGGTCGCTGTTCTGAGCTGATCTGCATAATAAGTGCGCAAATAATCCTGCAGACGAAAATGCGCAATTGCGAACACCCAAGGTTTGTAGGGGCGCATACCATCGTAGGTATGGCGCGCTTTATGGATGGAAACGAGGATTTCCTGCAGCAAGTCATCGACATCGCTGGCAGCACTCAGGCGTTTGCTCAAATAAGGGCGAAGGAATTGCGCGGTATCTCGCAGCAGATCAGCATAGGCGCGTTTATCTCCTGTCAGCGCCTGCTGCATCAGCATTTCCAGCGATACGCTAGTTTTGGCCACACTCACTCCTGAAAGATTAAGTCGCCATGTCCGCCATCTGCACCATGCAGTCAACTTTGTGGTTTATATCACATATAGAGACCTTTGCACGATTACTGCGCTTGTTCATACGTCGTTGGAAATCAGCTCAAAATGCTCATGTACTACTTGTACACTCCGCTTTTTCGCTGATTTCCGCCTCATCTGAACTGCGCTCGCTACATCGTGCAAAGGCCTCATATATAAAATTATTTTTGACGCCGTGTAACCTTTTTTCTGCCCAGCGCGAATCAACCAGTAAGCTCGATTGAGTTACAAAGAGGAGATCAACATGGAACTGCTAAATCATTTACTGCCCAGGTTAAGCGCACTGGCAATTACCGCCGTACTGGCTACTGGATCGGCGCTGGCTGACGGCCAGTTGCGCAGCTTGCCTGACCCGATTCAGGATACCGTCAGTACAGGCAATCAACAAACTGCAGTTTTTGCAGGTGGCTGTTTCTGGGGTGTTGATGCTGTATTCAAACATGTCAAAGGCGTAGTCAGCTCAACCGCTGGATATGCTGGTGGTAAAGCCGATACCGCTGGTTACTATCAGGTAAGCACCGGCACCACTGGTCATGCTGAATCAGTCCGGGTGGTGTTTGATCCCAAACAGATTTCATACGGACAACTGCTGAAAGTATATTTCGCAGTCGCACACAACCCTACCGAGCTGAATTATCAAGGTCCAGATCACGGCACCCAGTATCGCTCGGCTATATTTGTTACGGATAACAACCAGCGTGAAGTGGCTATGGCGTATATCAAACAGTTGCAAACTCAGCATCTGTACTCAGCACCTATCGTGACGCAGGTTGTGCCCTTACCCGCCTTTTATCCTGCCGAAGACTACCATCAGGACTATCTGGCGCTACATCCGGATCAGCTGTATATCGTCGCCAACGATATGCCCAAACTGGCGCACTTACAAGAACAATTCCCGAGGTTATATAAATGAACGGGGCGCAAATCATCCATCCATGGTGGCTCAGGGCTACCCACTGGATCAACGCATTAGCCGTGGTAGCAATGGTTATGAGCGGCTGGAAAATCTATAACGCATCGCCGATTTTTCATTTTAATTTTCCCGAGGAAATAACGCTGGGCGGATGGCTGGGTGGCGCGCTGCTGTGGCACTTTTTTGCGATGTGGATACTGATGGCTAACGGGCTGATCTACCTGAGTCTGAATCTGGCGACTAAGCGATTCAAACGCAAATTTTTCCCGATTTCGCCCCGCGCCCTGTTGCTGGATATGCTGGCCGCCATCAAAGGCAAGCTTGCACATACCGACTTGAGCCACTACAACCAGCCGCAAAAGCTGGCCTATCTCTTCATCATCATCGACATCATAGTGCTGGTGATGTCAGGGCTGGCGATATGGAAATCAGTGCAACTGCCATTGCTGCGCGAACTGATGGGTGGTTATGACAACGCACGCATTGTTCACTTTGTAGCGATGTCGGCATTAGTCGCGGTAGTCGCCGTGCATCTGCTCATGGTTGCATTAGTGCCGCGCACCTTGCTGCTGATGATACGTGGACGTTAAGGAAAACATCATGTTCAAACCGAAAAAAATACAAACCCTGGACGAGCAAGCTATCGTTAAAGCCGCCCTGCAAGCCATGCCGCAGCCATCACGCCGCCTGTTTTTACAGCGTGGATTATCCTTAGGTGGCTTGTCATTGCTAACTGGCTGTACGCTGGATAATGAAGATTCGGTAGAGCGCGCGTTGATGCGTGTATCCACCTTCAACGACAAGGTGCAAGCCTGGTTATTCAACCCCAACAAACTGGCACCGACTTACCCTGAATCCATGATTACCCGCCCGTTTCCGTTCAATGCCTTTTATGGCATCGAAGATGTCCCCAAAATCAATGGTGACAGCTTCCAGCTTGAAGTCGGCGGACTGGTTGCCAATAAGCGGCCATGGACGCTGGCACAGCTGCATGCGCTCCCTCAGGTCAGCCAGGTCACCCGCCACATCTGCGTCGAAGGCTGGAGCGCGATAGGTAAATGGGGCGGCGTGCCTTTTGCTACCTTTCTTCAGCATATAGGCGCGGATCTCACGGCGAAATATGTGGGTTTCAAATGCGCTGATGATTATTACACCAGCATCGACATGCCCACCGCGCTACAGGCGCAGACGCAATTATCGTTAACCTACGACGGGCAGATACTGCCCCCTGAATATGGCTATCCGATGAAACTGCGGATACCCACCAAGCTGGGGTACAAAAACCCCAAGCATATCCAAGCTATTTATGTAACCAACGTCAACCCCGGCGGCTATTGGGAAGATCAAGGTTACAACTGGTTCGGCGGCAGTTGAATGTTCAACCGCCCTGATGTTATGGCAATCTTGCCTTTTTTAAATATGGAGAAAATCGAAATGCGTAAATTATTAGCTACTATCATTACTACTGGTCTTTTATTGGCAGGCACACAGGCTTTTGCCGATGACATGATGAAAAACGACAGCATGGCGAAACCAGCCATGGCTAAAGATGAAATGAAAAAAGATGTGATGGCGCATGATGGTATGAAGAAAGACGCCATGGCTCATGACAGCATGAAAAAAGACAGCATGGCACATGACGGTATGAAAAAAGATACGATGGGCAAAGATACAATGGCCAAGTAATAAACAAAGCGACGCAAGGAACTGTGCGATCATCGTGAGCAGGCGATGATCGCACAATTCAGCTTAATAATGACCAGATACAGAGGTGTGAAATGTTATCTACAACTGGACTGACTTCAAATATAGGTAACGCAGGCTTAGACACTACGTCGCAACTCGCACGCCTGCAACACCAGCTATCTGATTGCGTTAATTGCGCAACGGCCAATACCACAGCAGGCAAAGCCAAGATTCAGTCTATATCCGACCAAATTGGCGCTATCAAAGAACGCCAGCAACACGCACAGCAGAACACAGTTAATCAAACACCGAATGCGCAAACTTCGCCACAATTCCAGCGCGACGCGAACAACCACCCAATTCCCGGTGCAGCCGTCGGCGGCACTATCAACATCGCAGTCTGATTTAGTTCACTTCTGCGCCAGCATCGCCTTGATATTCGCCAGCCTGTCGTTGCCTTGCTGACGTTGCTCTACAGGATCAACATCCTGCCCCGACTGGCGCATGTCGTCTTGTGAAATTTCACCGATAAAACGTGAAGGCTCACAGGTTTGCAATTCGCCCGCACGTTTGCGGCGCTTGCAGTAACTGATGGTTAGTGAACGTTGCGCGCGGGTAATGGCGACGTACATGAGACGACGCTCCTCTTCCAGCGTACCGTTTTCAACCGACTCACGGTGCGGCAGGATATCTTCTTCCGCACCCACCAAAAAGACATGACCGAACTCCAGCCCTTTGGCAGCGTGGATAGTGGACAACCGCACCGCATCAATTTCATCTTCGCTGCGGTTTTCCAGTAGCGTAATCAAGGCAATGGTTTGCGTGAGCTCGATCAAGTTTTTATCATCGGCCTCGCCCTTTTTACCCAGCCAGCCCACGAATTCCTGTACGTTATTCCATTTGTTTTGCGCAGCGCGGGTTTCGTCACTGTCGAAAATATAGACTTCGTAGTCTATCGCCTTGAGCAAATCCGCCATGATTTCACTGACCGGCGTATTGCGCACACGAGCTTCCAGCGCGTTGATGTACTGGCAAAAAGTGAGCAATGGCTCAAGCTGGCGTTCGGTCACACGACTGACAAAACCTGCTTCAAACACCGCTTCAAACAGGCTGATTTTACGTTGCCCGGCGTATTCGCCCAGCTTTTCCAATGTAGCGGCACCGATGCCGCGTTTGGGTGTGGTAGCGGCGCGAATGAAAGCAGGATCATCATCGCTGTTAGTGAGCAGGCGCATGTAGGAAATCAGATCCTTGATCTCGGACTTCTCAAAAAACGACTGCCCGCCCGACATCACATAAGGTGCTTTTTCATTGCGCAACATTTGCTCAAACACGCGTGCCTGATGATTACCGCGATATAAAATCGCATAATCGCCATAGCGAGTACGGTGCTCAAATTTATGCGCCAGCATACGCATCACCACATTTTGCGCTTCTTCAGTTTCGTCTTTGCACGCCATTACATGCACAGGATCGCCGTTGCCGTGTTCGCTCCATAACTGTTTGTCGTACAGCCTGTCGTTATTGCCGATGACACTGTTAGCCGCGCGGAGTATGCGTAACGTGGAACGATAGTTTTGCGTGAGTTGGATGACTTTGAGTCGCGGGTAATCTTCATGCAACTGATGCAGGTTTTTCACATCCGCGCCGCGCCAGCCGTAGATAGCCTGATCATCGTCACCCACGGCAGTAAATGCGCCCGATACGCCACAGAGCTGTTTTACAATTTGATACTGGCAGGCGTTGGTATCCTGATATTCATCGATGAGCAAATAGCGTAATTTCTTGCGCCATTTTTCCAGCATTTCCATATCAGTAGCAAACAGTTCGGCAGGCAAGCGGATGAGGTCATCAAAATCCAGCGCCTGATAGGCTTTGAGCGTGTCCTGATAACGCTGGTAAATTTTAGCGTAAGTGGCGTCAAGGTCAGATTCCGCCGTTGCCAGCGCAACATCGGGCGTGATCAAACCGTTTTTCCATCCAGAAATACGCCACTGAGCGCGACGGATTTCCTGCTTGTCAGTGGTTTTTAATATTTCATTGATAATCTGCATGGCATCAGCAGAATCAAGAATAGAAAATTGTGGTTTGTAAGCTAATCGATGTGCTTCCTGGCGCATAATCTGCACACCGAGCGCGTGAAAGGTACAGACCGTCAGACCTTTTGCTGGCTTGCCCGGTCTGAGTTTATCAACCCGCTCCTGCATTTCGCGTGCGGCTTTGTTGGTAAACGTAATCGCGGCAATATGATTTGGCGCATAACCACATTCATCGATAAGATATGATATTTTCTGAGTAATGACTCGCGTCTTGCCCGACCCTGCACCCGCTAGCACCAGCAAAGGACCGTCGAGATATTTAACCGCTTCGCGTTGTGGGGCGTTAAGATGAGAGAGCATGGATTTTATGAAACGAATGTAGATGGGTATTTTAACCCAGAAACGTCAGCTGGACACGTTGTAGTGTCCGCACATCGCGGTGCAGAGCAAGGCGCGACAAACGCTGAATGGTTATCCATTCAAGTGCGGAGCAACGCCGCTATGTGACGTGAGGGGCGGACAGTTCGACGGGTAACGTTGTTAAGAACAGATCACAAATAAATAATGGAAATAAGGATTAAGTGTCATGCTGTTAAGCTACTATATTAGTGGTCAACTGGCGTTTCTGGGTTAAAAATGAGCACCTACGTCATCGGCGATTTACAGGGATGTTTTCCCGCATTGCAACAAATGCTGGAGCTTATCGCGTACGACCCCGCGCAAGACCGCATTATCTTACTGGGCGATTTGGTTAATCGCGGTACTAACTCGCTCGCTGTGCTGCGCTGGGCGCGGGACAACCAGATCAGCGCAGTACTGGGCAATCATGACTTGCATTTACTCGCCGTGGCGGCGGGCTATGAAAAACATCACAAGGGCGACACCCTCCTCCCCATACTGGATGCGCCAGACAAGGATGAATTGCTGGACTGGCTGCGTCATCTGCCATTGGCAATATACACATCAGGCTATTTTCTGGTACATGCAGGCGTACTGCCGCAGTGGAGCATCAGCCAGGCATTAAGTCTGGCTGGCGAAGTAGAATCAGCATTGCGCGGCGACAATTACCTGGACTACCTGCGCACTATGTATGGCAACGAACCCACTCAATGGCATGACAATTTAACGGGGAAGGATAGATTACGCGTCATCACCAACGGCATGACGCGACTGCGCTTCTGCTCTGCTACGGGCGAAATGGACTTCACCGCCAAAGCCGGACTAGACTCAGCACCCGAAGGTTATTACCCATGGTTCCACGCGCCCAATCGCCTAAGTGAGGGCTCACCTATCGTTTTCGGCCACTGGTCAGCGCTGGGATTACAAGTAGAAAGCGACAACATCGCCCTCGACACAGGCTGCCTCTGGGGTGGTCAACTCAGCGCATTACGACTGGAAGACAGGCAGGTATTTCAGGTGGAATGCGGCGGCATGGCGGGGATTAAGCGCTGGCATTAAAATTCCGATGGAAATTATACGCTTTAAGCGTATAGCTTAACCATGCTAACATTATCGAAACTAGTATATTCATTCAATATGCAAACACCGTATGGGATGAAGACGAGCGCATAGCATTTGTGAATTGGATTGCAGCCAACCCACTGGCGGGTGACGTAGTACCTAAAAGTGGCGGATGTCGTAAAGTACATTGGTCGCGTGCAGGCATGGGTAAACGAGGCGGCGTAAGGGTTATATATTTTAATCAGCTTGCTGCGGGTGAAATCATATTACTGATGGTCTATGCCAAAGCAAAATATGACAACCTGCCTGCGGAATTTTTTAAGCAACTTAAGGAGGTGTTTGATGGCTAAATTAGCGAACGATCCAGATATGGCGCAGTTTTGTGCCGACTTCCTAACCTCTGCCCGTGAAATGAAAGCAGGCGTAAAGGCGCGCAGCACACAAGTGAACTTACCACCTGTCGTCATTGCACGTAATAAATCAGGACTTACACAAAGTCAATTTGCGGTATTGTTGGGCGTATCAGTACGCACACTGCAAGGTTGGGAGCAGGGGCGAATTAAGCCCAGTGGTGCGGCCAATACTCTAATTCGCATTGCCATTACCCATCCAGAAGTATTGCAGGCAATGGCTTAACCTGACAGATTTCATCAAATCCACGGCTAAACCAAGCTGGTTAGTAACAAGCACAGGGCATTAAAAGCTAACTTACATGTTATTAATTTTGGAGCATGTCATGCATATTTGGTCAGTTAAAAGTGCAAAAGCACGATTTAGCGAATTTTTAAATACCTGCCTATCAGAAGGCTCACAAATGGTGACCAGAAGCGGCGCAGAAACAGCAGTGCTTGTACCTGTACAGGAATGGCAACGCCTACAGTCAACGACACGCCCCTCATTAAAGCAATTACTGCTGGCTGATCAAGCACGCACGGACACACTCACGCCAACGAGTGACCTAGGATCGGGTACAGAAAAAACACATAGATTGCGCTACATATCTAGACCAGCCCCCGATGCTCTGGAGGGTCTATGGCAATAATTGGTCTTATTACTTCGTTTGCCATGTTTACTGTTTATTTCTGTACTAAATATACCTATGCCCTACGCGCAGTAGCGTATCAATCAAACATATCATTTAAAGATGTATGGAATTTTTCTTTTGATGGACATCCTATGCGTAGAAGCATTGTCCCAATGAAGTATATTGCAATATTTTTTGCATGTACGAGTTTATTTGGATGGGGTCACGATCTCAGTTCAAAAGATATAAGAAGTTTATGGATCATGGTATTGATGTTAATAGCGTATCTGGGTACATGGGCTCGCATTGCGATTTATGAGGCCACACATTGGAAACAAGGTGTTGAAAAATCGCTGACTAAGAGTGAAATGTTTAAAAGAAGCATTAAGGATATTGGTTGGTTTCCGCAAGGTAAAGACTGGTTATCGAGAATAGTTAATGCATCAAATGTAGTTCTACTGATTGTTGTTATATTGCGAGTTATTTCACTTTACTTTTACGGTTAGAGGTCGCTGGATCTAGAAAAAATGCATTACTGCGCTACACGAAGTCGCAGGGTCGGTCTAGCAAAGAGGCATAAATGCACTACACCTCTAGCCCCGTCCCTGATGTGCTTTACAAATAAAATTGATCTGATAGTTAAAATATATCGGTGTAAACAACAAAGTCAAAAAACCACTAAACCACTCTTCATCTTCTGTTGAGATTTCAAAAAGAGCATTTAGCCTGTTCCTGGCTTTAAAACCCCAAACGATAAACAATAACTCTAAGACACTATCCGCTATATCGCTTATTAGTTCTATCAGTTGCCCATCATTTACGACCAAGGACGCAATAAACATCGTGAGTGAACTATATGCGATTATTAATATAACCTTTATAAACCCTGTCGATATTCTGTCTTTTTCATCAACCATCTCGTTTATAGTTACAGTCTGACTTTTAATATAGTGCGCAAAGTAAACACCAAATGTCACTATCCCAAGACTCAGTAATCGCCACGTACTTTGGTCTTTGAATTTCTCGAGAAGTTTAATTTCTCTCACATTATCTCCATAAGGATCACTCACGAAATCGCAGAGGCAGGTCTAGAAAATGCGCGAAGTACCCGCCGCACCCTGGATAAAACCTAGTTCAACCTTCAAGCCTTATATTCCAGAAAAAGGTCTTATTTCAATCCCCACCACCACAGCCACCTCCGCAACCTGAATCGCCGCTACAACCTCCACCACATCCTCCGCCACCCCCAGAACTACAACCAATATCTCCAGCACAATAACCGCCCCCACCAGAGCTACCATTATCGAGTCGATTCTTACAGTTTAACGAATACTTGTATCCATTCTCAATATTTAACAGACCATCTATTGCAAACAACAAAGGTAATCTTTCTGGCGATTTTGGATTTATCTGTTCTCGAATACACGACAACCTCCAGGCACGTTTTATGCCGATTTCTGCATGAGTAGGCGTAACCATCGCCTCTGTGGGCGTATGATGCAAATATCGACCCAATGCTTTATTACAGAAATCTTGATACGCTTTGGTGAAAATAATGAACTCATGCCATGCCATATCAACAGCTTGAGATGGCATGGCAACCATTCTCCGATTAGCGCTATTACAAATACGGAAGTATGAACGCAAACCCTCAAATATAAGCGCTATCTGCTCTTCATTTAAGTGAGGATATTTAGCCACCAACTTATTCTTAATGGAAGAGTGAAAAACAAAATTATCAATGAATTTGAGTTGACGGGCTCTCCTCAGACCAAAAAGCCAAAATGTAGCAGCCGTTATAATCACTAATAACACTACAATTGAAAAATCCATTTACGAATACCTTTCTTCAAATTCGCGAAATGACACGTAACAAAAGATTCTTGTAATGTACTGTTAAATTTCGTCTATATGCGGCGCAGACAGGTTTAATACAGCAGCGATCGCCGCTTCGCTAGCCACCGCCAGATCACGTCTATGCATCTGACTATTCGGTACCACAGGTACACAATAGGTAGCGACGACGGGTATCTGTGGTACTGCCATGATGCGCCAGATTGATGACAAAAAGCCCATATTATCTATCCACACCGCTGCGTCATGCTCATAGCGTAACGCCACGGGCTGGCAGATGACATTGGCATCAAGTGCGACCTGAAATAGTGGTGGCTTGAACGGGAGTAATTGCTTGCCGTTGGTGGTGGTGGATTCGGGGAACATGCCAACCGCGCGCCCTGACTGCAATGCGGCGGTGAAATTCTGGGTGACTTTATGAACGTCACGCGCACGTTCGCGCTGGATGAAGATGGTGCCTGCTTGCGCCGCCAGCCAGCCAAAAACCGGCCAGCTGCGAATTTCCGCTTTGGCGACAAAATGGACGGGGGAACCCGCTATCAGGACGAAAGGATCCGCCCAGGATACGTGATTGGCAACTACCAAGGCGGCAGCGCAGGGGGGTTGCCCAACTATACGCAAACGGATGCCGACGATGTAGATGAGCGCTTGCGACCAGCGCTGCATAACGCGCTCACGTGCAGATACAGACAGCACCGGGAATGCAATCCCCAGCGTGATTAACCCCACGATGATCAACATCAGCAAGGCACATGCCCGCACGGGGCGCAACAAATAGGCAGTTAAAAATCCGGATAAATTCATCCGCCAATTTTACTTGAATCTCAGCCCTTGTTCATGAAATGCTTGGCGTAGAGCGCATTCATTTGCTTGATCGACAGCAGCATCATGAAATCGGCACAATTGAAATCTGCATCCCAGGCAGGTTCACCACAGATATAGGCACCGACGCGCAAATAGCCTTTGATCAACGGTGGCGTGGTGACTTTCAGATCGCTTTGCAGGCGTTCCAGTGGCAATGGGGTACGTGGGAATACACGCCATTCCACCGGGCTCAATACTTCTGCAGCTAGCTTATGATACAGGCTGGCAGCAGTGTGTCCGCCATCACTCATGCCGACGCTGGCACAACCGATGAGGTAGTCATAATCATGCTGGCGCAAATAATCTGCCAGTCCTGACCACAGCAAGGTTATCACCGCGCCACCGCGATAATCTGGATGTACGCATGAACGCCCTATCTCCACCATACCCGCACGTAAATGCACCAGGCGGGTAAAGTCGAACTCCTGCTCGGAATAATAGCCACCGATACGCGCTGCACGGTCTGGTGGCAAAATGCGGTAAGTGCCGATGACTTTACCTGTATCCGTATCGCGGACGATGAGGTGATCGCACACGCTGTCGAACTCGTCTTCGTCCAATCCACTGTGCGCAGACATCAGCTGCGCACCCATTTCTTCGGCAAATACTTTATAACGCAACGCCTGCGCTTCACGGATTTCATGCTTGTCACGTGCCAATGACACGACTAACGAGTTGCGTGTGCGGGGTTGGCGGGATATTTGTTGTTCTAACATGGTACGCTCCATCTATGGTCTATGGAGCGTAACAGTAAACATACTACGTGACGTAACGATGAAAAATGCGTTACAAATTGAAGAAAACCCCGCATCACTGACGCGAAATAGTGAAATTAAGAACTACTAAATACAGGGGGTGCTAATTACTAGTGGAATTTAACTGTCCAATCACAGCACGTAAATTCAATGGTGCGAAGTACTGAAACGCTTTGCCATTTTTCTGCTCCTGCAGCAAGCCAAACGTGACCAAATCCATTAAATCCTGCCGTGCCGTTGCGTAAGAAATGCCATGTGACCGCTGATGACTGCTAATTGTATAGGTATCAGCACGCCCTTTAAGCGCTCCGGTGATAAGCGCAATTTGGCGCAAATTTAACTTGTTATTCATACCTGTTAGCAATTGCTGGGTTTGCTGTAATTCATTTTGCTTAATTGCCAGATATTCACGCAACGCATAAATAGCGCTTTGTATGGTTTCTAATTGATGAATGAGAAAATAGGTTACATCACCATCATCTGTTTCAGTATAAAGATAAGCACGTTTATATTGCCCCGTCGCCTTACGCAAAATGCTGGAAATCGACACATATTCCATTAAACGATAACCATGCCGCACCATAGCCCAATAAAATAAAGCGCGTGCGGTACGCCCATTACCATCGGCGAATGGATGATCATATGCAAGCATAAAATGCAGCAATATGGCACGTACCACAGGATGGCAGTATGGCTCATCATCCTCGGACTGATTAGCAAAAACACATAAGCGCTGCATACGTTGGGCTAACTCAGTTGCAAGCGGTGGTTGATGCAATACCGCGCCATCTCGATTATCGACAACATTAATCGTATCATCTTGCCGAAAACGACCTTCATCAGCCGAGTTCTCTAATGTGCCACGCGTGATTATTCGCTGAATTTCACAAATCATCTCTGGTGTTAAGTCGGTTTTTGCCAGTGTTTGTATGTATTGCATGGCGGCAAAATTATTGGCTATCATACGTTCAGAGCCATCCACAGGTTTACGTCCTGTACGCAACAACTCCTCAGCAACGCGGCGGGTGGTGGACGCACCCTCTAATTGACTAGATGTAATTGACTCTTCGATCAATTGTCCAAAAATATAATTATCACGTGCTGCCGTATCAATTTGTGTATCCGCCCCACCTGCATGACGATCTATATAACGCAATGCTTTTAATACCGACTCAGCCAACACATAACTAAAAGGCGAGCCCTGTTTGTCACTTAGCAAAGCTAAGTTTCTGGCTTGACTCACGCGGGCGAATTTAGTTATGAGCCACCATTCATCATGAGTAATACCCGCTGGAGTGGGCCGATGGCGTAACTCATCCCAATGAAAATAACGTTCATTTCTGACTGATTGTATAGGCAACGACACTAACTCACTCACACGCGTAGAGGAAAGTTGCGTAAGTAATTGATGTAATGACGGCGGTGTGACGGGCAAGGACATAACTATTAATTTACAAAAAATTGATAGTTAATGATAGGCGTAGTCAAAAAAAATATCTATCAATTTCTTAAAAACTAATAGATATTTATGTAGCCAGTTATTTTTACAACTTATAACATATTGATATTAATTACAATAATTTACCATTCGTGATTATTATCCGCATTTAATTATTAATTTTATTAAAGTTAATAACCATCCCCATCTATCAATCGTCATTAAATTGATAGATTATTTTGCATTAGCTGAGCTATCTCAAGCTCATAAAAATTACTCGATTGCGCTAACACATCAACAACACCCTGCTGATCGGCTAACGGGCGATTTTGACTGAGCTTAAATTTGCCAACTATTTCAGTAATTTCTATCTCGAAACCCACTATCATGCCCAACAACTTCGTGCGCTGATCATCGGTTAGCGTTAAATTCCACGGCGTGTCGTACTGCAATTCCTGACTATCGGTGAGCTGTTTAAGCAGCGCTTCAAGCGCTGTCTCGTCGTCTATTATTTTAGGCCTGCCACGCACTTGAACCACGGCATAATTCCAGGTGGGCACACCCGAGCCTTTATACCATGAGGGTGAGACATACGCATGCGGGCCTTGAAATGTCACCAGCACTTCATGACTTGTTGAAAAATCTTGCCATTGCGGATTCGCACGTGCCATATGCCCTAGCAAGCGATAGCCTTGGTCCACACTGCCATCCAGCAGCAATGGCAAATGATTAGCCAAAGGCTCACCTGCAGCCGATATGGTAATCAGCATTGCCAGAGGATAGGCTGCAATCAGCTCGGATATTTTGGCTAAATCGGTTACTTTAAAGTGCTCAGGCAAATACATAACGGCACTCTAAACTATCCGCCAACCAAGCTGCTCACCTGCCCGTAAAGGAATCAGTTTATCGGCACCAAACGAAATTTCAGCAGGCGCCAGCCAGCTTTCCTTAGCCAGCGTAACGGTGTCAGTATTGCGCGGCAAACCATAGAAGTCTGCGCCATTAAAGCTGGCAAAAGCTTCCAGTTTATCCAGGGCATTAGCTTTTTCAAAAGCCTCAGCATAGAGCTCGATGGCGGCATGTGCGGTGTACATGCCTGCGCATCCGCAAGCAGATTCTTTGGCATTTTTTGGGTGCGGTGCACTATCCGTGCCGAGGAAAAATTTGACACTGCCGCTGGTTGCTGCCTTCACCAATGCCAATCTGTGCTGCTCGCGCTTCAGTATAGGCAAGCAGTAATAGTGCGGACGTATGCCGC
The DNA here is from genome assembly GCF_009937995.1 of Sulfuriferula nivalis. NCBI lineage: Bacteria > Pseudomonadati > Pseudomonadota > Betaproteobacteria > Nitrosomonadales > Sulfuricellaceae > Sulfuriferula > Sulfuriferula nivalis. Next base: position 2,978,822 of record NZ_AP021881.1, read on the forward strand.
CCTGAAACATGGCGTTGCGGTTATAAAGCAGGTGATGTGCCGTGATGGTCGCGGCAATATTAGCAGGCGCATTCGCCACAAATTCCGCCCCTTGCTGCGTGGTGATATGTTCCAACACGATTTTTAATGCGGGGAAAGCTTGCGTCAGCGGGATGAGATGACGCTCAATAAATACCGCCTCACGGTCAAAAATATCGACACTGGGGTCAGTGACTTCGCCGTGTACCAGCAATGGCATACCGTGCTTTTCCATTTCCGCTATCACAGCATAGCCGTTAGTTAAATCGGTCAGACCCATATCCGAATTCGTCGTTGCACCTGCGGGGTAATATTTCACCGCATGAACTATCCCACTGGCTTTTGCGCGTGCAATTTCGGCTGGCTCGGTATTATTGGTCAGGTACAGCGTCATCAATGGCTCAAACTGCATCCCTGCTGGCACGGCGGCAAGAATGCGATCACGGTAGGCGCGCGCATCTTCAGTGGTTCGTACTGGCGGCTTGAGATTCGGCATAACGATGGCACGTGCAAAACGGCGAGCTGTGTCAGGGAGCACGGCTCGCAGCGTTTCGCCATCACGTAAATGCAGGTGCCAGTCGTCAGGGCGGGTAATGGTGATGGATTGCATCAGTTTTCCTCATCAGTCGGGTCATCGCGCATGGTCAGCGCAAGTTTATAACAGGTATTCTTTTTAATGCCCGTCAGCTTGGCAGCAATATGTGCAGCCTGTTTGAGCGGCAACTCTTCCAGCAACACGGCTAAAGTCTCACGCAAATGCTGCTGTTCAGGATTATCTTCGACTTCTTTTGCGCCTTCAACGATCAGCACAAACTCACCCTTTTGCCGATTTGCATCGGCTGCCAGCCACTCACTCGCTTCTGATAATGGCAGGCTGTGGATGTTTTCAAACAGCTTGGTCAGTTCGCGTGCAAAAGTAATGCGTCTGTCGCCACCCAAAGTCGCGGCCAGATCTTCGACACATTCCACTATACGATGGGGTGCTTCATAGAATATCAGGGTGTACGGTAATGCCTTAAGTTGTACCAACGCATCGCGACGGTGACTGGCTTTGGCAGGCAGAAAACCGTAAAACAACCAATTAGGCGCATAAATCCCAGCCGCTGATAATGCACACACGACTGCGCTCGCTCCCGGCACAGGCACGACGCGTATCCCGGCCTCATGCGCGGCGGCTACCAGCAACGTACCAGGGTCACTAATCGCAGGGGTTCCTGCGTCAGTAATTAAGGCAACGTTTTTGCCAGCTTGTAAATCAGCTATCAGAAAAGGAGTAGCGCGCTGCTCATTGTGTTCATGCAAGGCTACAAATTTGACTGAAATTCCCAGTCGAGATAACAGCTGCCCGCTATGCCGAGTATCCTCAGCCGCTACCAATTCAACCGTTTTAAGCACATCCAGTGCGCGTTGAGTAATATCACCCAGATTACCTATCGGTGTGGCGACGACGTAGAGTGTTCCAGTAGTTGTATGCATGGCACGATTTTACCCCAGAAACCACAACTCCAGAATTCACGTCGCTAATCTTGCGTAGGGATAACTTCCCAGAAGAGGGCTGGTCGACCGGTGTGGTAGCCTTGTGCATAATTAACACCCAGTTTTTTGAGTGCATTGAATGTGGCTTCATCTTCCACCCACTCACCTATGGTTTTGATTTGCATGACATGACCGATTTGATTAATCGCTGTCACCATGGCGCAATCTATAGCATCAACTTCCATATCTTTAACAAAACTGCCGTCAATTTTAATGTAGTCTACGGCCAGATTTTTCAAGTACCCGAATGAACTTAACCCGCTACCAAAATCATCGAGTGAAAAACGACAGCCTCTCGCCTTAAGCTCATGGATAAAATGCGTAGCTTTGCTCAAATTACTTATCGCTACCGTTTCAGTAATTTCGAAACAAATCTCATGTAACGAGATGCCCAGATCTGCGGCATTGCTGCAGATGTACGCGAGCATTTCATCATCCCCCAGCGATTCCCCGGATAAATTAATTGCCACCACGCGCTCGCCGCCCTTCGGCACGATAAAATGCTTCCCAGTGGCAATAGCCTTAAATACATTCAACACCACCCACCGATCTATGCTGCTCATTTTGTTATAGCGTTCTGCCGCAGGAATAAAAGCATTAGGCGGAATTATCTGACCCGCAGCATCCTTGATTCTAACCAGCACTTCCCAGTGCAAATTACCAGCATCGATATTGGATAAGCTGACTATCGGCTGCGCATAGAGTACAAACCGATTCTGTTCCAGCGCCTCAGTAATAGTGGTAGTCCAGCTCATCTCGCCTTGTCTCTGCATAAGCTCAATATCAGCCGGCTGAAACACATGTACACGATTACGCCCACCATCTTTTGCCGTATAACAGGCCAAGTCAGCCGCACTCATAATACTGGCAGCATTAAGATTATCTTGCGTAATGCTGACCAAACCTATACTGGCACCGATTTCAAAAGTTTTATCATGCCAGGCAAACCTGAACTCTTTTACGCTGTGGCGAATTTTATCCGCAACTTCCTGTGCGCGGGCCAAACCGCAATTTCGCAACAACACCCCAAACTCATCCCCACCCAAACGCGCCAATGTGTCACTTTGCCGTATATTGCGCTTCAATTCCCGAGTGAGTTGACGCAACAGCTCATCGCCCGCCATATGTCCACACGTGTCATTCACTATCTTGAACTGATCCAGATCGATATAAAGCAGCGCATGCTGATCCGCCTTTTCCGTTGTGGCCAACATATGCAACAAGTCTTCCTCGAACTTAAGACGGTTATACAGCCCCGTCAGCGGATCATGACTAGCTTGGTAGGTCAGCTGCAAAGCAAGCTTGCGTGCATTATTCACATCCTGACATACCATGACAGCACCGATAAACTCACCCTGATGATTATGCATCGGTGCTGCAGTAATATCGATAGAAAGGAACTGCCCGTTACACTGCAATAATGCTGCATGATTATCCATAGTAATCACACCATCAATTTTTAAACATTCATGGATAGGATTAGGTATCTTTAACTGCGTCACCTCATCCACCAACTTAATGACTGACTCTACTGGCAACCCTTGCGCATCTGCATTAGACCAGCCAGTTAAACGCTCTGCGACTGGATTCAAATACTGCACCTCACCCACGACATTGGTCGTAATCACCGCATCCGCAATCGACTGCAAAGTGACTTCGGCACGCTCTTTTTCGTGCGCTAACGCATCTTCCGATACCAATGTCCGCGCCAATGCTGTGCGCAACTCTGTCTGCTGAAATACGATGGAGTCTAGTGCCTGATTAATAAATTTAGCCAAAAAACCAAATTCGTCACTACGTGACTCATCAAACCTGACCGCAATATCACCCTCCGCAAACTGCTGCGCACGTGACACCATGCTTTTAAAGGGTTGCGACAATAACTTATGCAAAATGCGCTGCAATACCAACCCAAACAACATCGTCACCAGACCAACGGAAATCAGTATCTGTTTACGATAACTATTCTCTATGTTTTTTACACTGGGAAAATATACCGTCAACGTACGCGACGAGTCCGCTATTTGCAACGTTTGACTAACACCGCCTTCAGTTAAGTGTGTAGAACCAGCACGCAGCATACCCTCAGGTTGCGTAAGCGTAATGGAAGTACAATGTATGCTGGGACATAAGGCAGTAAAAACCTGCTGCAGATTTTCCTGATAATTTACCGGCAAAGTGGGGGGCTCTTTAAGTGCCTCGTTAACATCCGTAACAAACGTACGCCCCACAAGCCCAGTGTATTGCAAATTTTGTGCGGTAATTTCACGCTCTTTGCTTGCTAACATCAAAAAAGCAATCAACAAACCAACCAGCACCATTCCCCAAAACACGATGCCCGTGATTTTTAATGGCAAATCACTGGGTATGAGTTTTTGGTCGGAAGAATGCTGTGAAAATTTCATTTAAATCCCAGCCACTTAATGGCCAACAACAGAGGGCAAATACCGCTCACACCAGCACCGAAAATAGCGAACCCCATGAACCATGGAAAAAACCACAACTGTTCATAAAACAACACCGTAGTGATGAACAAAACCAAAGCAACAACGAATCGCCAAACCCTTTCGGCTTCACAATTAAACCGACAAGGCAACTCGATTGGTAATAAATTAGCATTAACCATCGCCGCATACGCTGGACCTGAACCTGCCCGCAACCGACTCACCAATTTGGGTATGCGCCAATTGGTTATGCCTTCGAACAAGCTCAGCACGATCAGGCCATAAATCAAGTAATTAAGATCAAAACTTAGTGAAATCAACAACAATGCACCGAATATCAATCGATATGCGCGATCACTCATGTAACACTCCTCAACACAGGGCAGTAATACCAACTCACGCTGGCAATCGATACCCCTAATTATTATAGGGCTAGTCTACACCAAACCCCGAAACTGTCACACAAAATCACATCGCCGGAGCGTATATGTTACTTACCCGCTACCCGCTTTATCAGCAAAACAGGCAAACGCAAAATGAACTCCAGAAACAACCTGAAATGCATCCAGCTCAACAGTAAGTTATCCCGCAAATATTTAAAATGCGAGACGCCACCGTCTTCCGGTCGAAAATATCGAACAGGCGCAGGCAAGTTAACAGGTTTCACGCCATACCAGCATAATCGCACCACAGCCTCAGGATCAAAATCAAAGTGCCGCATCCAAGGCTGATAACGCATAATGTGGCGGAGTGGTGCAACTGGATAAACCCGGAAACCATATAGCGAATCCCCTATACCCGACCACAGGGTTTCCAGATTTGCCCACGCATTCGACACCCGCCGCCCCTGCACGCGCAACGCAGGCGCATCCGCATCAAACACTGGAACACCCAGCACCATGGCGGCAGGCTGACTCAATGAAGCCGCCATAAAATCAGGTATCAGTTCAGCAGGATGCTGACCATCAGAGTCCATCGTTAACGCATGGGTATAACCCGCTTCAGCAGCCAGAGTCATACCATGCAACACCGCAGCACCTTTACCCTGATTTTTTGCCAAAACGATAGCGCGCAGTCCGTCGTCCTCAGCCGCCATCGCCTGCAGACCTGCGGCTGTGCCATCAGTGCTACCATCCACCACGACCCAGACTGGGTGCCAAAAGCGTCGCGCAGCACGTACCGTCTCATATACTTTTTCACCCGGGTTATAACTCGGTATCAGCACAAAGTGCGTTGTAGATTTCAACATCACGCCCATCTCAAAAAATAACACTCACGCAGACACAGTACATGACAAACCCCGCGCAGCCTCGATCTCAACCAACAGCTCCTGCCGACATACATCGGCCTGCAAATAAATCACCTGGATATCAGTCCCTGCCACAGCATTCAATACTGCTCTGACCTTATCTAAATCGGCAGCATGCTTCACATAAACGGTGTAATGCAAATCACGTAAATCAAATCTCCCACATGCCAGCTGACGATTAGCGACTTCTAATACCGCAGCAATATTTTCCAGCGCTTCCTGTGTTTGCGCTACCACATTTCCGAGATGCAAGCTCTCATGCCCGACTATACTTGCCGTACCAGATATAAACAGACAAGCCCCGCCTGACCACGGCAATAAAGCAGCTCGGGAAAAAGTCGGACTACGCGGACCATACACAGGCGGATAAGCACATGCATTTAATTGTCGTGGATTCTCGATCGCTATGGGCGCAACCTTGCCCGCCAGAAAAGCGATACTCAGCGGACCTGCCGAGGCACCCAGCGCGCAAGCCGCAGGCAAACCGCCAGTTACCGAGCGCCCTTGCGCCAACAAACCAGCCTGCCGACCTACGTTAAACTGCCGATAACGCTCTAAGCCGTGGCTATGCCCATTAATATCGGACATATAATTCCAAAACCGCACAACATGGGGAAAACGTAATGTATCAAGCAATGAAACGATTTGCCGATAAGCAAGCGCCGCTGCCAACTGTAGCGCGCTACTAGACTCATCTCCAGAAAAATCGGCTTCTTCTAATGTAACAACCCCAAACACAAATTCGTCATTACACCGATATTGAATATTCCCCTCTTGTCCTGATGTAACCGGAGCGGCACTCTGCCACACTTCACATATTGCACCTGCAGTCAGTAATGGCGGCAACGTCACCGACAACACCGCCCCATTCACCACTGGCAATTGCTCGCCAAAACACACTACACCTAATACTTGCGCCCACCACTCTGCCGGCTGCTGTTGTAATTCAGCATAAGGAAGATATTCATTCTGCAAATGAGAGGCTACAGGTTTTATCAAAATTATCCTTACACAGGACGTACCTAGTGGTTATATATGTAATAGCGTAACACTATCGAAACTTACCCAATAAAAAACCCGCTCATAGCGGGTTTTTTATTGGCAATACTACTACCGAAACAACTCAATTTACTTCAGTTTGATTTCTTTATAAAGCACATGTTTACGTGCTTTAGGATCAAACTTCATAAATTCCAGTTTTTCAGGCGTAGTACGCTTGTTTTTGCTGGTGGTATAGAAATGACCTGTACCTGCTGTCGATTCTAATTTGATTTTTTCGCGGATTTTGCTAGCCATTGTTCAGCCTCTTAAATTTTCTCGCCAGCGGCGCGTAATTTTTCTAACACAGCTTCGATACCGTTTTTATCGATAGTACGCAAAGCAGCTGTACTAACGCGCAAACGGATGAAGCGGTTTTCGTTCTCTAACCAGAAACGACGTGATTGCAGGTTAGGCAAAAAACGACGTTTAGTTTTGTTGTTCGCGTGGGAAACGTTGTTCCCAGACATTGGCGATTTGCCAGTAACTTGACATACACGAGCCATGTTGACCCCCCACTGAATTCGGAAAAACGAGATTTATACCATGCTTTTATATAAAAAGTCAAAGTAATCCACGTTCTGCGAATGAAATGGCACTCCCTTCGCCCACCACAAAATGGTCTAAAACCCGCACATCAACTAGTGCCAGCGCATTTTTCAATGCCTGCGTTAAATTTTCATCCGCACGACTCGGTTCAGCCACGCCTGATGGATGGTTGTGTGCCAGAATTAAGGCAGCGGCATTGTGTGCCAAAGCACGCTTAACCACTTCACGCGGATAAACACTTGCCTGATTTAACGTACCCTGAAACAACTCCTCGACCGCAAGCACTCGATTCTGACTATCCAAAAACACCGCACAAAAAACCTCATGGGCTTTCCCTGACAATACTAAACGCAAATAATCTCGTACTGCCGCAGGTGAGTTGAGCGCATCGACCTGACGCATTTCTTCTGCTAGCGCGCGTCGTGACATTTCAAGCACAGCTTGCAATTGCGTAAATTTCGCATCACCCAAGCCATGGACTGCACAAATCGCCTGCCGACTCGCTGCAAACAAACCCGTCAATGACTTAAACTCACCTATCAACTCTCGCGCCATATCCACTGCGCTTTTGCCCGGCACGCCTGTACGCAGAAATATAGCCAACAATTCCGCATCGCTCAGCGCTGCAGCACCGCGCAATAATAATTTTTCACGCGGGCGTTCATCCTCAGGCCAATCGGTAATTGCCATACTCTCCCCTCCTTGCGGTAGAATTCATTTTTATGTTTTATAAACGCTATCATGCCGCAATTAGCAAAAAAACACATCCTGTTAGGTGTCACCGGCGGCATCGCTGCTTACAAAGCAGCCGAACTCACACGCCTGCTAGTCAAAGCTGGCGCACATGTACGAATAGTGATGACTCAGGCCGCGATGCAGTTCGTTGGTGCACAGACATTTCAAGCGCTATCGGGCAATCCTGTTATCACCGACATGTGGAACGATGCAGCCAACGGCATGGCGCACATCAATCTCACCCGCGAAGCTGATTTAGCCATCATTGCACCAGCCAGTGCTGATTTCATTGCCAAGCTCGCGCACGGACTGGCGGACGACATGCTCTCCACGTTATGCCTGGCGCGCACCTGCCCGCTGCTGGTTGCGCCCGCTATGAACCAGCAAATGTGGAAAAACCCAGCAACACAACGCAATATCACACAGCTAAACGCCGACGGTATACACCTCCTTGGCCCTGCCAGTGGGGAACAGGCTTGCGGTGAAACGGGGCTGGGACGAATGTTAGAACCCGCAGATTTATTTCAGGCGATAGTCGCGCAATTTGCGCCACGCTGTTTAGCAGGCAAGCAAATACTGATTACCGCAGGGCCAACAATAGAAAAAATCGATCCCGTACGTGCCATCACCAACTTGAGTTCAGGCAAAATGGGTTATGCGATGGCACAAGCAGCGCTGGATGCAGGCGCGACAGTCACATTAATCAGCGGCCCATCCTGCCTGACTCCGCCGCAAAACGCGACAATCATCAAGGTGGAAAGCGCATCGGACATGCTTGCCGCAGTTAATCAGCACGTAGCCGCATCCGACATTTTCATTAGCGTGGCAGCCGTTGCCGATTATCGTCCTGAGCTGGCGCACGAACAGAAAATCAAAAAAACCGCCGACATGCTCACGCTCAACCTGACCCCAAATGTCGATATTCTGGCGCAAGTTGCGCAACGCCCACAGCCACCATTCTGCGTAGGCTTTGCCGCAGAAACCGAAAACCTCATCGCCAACGGCACTACCAAACGCCAGCGTAAAAACATTCCACTACTGGTGGTCAATCGCGCTCAGGATGCATTGGGTAGCGACAGCAACGAAGTCACCCTGCTCGACGACCACGGCGCGCATCCACTGGCACGTGCCGACAAATCCAGTATTGCCCGACAAATTATTCAACACCTAGCCAATTTATATCAGGAGGCAAAATGAACCGCACCATAGACGTTAAAATCCTCGATCCACGTTTACACGAGCAGTTGCCAGGATACGCAACACCAGGCGCTGCAGGCATAGACCTGCGTGCCTGCATAGACGCCCCCATGGAGCTTCACCCAGGGCAAACCTTACTCATACCCACCGGCATGGCTATCCACATCGGTACGCCAGATTTAGCCGCTGTCATTTTGCCGCGCTCAGGTTTGGGACATAAACATGGTGTAGTGCTAGGCAATCTGGTCGGATTAATTGACTCAGACTATCAGGGCCAGCTGTTCGTCTCCATGTGGAACCGTGGTGACGCCATGTTCACCATCAACCCGCTGGAACGCATTGCGCAAATGGTAATGGTGCCTGTAGTACAAGTGCAATTTAATATAGTTGAAGACTTCGATGCAAGTGAACGTGGCGCAGGCGGATTTGGAAGTACGGGACGATAATCTATTTTTAGCCAGAGAGTACACGGGCTAAATATTTGGTTTTGGCATCACCCGTAAAAGCCACAATCTTCGCCCCGATACGGTAATGGTCATTAGACAATATGCAGCTTTTAATTTCCGTTTTCAACTGAATTACCGTTGCAGGAATATGTGTATCAACTGAAGGCAACTCCAGCATGATCGTTACCGTTTTAGAGACAGTCAATGGCTGTTCAAAGTCGAGGGTAAAGGCAGTTGCAGACACTTCAGAGGTACGGCCAAAAAGATGCTTATGTTCAGACGTATCGTCCATTAAAACTGCTACCCGCCAATGGACATGCAACACATGCTCATGATGTTTACCATCATGAGCATTATTCCCTGAGTTCGCAGCACCCGATTCGATCATGTTATTTCCTAAAAACTGTGCTTATGACCAACTTCCACAACACACCCAGCAACATTACACTCGCCAGTAACAACATGGGGTAATTTCCCCACCGCGCAAAAGGCGTCAACCCTTGATAACCTTGCGCCTGGGTAGTGAGTATAGCTCGGGTAAATATAGGCAACTGCTTTAACACCCGACCATCGACGTCAATAATTGCTGTCGCACCCGTATTCGTAGCGCGTAACATTTGCCGCCCGCTTTCCAGCGCTCGCATTTGCGATATTTGCAGATGCTGCCAAGGCGCAATACTGTCGCCAAACCAGGCATCATTAGTGACGTTCACCAACAATGTTGCCTGTGGCAGCGGCCGGATGATTTCTTCACCGAACACATCTTCGTAACAGACATTCGCTGCCACCTGCTGTCCAGCAATTTGAAATGGTTTCTGATGCAGCTCGCCACGCGAAAAATCCGACAGCGGAATATGCAAAACTTGGGTAATTGGCCCGAATACAGACTTCAGCGGAATATACTCGCCAAACGGCACTAAATGCGATTTGCGATATACCTGTAGCGCTGCCGTACCAACATTCATGACGCTGTTGTAATAATTACCATTAGCCAAGCGTTCCGGTACACCAAACAGCACATCACCGCCATTGCTGCGCGCATGCTCGGCCAAGCCCTCTAAATATCCTGCAGGTATATCATCAAAAAATAATGGGATAGCAGTTTCGGGCAAAACAATTAAGCGTGACTGGCTGCTCTCCACCAAATCACGATAATCACGCAGCGTCGTCCAGACTTGCTCTGGTCGCCATTTGATAGACTGACTGATGTTACCTTGAATCAGACTGACGCTAATGGGTGCACCAACAGGTACAGTCCAGCGCACATCATGCATCATCCACGCGCCACCCCACAACACAACAATCAGCCAACTGTATCGTGAACGCCATACTAATGCTGCTGCTGTCCAGGCCAACAATAAGGAAATGCCGAATACCCCGATAACAGGCGCATAGGCGGCCAATGGACTAGCTGGCACTTGCGAATACCCCACTGCCAGCCAGGGAAATCCAGTAAATATCCAGCCACGTACCCACTCAGCCAGCATCCACGCTGCAGGTACGCTCCATATCGCCATAGCGGCGCTGCGCCTGTACACATAACCCACAGCAGCGGGGAACAATGCCAGAAAGGCTGCGAACAACAACACCGCCAGCGCTGCCAAACTCACGGACATCTCGCCATAAGTATGCAAGCTGGTATATATCCAGGATACACCTGCGCTAAAAAAGCCCAGCCCGAACCACCAACCCAGCAACACACTACGTTCAGGCGCATGGCGCCATAAGCGGAACAAACCTGACAACGTCAACAACGGCAGCCACCACCAACTGAATGGGGCAAAACCAAAAACACTTGTCGCGCCTAACAACAGCGCGACCACGGACAACCTAGTGCTGCGCAGCAAAGTCCAGCATCCGCTGTATCGACAACACCGCTTTTTGCTGTGTCGCGCTATCGACTAAAATCTCATTTACACCGGTTTCCAGCACATGTGCCAGACTACGCAAACCATTCATCGCCATCCACGGGCAATGCGCGCAGCTTTTACAGGTTGCACCCACGCCTGCGGTTGGTGCTTCGATAAACACTTTGCCAGGTGCAGCGGCGTGCATTTTATGGAATATGCCATTGTCCGTTGCCACAATAAATTCACGGTTTGGCATAGTCTGCGCAGCACGGATAATCTGCGTGGTCGAACCGACCACATCTGCCAATGCGATCACATCAGCGGGAGATTCCGGATGTACCAGCACTGCCGCATCCGGATGCGCCAGTTTCATCGCAGCTAGCTCTTTCGCCTTAAACGCCTCATGCACCACACAGGAACCCTGCCATAACAACATATCTGCGCCCGTGGTCCGCTGCACGTAATCACCTAAATACTTATCAGGTGCCCACAATATTTTTTGACCTAAAGCATGCAAATGCGCAACGATTTTGACTGCGGTGCCGGAAGTTACCACCCAGTCCGCCCGCGCCTTAACGGCCGCAGATGTATTGGCGTAAACCACCACGACACGATCAGGATGCTGATCGCAAAAAGCCGAAAACTCATCCGCGGGACATGCCAGATCCAATGAGCAATTCGCATTCAAGTCCGGCATCAGTACGCGCTTTTCAGGGTTAAGAATTTTCGCAGTATCGCCCATGAATTTAACGCCGGCAACCAGTATGGTGCTGGCTGCATGAGCATGCCCAAATCGCGCCATTTCCAGCGAATCTGATACACATCCGCCAGTCGCATCAGCCAAATCCTGCAAATCTGCCGAGGTGTAATAGTGTGCCACCAACACCGCATTTTGCTGCGCCATCATGGTTTTGATGTGTGCAATCAACGTCGCACGCTCATCGGCACCCAGCACTTCTTCCACCATGGGTGGCGCAATAACTTTAGGGGTATGAGGCATCTGAAATAAGGTTTGCATGGCGACCTCGTTATTTAATGTACTGAACCGCGCCAGGATGGGCGAGGCGATAGAGTTTTGCCGGGCGGTGCTTGCCGTTACAGCGCTCTTCACCGGTTTCTGCCAACACACCCAAACTCAAAATATGTTTACGGAAATTACGTTTATCCAATGCTTCACCACGTATGATTTCATACACTTTTTGCAATTCACCCAAGGTAAATGTCGATTCCACCAAACCAAATGCAACAGTGGAATAATCTAGCTTGGCACGCAAACGCTGCTGCGCCAGTTGAATAACGTCGGCATGATCAAATGCCAGCGCAGGCAATGCATCCAACGTAAACCATGCAACCTCTGCTGCATCTGAACCCGCAACCGGAGCAAGCGCCTCATATGGTGCCAGTGCATAGTACGCCACACTGATAATGCGCTCACGCGGATCGCGGCCAGGTTTACCGAATGTATAAAGCTGCTCCAGATATACCCCAGTAATCCCCGTTTCTTCTGCCAGCTCACGCAAAGCACAGTCTTCCAGACATTCATCAGGGTCAACAAATCCGCCAGGCAGCGCCCAGCTACCCTGAAATGGGTCAGCACGCCGACGAATCAGCAGTATCGATAACTGATCATCACGCAGCGTAAACAAAGCAATATCCGTAGTTACTGCAGGGTGTGGATATTCATAACAGTAAGGCGCCATAATTACCTAAGTGTAGTGTGTACACCATAACGATAGTGTTATATTTACACTATGTCAATCAGTTTGTCGGTGCTGTTGCTGCGGTAATGTTAATATAACGATAACCAGTTGATTTGTATTAGCCGCCATGTCCTTAGAATATTATTGGAAATTAATTTTAGAAGTAATGCTGCCGATGAGTTTACTGGTTATCAGTGGTGGCGTCTGGCGACGTTATTTAACCGCAGACCAGGTGCGCGCAATCCGTAGCCACATTGCGACCATCACCATCAATTTGTTTGCCCCCGCCTTGCTGTTTGCCGCCGCTGCCAGCGCCCACATCACCACCGAACTGCTTTCTGTGCCCGCCTTATTAGCCACAGGCATATTGCTAGGCGGCGGATTGCTCTACCTTTTACTATTCCGCACCCCACTTGGCGCGAACCTGAGCAAGCAAACTAAAACAGGCTTGTTACTGTGCGGTACATTTGGCAACGTGCTGTTTATGGGTTACCCACTGCTGCATTTTTTGTTTGGTGACGAAGGCGCACGCTATGCCGCATTTGCCGACATGGGTGCAGCAACACCACTGCTCTGGAGTCTGGGAGTATGGATGGCGATACGGCTAGGCGGTAGCAATGTTCGTATCAGCAATCCCATTAAAACCTGGCTGATGTTGCCACCAGTCTGGTCATTTCTGCTCGGCGCCAGTTTAAGCTTGACGCCTGTGGATACCACACCCCTCATCCACGCTGCGCGCTTTATTGGACAGCCGACTGTCCCAGTGATGCTGTTGATGCTAGGGTTAACCATTCCCTGGCGCAAGCTGGTACCAAACTCAGCCGTACTCACCGTTTCACTATTCAAACTATTACTTTTGCCATTGATGACCTGGCTCATTGCCCGCTATTACTTCGGCAGCCTGCGTGAAGCGCAAATTGGCGCGGTCATAGAATCCAGCGTCCCTACTATGTTAATGGCACTGGGTTTGGCTGACAAATATCAGCTCGACGTTGAAGCTGTCGCACTCACTATCGCCTGGAGTACCGTACTCTTCCTAATCAGCCTGCCATTATGGTTATGGGTGCTGATTTAACGGTGGTTGTGTACAATTGAAAAATAATTTTTAAGGAAATGCCATGAGCCTCATCATTCAACCCAACAGCACACCCAGCGCCCCGATAGAAAAACGCGTCACCCTCAAAACCAAAGAAGGCCAAATGGTCAGCGCCGATTTCACGCTTCAGGATGAAAATGGCCGTCAAAGCGCAGCCGAATACATGCGCCATCTTTATACCTCCATCAAGGAAAAGCTGGGTGAGGTTGTTATTGCTCAGCTAGGAGATAATGCAGACCCGTTTAATGTGGCTGAACTCAAAAAACAAATCCTGTACATTGCCGCATTCCATGACTCCATGTTCGGCACCTTTAATCGCACCAGCGAAATCCCGGAACAGGAACGTACAGATTTTATTGAAATCTTCCTGCTCGCCATCGCCACCGTCATCCCAGGCCGCAACATCATGGTCGATTTGAGCAAAAACACACTCAGCGACGGCGCAGGATTAAACTAATGCACATCCACATACTCGGCATCTGCGGCACATTCATGGGTGGCATAGCGGCGATAGCCCGTGCCGCAGGACATAAAGTCACGGGCTGCGATGCCAATGTTTACCCGCCGATGTCCGACCAGTTACGTGCACTAGATATAGATTTAATAGAAGGTTTTGACGTGGGCCAGCTGGCACTCAAGCCTGACGTATTCGTCATCGGCAATGTCGTGACACGCGGCAATGCGCTGATGGAAGCTATACTGAATCAGAACCTGCCCTACATTTCAGGCCCGCAATGGCTGGCTGAAAACGTACTGCATGATAAATGGGTACTGGCTGTTGCAGGCACCCACGGCAAAACCACCACTACCTCGATGCTGGCGTGGATACTAGAAGATGCCGGCTTAAACCCCGGATTTCTGGTGGGCGGCATCCCGCAGAATTTTGGTATTTCAGCGCGCTTAACTGATTTACCGTTCTTCGTAATCGAAGCCGACGAATACGACACCGCTTTTTTCGACAAGCGCTCAAAATTCGTCCACTACCATCCGCGCACCGCCATACTCAACAATCTGGAATATGACCACGCTGATATTTTCCCTGATTTACACGCCATAGAAACCCAGTTTCATCACCTCGTGCGCACCATACCATCACAAGGACTGGTCATTGCCAATGGCACCGAAGACAGCCTCAAACGCGTCATCGCCCGCGGTTGCTGGACGCCGGTTGAATGGCTAGGCAGCCAGGATGGCTGGAGCGCACAGGGCGGCGAATCCTCTTTCAGCGTACATTTCAATGGTGTAAAACAGGGCGACGTAAACTGGTCTTTAATGGGCGCACACAACGTGCATAACGCACTCGCTGCCATTGCTGCCGCACGCCATGCGGGAGTATCTACTGCAGTAGCTTGCGAGGCCCTAGGCAAATTTGAAAACGTCAAACGCCGCATGGAAATTCGCGGTGTAGTCAACAGCATCACCGTTTATGACGACTTTGCTCATCACCCAACCGCTATTACCACCACACTGGCCGGGCTGCGTAACAAAGTTGGCGATGCCCGCATCATTGCAGTGCTCGAACCTCGATCCAACACCATGAAGCAAGGCGCAATGAAAGACGCCCTGGCTGGCAGCCTCACTAGCGCCGATCTGGTTTTCTGCTACGCCGCCAATCTGGACTGGGATGTTGCCGCCGCGCTTGCGCCATTAGGTAAACGTGTACAGGTATATCACGACATGGAGCAACTCGTTACCGCCATCGTCA
This sequence comes from Sulfuriferula nivalis, assembly GCF_009937995.1. NCBI lineage: Bacteria > Pseudomonadati > Pseudomonadota > Betaproteobacteria > Nitrosomonadales > Sulfuricellaceae > Sulfuriferula > Sulfuriferula nivalis. Next base: position 2,994,445 of record NZ_AP021881.1, read on the forward strand.
ATGCTGCGCTCCCGCATGACCACATACTGATCATGAGTAATGGCGGTTTTGGTGGCATACACCAACAACTGTTGAATCGATTAAATTAACTCACACTTCTTCATAGATAAATTAGTAAATTTAAGATAAAGTTATCCTTATTTGTTGCGATATAAAACATCATGAAGCTTTCCGCATCTCTACTAGAAAAATATAACCAGCCCGGACCACGTTATACGTCGTATCCGACCGCACCCTATTTTGCAGAATCATTTGGTGCCACAGACTGGTCAGTAGAATTGCAACAAACCCAAGGCAGCGGGCGGGATTTGTCACTATACGTCCATATTCCCTTCTGCGACACGCTCTGTTACTACTGTGGTTGCAACATGGTTGCAACTCGGAATTACACCAAAGCAACCGAATATCTGGTTTATTTATTCCAGGAAATTACTCGCATCGCCGAGATAACCGCGCCTGATCGCAAAGTCCGTCAGATACACTGGGGCGGCGGCACACCTACTTATTTACATCCTGATGATATCAGCCGCTTAATAGCGCATATTCGTGCACACTTCAACATTGCAGAAGGTGCCGAAATCGGTTGCGAAATTGACCCGCGCGAACTCACCCATGAGCATGTACAAGCCTTGGCAGATAGCGGATTCAATCGTGTCAGTCTGGGCGTGCAAGACCTTAACCTCACCGTACAACAAGCCGTCAATCGCATACAGTCTGTCGAACTGATACATGAAGTTTATGGCTGGATGCGTGATGCAGGCATCCCCAGTATCAACATGGATTTAATGGTGGGTTTGCCGCATCAGACTGTGGCCAGTTTTGACGATACATTAACTCAGATTATTGCCATGTCACCCGACAGGCTGGCCGTCTTTAATTATGCCCACGTACCATGGCTAAAAAAGCACCAGACCCTGATACAGGAATCCGACTTGCCAGATTTGCCTACGCGCATTGCGCTGCAGCAATTGTTACTGGATAGACTAGGACTCGCAGGTTATGTTTATATCGGCATGGATCACTACGCAAAACCCGATGACGAGTTGGTAAAAGCCCAGCAACAGCAAACTTTGTATCGCAACTTCCAGGGCTATACTACCCATAAAGACTGCGACATTTATGCATTTGGTGTTTCCGCCATTAGCCAGACAGATGAAGTTTATGTGCAAAATGCCAAAAATCTGGCCGAATACCAACAGCGCATAGCCCAGGGTGGCTTAGCCACTGAGCGTGGCATACGCATCAGCTATGAAGACAGATTACGGCGCGATGCGATTACCAAACTGATGTGTGATTTGACGCTGGATAAATCGCAGTTTGAGCAGCAATGGAACATCACCTTTGATGTGCACTTTGCCGATGCACTGGCAACACTTGCTGACATGCAAACAGATGGCCTCATCACTCTCACACCCAACACCTTACAAGTGACAGAAAGCGGCCGCTTATTTTTGCGCAACATCGCCATGTGTTTTGATGCGTATCTATCACAACCCGACAAGCTTACACCGCGCTATTCGCGCACACTTTAAGATCAGCCTGCATAGAACATAAGTATGTGCAAATATTTGCACATACTGCACTACAAAAAAATGCACCAAAGCCGCTAAATATAAGGCTATACTAGCTTTTCAAAGCAGCGTAGGAAAGCTGTGTTAAGGAACGCCAGAAGGGGGAAATAATGACAGTAGACATGAGTCAATTCTATGAAGTATTTTTTGATGAAGCAGCAGAGCTGTTAGCAGAAAAAGAACGCTTATTACTCAACATAGACGTATCCGCACCGGACACAGAAGACCTCAACGCAGTATTTCGCACGGCGCACTCGATCAAAGGTGGCGCATCGACATTCGGTTTTACCGACATGACAGAAATGACTCACGTGCTGGAATCCTTGCTTGATCGTATCCGCAAAAACGAAATCACCCTGACTGCCGAACACGTAGACGCGTTTCTGGCGGCTAAAGACGTACTTACCATGCTCATAGAAGGCCACCGCCACGGCGCGGCTATTGATCATGACCAGGTCAAAACTGTCAGCGACCGCCTCAACCGCCTGTCCGAGCTCGGCAATGCCGTTGCCAGTGCGCCGGCTGTGGCTGCACCGGTTGCAGCGCCTGTTGTTGATCTGACATTAGAGCTACCACTGGCCGAAGGCATGCACCGATACCACGTCAACCTGCCCGCCACCTCGCAGCGCGACATCGACACCCTCACCACCGAGCTTGCGCTCATGGGTGAAGTCACACACGCCACACTCGGTGATGGTGGCAGCCAGTTCACCCTCGTCACCGAAAACAGTGCCGACGACATCTTCGCCGTCTGTTCATTCGTGGTCGACATCGACACCCTCAAAATCACCGAAGCCAGCGCAGCTCCTGCAGCCGCAGCGGTTGTTGACGAAACACCCGCTAGCGCAGATGGTGATGATGAAATCAAAGTTGAAATCGAGCCCATGATAGAAGCTGCAACGCCCGTTGCTGCTCACGCAGCAGACGCTGCACCTATCCCTCAGCGTCGAGAGTCAGACAAAGCTGCCACCAACAGCAATGCCGAATCCAGCTCCATCCGTGTCAGCATAGAAAAAGTCGACCAGCTCATCAACCTCGTTGGCGAACTCGTTATCACCCAGGCCATGATAGACCAGCGCATCGCTGTACTTGACCCCATGGTTTATGAGAACCTGCTCAACAGCGTTAACCAGCTTGCCCGCAACACCCGTGATCTGCAGGAATCCGTCATGTCCATCCGCATGATGCCGATGGACTACGTCTTCTCCCGCTTCCCGCGCATGGTGCGTGACCTGGCTGCCAAGCTGGGTAAGAAGATAGACTTCATCACTCAGGGCGCAGCTACCGAACTCGACAAAGGCCTCATAGAACGCATCGTCGACCCGCTCAACCACCTCGTACGTAACAGTGTCGATCATGGTATTGAAACCCCGGAAGTGCGTCGTGAAGCAGGCAAATCGGAAACCGGTAAACTGACTCTGGCTGCATCGCATCAAGGCGGCAACATCGTCATCGAAGTTCGTGATGACGGCGCAGGGCTGAACCGTGAACGTATCCTGAAAAAAGCAGAACAACAAGGCATTCCCGTTTCTGACAACATGCCTGACGACGAAGTCTGGCAACTCATCTTCGCCCCGGGCTTCTCCACCGCCGAAGTGGTTACCGACGTCTCCGGACGCGGAGTGGGCATGGACGTTGTCAAACGCAACATCGCCGCCATGGGCGGCACAGTAGACATCCGTTCTACGCGTGGCAATGGCTCCACCATGCGCATCTCCCTGCCACTCACCCTCGCCATTCTTGACGGCATGTCCGTCAAGGTTGGTGAAGAAGTCTACATCGTGCCACTGGCCTACGTCATTGAATCCTTGCAGCCTGAAACAGTGGCATTGAAAGAAGTTGCAGGACAGGGACGACTGATCAAGGTACGTGAAGAATACCTGCCACTGATCTACCTGCACGAACAGTTCTCCATTGATACCCATTGCAACTCACCAGAAGACGGCATCGTCGTCATCCTGCTAGTTGACGGCAAGAAGGCTGCGCTGCTGGTAGACGGTCTGGTCGGGCAACAGCAAGTCGTGGTTAAGAATCTGGAATCCAACTTCCGCAAAGTGCCTGGTATTTCAGGTGCCACCATCTTGGGCGACGGTGGCGTATCGTTGATTTTGGATGTGGGCGCATTAATGCGTTCATTAGGTTAAGGGAAGACAGCATGCAAGAAAACACACTGGAAATAGACAAGACAGCCGTTGTGACACAGGAATTCCTCGCTTTTACCCTGGGTGATGAAGAATATGGCATCGACATCCTCAAGGTACAAGAACTGCGTGGCTATGAACCGCCAACTCGTATTGCCAATGTACCCAACTTTATCAAGGGCGTAATTAACCTGCGTGGCTTAATCATTCCTATTGTGGATATGCGCCTGAAGTTTGGGTTAGGTGATGCCAGCTATGAAGACACTACGGTGGTGGTGATACTCAACTTCCATGGTCGTATTGTAGGGATGGTGGTTGATAGCGTATCTGACGTTACTACCTTGGCACCGGATCAGATTCGCCCCGCACCGGCCATGACCAGTTCTCTGGATGAAGAGTATCTGATTGGTCTGGGGGCGTTGGATGAACGTATGCTCATCCTCATTGATATCGAAAAACTGATGGCCAGCGATGAAATGGGACTGGTGGATTGATCGCACTTACCTTCTGATTTAATTGCAAAAAAATTACATACCAACTAAATCCACATAAAGTACGAGGGACACAAAATGCTACAGAGCCTGAAAATTAAAAACCTGTTAATAGCCGCTATCATGCTACTTTCTGCCATATTAATCATAATTGGTGGCTTTGGTTTATATAACCAGTCCACCACCAATGATGCGCTAAAAAGTGTCTATGAAGATAGGACTGTATGTATTGGGCAACTCGATCTGGTGATCAGAGGATTAGCAAACACTCGCCTTGCCACTACTACTGCGTTATTAGAACCTACCGAGGCTAACATACAAAAACAATTGGCTAATATCGATGAGAAGGACGCCATGGTTGAAAAGGAATGGGCTGCATACACGTCGACCTATCTAACACCCGACGAACAAAAACTGGCTGACCAATTTACCATCGACCGAAAAAAATACCTTGAGGAGGGATTGCACCCTTTAGTGGCTGCCCTAAAAGACCCACATAAATTAGGTGACGCCATCAAAATCAATGGTGATATGCCCAACCTGTTTGAACCTTTACGGAAAGATGTTAATGCCTTAATTCAAATACAACTGGATGTGGCCAAAGCCCTGTATACCTCATCACAGCACAGCTACACCATGAGCAAATATTTTGCCATTAGCAGCATTGTATTAGGGGTACTCATGGCGGTGGGCTTTGGCATGTTTTTGATTCGTGCTATTTCAGTTCCGTTGGAAGAAGCAATACGCATCGCCAGTAGCGTAGCCAACGGCGACCTGTCACAAAAAGTTGAGATCAATTCGAGCAATGAGTTTGGTCAATTATTGCAAGCACTAAAGAAGATGACCACAAATCTGGTAGATATCGTCAGCGAAGTTCGCGTCGGCACGGAATCTATCGCCTCAGCCTCAGCACAAATCGCCGCAGGTAACCTGGACTTATCGAACCGCACAGAAGCGCAGGCAGGCTCACTGGAAGAAACCGCATCAGCGATGGAAGAACTGACCAGCACCGTCAAGCAAAACGCAGACAATGCACGCCAGGCCAACCAGTTAGCAGAAACCGCATCCCAAGTGGCCAGTAAGGGTGGTGCAGTGGTATCTGATGTGGTTAACACCATGAGCGAAATTAATGACTCAGCCCGCAAGATTGCTGACATCATCGGCGTCATTGATGGCATCGCCTTCCAGACCAACATTCTCGCACTGAATGCTGCAGTTGAAGCAGCGCGTGCAGGTGAACAAGGTCGTGGCTTTGCCGTGGTTGCAACTGAAGTTCGTAGTCTTGCCCAACGCAGTGCTGCAGCAGCAAAAGAAATCAAAGCGCTGATAGATGACTCAGTAGATAAAGTTGAACAAGGTAACAAACAAGCCGCCCAGGCCGGCAGCACCATGAACGAAGTCGTCAACAGCGTTCAGCGCGTCACCGACATCATGAGTGAGATCAGTGCCGCCAGCCGTGAGCAGAGCCAAGGCATAGAAGAAGTCAATCAAGCGATTACGCAGATGGATGAAACTACTCAGCAAAATGCTGCATTGGTAGAACAGGCAGCAGCGGCAGCTAAATCCTTGCAGGATCAGGCCGCTAATCTTGAGGGATTGGTAAATCAGTTTCAACTAAGCAACACCTCATCACATAGTCGCTTGGGTTCATCTCCTAAAAATATTACCCCACGCCCAGGTCAGCTACAACATCGTCACGGGCACCCACAACTGTCCGCAGCATCAACGCCATTCGATATTAATACCGCAATTGCCGCACACGGAGAATGGAAAAACAAACTGCGTACCGCCATCCTGCAAAAAACCGAAGTAGATGCTGCCACCTTATCAGCTGACAATTGCTGTGGCTTAGGCAAATGGTTATATGGCGAAGGCAAATCACAATTTGGTCGCTTACCTGAATTTGATAAGGTAGTATCAGCACACGCGCAATTCCACAAAGAAGCCGGAAAAGTCGCTTATATGATTAATGCTGAAGATTATGCAAAAGCAACCAAGGCACTGGATTCTGGTACTGCTTATGCAAAAGCATCCAATAATGTATCAACAGCAATCATGGCACTGCGCCGTTCGGCTGGTATTTAAAGCGAGATTTAACGCAAGGTGAACACAATGAAATCAGTCCAGCAAGAAATAGATGAGCGCACGAACCTGACGGGTAGCAACAAATTTGAGTTATTGCTATTTCAATTAGGTAAAGACGCAATCAGCGGTCGTTCCGAATTATTTGGCATTAACGTTTTTAAGATACGCGAGATCGTAGCCATGCCTGCGATTACGGCAGTAGCTGGTGCACCGCAGCATATGCTGGGGATAATCAACTTGCGTGGTCAAGTCATAACCGTCTATGACCTGCCCGCCATCGTTAATCGCGTCCCTGAAACCGGCTTGAATATCATGCTTGTCACCGAGTTCGCGCGTACTACACAAGCCTTTGCAGTCGAATCGGTTGAAGACATTGCGCGTCTGGACTGGGGTCAGGTTTTATCTGCTGAAGCCAACTGTGCAGATGGCATGGTCACCAGTATTGCCCGACTGGATGGTGATGTAGATAACTCACGACTGGTACAAGTGCTGGACGTAGAAACCATATTACGCAGACTCACCGGTGATGATGAAGATGCGGTTAATCCTGCGACCATAGGGCCACAAATCCAGCTTAAACCAGGCAAGATACTGCTGGCTGCGGACGACTCTGTAGTTGCGCGCTCTATGATAGAGCAGGGCTTGGCTGCGATGGGCATCCCTTTCGTGATGACCAAATCAGGTAAAGAAGCCTGGGATATGCTAGCTGCGATTGCCAAACAGGCGGAAGCTGAAGGGCATACGGTACAGGACAAAGTTGCGCTGGTGCTGACTGACTTGGAAATGCCGGAAATGGATGGCTTCACCCTGACCCGTAACATTAAACAAGACAAACGCTTCCGTAATATTCCTGTCGTGATTCATTCATCACTAACAGGCACTGCCAACGAAGACCATGTCAAGAATGTTGGGGCAGATGGTTATGTTGCCAAGTTCGTGGCAGAAGAGCTCGCTGCAACCATACGCGAAATACTGGCTAAATATAACTAATGCCACTGAATTTTCTTAACAATTAAAATCAAGTAAGGGACTAAGGAAATTACTATGCTAAACAATCTAACCATAAAAAATAAACTTATAGCTACAGTTGGCTACTTAGCCGTGTCAATGCTAATTATGGGGTACATGGGAGTCCATTTCCTGGGAGTGGCCAATGAATCCACTAAAGACATTTATGCAGACAAAGTCAATAAAATAGCAGCATTGGATAAAACCATACGGTTGATGAACAGAAATCAATCATTAATTGCGCAAACCATTATTGGAAAAATATCTACTTTTCCAGATGACAACGCAACCACCCAACGTCGGATTACAGAGATATCAGATACCATAGCTGCGGTATCTACACTGCAAGACGATTTGTTAGCTCGCACATGGTCGACCTCCGAACAATCCACGCTAGAAGAACTCAAAGCAGCGCGTAAAAAGTATGGCTCCGAAGGTGTTGGGCCTGCCCTTGCGGCACTCAAAGTCGCTGATTACCAGCAAGCAATGGAGATTTTACAAGGCCCATTGCATGATAACTTTATCAAGCTAGCAGAATCATTCGATACATTGTCACAGTCACAACTTGCCGCGACAAAGCTAACTTATGAGCAAGGGCAATCTCGCTTTCACATGGTGCAAATATTTACCGCATTGCTCATGCTGGGAGGACTCATTATCTCCAGCCTGCTTGCCTGGTGGTTAATCCATTCCATAACACGCCCTTTAGGCCTTGCAGTTACTGCCGCTGAGCGTATAGCTGCTGGAGACTTAAGCCAGGACATCCCGGTAACATCCAATGATGAACTTGGCGAATTAATGCAAGCTATGCAAACTATGCAGTCCGGTTTAAATGAAATCGTCACCCATGTGCGACAAGGAACGGAAACTATTGCGTCAGCTGCCCAGGAAATTGCTGTTGGCAACACTGATTTATCTAATCGTACTGAATCACAAGCCCATTCACTTACTATGACCGCTACTGAAACAGCGCAAATGGCCAAAATGGTAGAAGAGACCACCGAACACGCGCATCACGCACAAAAAGTGGCTGCAACGACACGTGACATGTGTGAATCTGGTGGTGAAACCATGGCTAAAGTGGTCAGCACCATGAGTGAGATCAGCTCTAGTTCACGGAAGATAGTTGATATTATTAGTGTGATTGAAGGCATCGCTTTTCAAACCAATATCCTCGCATTGAATGCTGCCGTCGAAGCAGCTCGTGCGGGTGAACAGGGGCGTGGTTTCGCTGTAGTAGCGGGTGAAGTTCGCAGCCTTGCACAACGTAGTGCCGCAGCTGCTAAAGAGATCAAAACATTGATTACTGAATCAGTACATAAAGTCAAAGACGGCACACAGTTAGTTGAAGAAGCTGGCGACAATATGGATGAAATCTTGACAGTGGTAGGCATGTTTACCGATCTGTTGGATTCGATTTATGAAGCGTCTACACAGCAAAATTCAGGCATCAGCACCATCAATCGTTCAGTTTCAGAAATGGATGAAACCACGCAACAGAATGCAGCATTGGTCGAACAAGCTGCTGCCGCAGCACAAAGCCTGCAAGATCAGGCTCAAGCGCTGGAGCAAACCGTAGGTGAATTCAAACTTGCGGCGTATTCCGGATCACAAGCACCAGCAAAGAAAATTCAGCGTCAAGCACCAGCTGAATCGACCGAGCATCAGCAACAACACGATGAAATCGAAAGTGTTGGAGAAGAGTGGCAGGAATTTTAATAAATGTATGGCTTAGTTGGTTTGTATCATCAAGTTTTAGTGTGTGCATGTTACATTACTAAAACTTGATGAAGTGTAAGGGATATGAAGAATGGCAGATAAAAACCTCAAATTTTTAGTCGTGGATGATTTTTCCACGATGCGTCGCATCGTGCGTAATTTATTGAAGGAGTTAGGCTACGCCAACGTTGAAGAAGCTGAAGATGGTGCACAAGGTTTGCAAATGCTTAAAAGTGCAAAGTTTGATTTCGTAGTGTCGGACTGGAATATGCCTAACATGGATGGCTTGCAGATGCTGCAAGCAATTCGTGCCGACCCTGCTTTATCCAGTCTGCCTGTCCTAATGGTGACGGCTGAAGCCAAAAAAGAAAATATTATTGCCGCGGCTCAAGCGGGTGCAAATGGCTATGTGGTCAAGCCGTTTACTGCTGCTACGCTAGACGAAAAACTGAGCAAAATTTTTGAAAAATTAGGCATGTAAATTGAGGGGGAAATATGGAAAATAATCATAATAACGAGGCGACACCATCAGATCATGACGAATTATTATCTAAAGTAGGGCAGCTCACACGGACATTACATGACAATCTACGTGCTTTAGGTTTTGACAAATCGATACAAAATGCAGCACAAGAAATTCCTGATGTACGCGAGCGTCTTAACTATGTAGCCAAAATGACGGAGCAGGCAGCGCAACGTGTTCTCAATGCAACCGACACAGCGTTGCCGTTACAAGACAACATTGCAAGTACAGCCAGCGATATGGCAAGTAACTGGCGCAATTTGATTGCACAACCATTCGATGCAAGTGCGTATCAAGCCATTAGTGAAACCACTGCCCTCTCCTTTGAGAATATGGCAACTGATGCAAACGCCAGCAAACAGCAACTAATGGACATCATGATGGCTCAGGATTTTCAGGATTTAACCGGCCAAGTTATCCGTAAAGTCATGGAATTAGCTCACCACGTTGAAACTCAGCTAGTACAACTACTCGTTGACCACGCCCCGGAAGAAATCCGCCGTGAAGTCAATTCCGGCTTACTAAATGGCCCAGTAATTAATCCTGAAACATCTGGCGAGATAGTCGAAAGCCAAATGCAAGTGGATGACTTGCTGGATAGTTTGGGCTTCTAAAGTACGACTTGGCATTAACAACATAATTGAAAAACCGATCTGGATTCCCGATTCACACAGGGGAATCCAGCATTCAAAAAACTGTTTAACACCACTAACAGATATCAAACAGGCTTACATACCGCATAAACATTGTTACCATTATCAACATAATTCGTAGTAGGTGCGATTGCACCTACCGCAGGATTAGTGCTGGTACCAGTATTCAGTTCACCACGAACCTGCCCAGTCATCGCATTACCATCATCTAATTGACTATCAATAGCTTGGGCAATTTTAGCAGGCAGGTTAGAACTGCATAACACTAACCCCGTCAATCCCAGCGCACCTGATCCTTGCACACCACTCACACCAGACACTGCATTTTGTGGTGGCGTAAAATCACTGGTAGAGCCTGCAATCAAGCCTGACAATCGTAAATGCTGCCAGAAATACCCTGACTCAGCACCACTAGTATCGTTATAGTTACCAGAAATTTGCCCATTACCGTTACCGCTTAACGTGGCTGGACTGGTCCAGCGTGCAGCTGCGCCCGCATCATCGCCAGGAATAGCGCGATAGCGCTCCTGATAACTATGAAATGCGGTGGTTATGCCAGTTATATCATTCGTAACATTACGAATCTTTGCCTGAGTAATGAGCTCTTGTCCTTTAAATACGCCACCAAGCAGCAGGCCGACAATAACCAATACGATAGCCAGCTCTATCAGCGTAAATCCTTGTTGTGCTTTATTCATTATTCCCCCTGTTATTTTCTAAAAGTTTCATATTCATACTGTATAAATTATGGAATATCTTCTGGCGCCACCCCCTTATTGATTACATAGGTTTTAGTGCGAATACCGATATCTGACAGTGCGGCTGTATAAACATGAGTATCGTCGATGAAAAAACCATCAAACCCTTCATATTGCCATGCATAATCATCATCAACTTCCTGAGTCACCCTGATTGATGCGGGTGTTAAGCTCAATACACTTAGCCCACCTGGCGCACCCTGCGCTGAATTCCCGCCGAAGACTGACGCACCGGCTTTGAGCCGTGCGATCACCGCTGTCGTACCAGACACAATAATATTAGACTCACGAACAATACCGTCTGCCAGAGCTTGTTGTGCGGTAATGTGCCCCTGATTATCGATCAACCAGGCTATGCCACCACCACTGCGTCGCCCAGACTGAACACCCATACCCGCATCACTGCTCGCCACAATTAAAAAACGAGCAATCTTGGGCACATAAGTAACGCTATAGTGGTAATACAATTGATGATGCTGCAACAAACTCCCGCGATTGGTAAAAGTGCGTGTCTCGGGGTCATATAGGGAAAAATACAAATCCGCATACATTTGATGCGGCACAAATTTTTGCCAAACCAGACAGGCTTTATTCGCTGAACCCGCAATTTGCGGCCACCAGGCTCGCCCTGACGCCACGCGAATTTTCTTACTTACAGTGCCATTTGCGGCGACATTGCTGACATAAACCTGATCACCCGTACCTAAATTATCAACACCATCATCATCGATCCAGTCATTTGCCCAGAATACGACACAACTATTACCCACTGTTGCAACATGCCCTGAGTGACCGCCATCAAAAATAACTTTTGCCGCAGCATAAGGATTCCCCTTGAACGGAAAATCAGCCACATAAATCAACTGTGCGACTTCATGCTTGACCCGATCTGGATTTCCATCTTCCCAGGTCACACATACTCGGTTACCCGCGGCATTAATTGCCGAACTCACAGGTTCTTGCGCCTCTGGTGCAGCTATCCACCTTGTCGCACTACCTGCTGTTAAATTGGGAGACCTTGCATGTACTTGCGCATAATAAATATCATGTTCCCAGTCACCCTTGGGCGGAATACCATCACTGGCAAAAACTGCCAGATAGTTGCCATTCGTCATCCGCAAAAAATTCAGCCCATGCTGGTAACTGCGCAAATCAACACGCCCATCATCTGCCGCTAATGCAGGTTGAAAAACCAGTACCAGCAATATCATCCAAAATCTCTTCATCTAAAACACTCCTGCATTAACCATCTGCCCATACAACACGTTAGGTGATAACCATGTCATCACATCATCATACGCGCCTGTGCTTGCCACAGATGTGGTGAGCGGATGATTAACAAAAATGGCATTGCTATCCTGATTGGCGCTTTCATCCGCACTTCTGGCGGTAGCAAATTGCCCTATGCTATAGATGACTACGGGTGGTGCATTAATCCCTGATGAACTGAGTGCCGTCGCACTGCCACAACTGCTACTGGTTGTACCTGCAATGCTGGCACAAATTTGCAACTCGGATTGCAAGGTAGACAGCCCTGCATTTTTAATCCCGTCACTTGTGGTAAAAGCAAAACCAGAAGATTTAGCCACCGCATAACGCAGACGATTGCCCCAAGCATCAAGCACGTAGCCTTGCGCATCTAACTGACTTAAACCCAAACTCACAGCTGGCACATAACCATCATACGGATTAGTGCATACACCACCAGAAGCGGGGCTTTCCATGCCACTACTGGTGCTACTCGCTGGACATGGCAATCGTCCATTACGCACAGCAAAACCTAATAACGCATCTTGCACAAGCTGCAAACTCTGCTCGGTATCACGCCATTGCTTATGTTCAATTTGCGCGTTCAACGGTACCAACACCCCACCTAATGCCAGCGTAACTATAACCAGCACCAGTGCGAGCTCCACCAGACTGAATCCCAAATGCCTATCCACATTGCACCTGCATAACTTGGCCACGCGTTACGTTTGCCTGGCAATAACGTAGCCGTAGCTGCACACTACCCAAAGTCGCATCAACGCTATATGGCACCGCATCCAGCGCTGTAAACCATAGGTTTTGTGCCCATGCACTGCTCGCCAAGGCTAAAGTGGCATAAGGAATAAAGCCTGACAACAGCCCTGACTGCATCTCGCCCGTCGCATTGCCAGCATAGGGATAAACATGATGGCTAGTGTCATATTGCTGTATAGCCACGGCGAATTGTTGTAAGGCATGCTTTTCTACCTGCTTGAATAAGTGTATTTGGCTAATCGCGCGTACATGATCATTAAAGCCGCTATCGTCAATTTGTCTAGACTCATAATGTGTATCACCATCAGCATTACTGCCATCCAGATATTGACTGACATTATTTTGCTGTGCACCATCACGCGCTTGCGGTGTTATGACAGCATTGGGCGCAAAGACAATCGCAACTTGTTGTGCGTTGGCATTGATTAGCAACTGGCCTGTAGTCAGCGCACTATTAACGATATTACCTGACGCATCACGCACATCAGGTGACAAGGCATACCACAACCTTTCACCAGCATCATCGCGGACATCACTCAAACCCAACGTGCGCCAAGGCAATCGTCCGATATAACTCGGACACTGCACGCCCGTTAATAATTCGGCAACACCGTCATTATTAGTGTCCGGACACGGCAAGCTCCCCGCACGATTTAGGTCAGCCACCGCCCTACCAATCAGCGCTGACTGTGCCATGTTTAATGCCTGTTGTGTGCGGATATTTCGATGATGAGTCGCCAAGTTGCTATACAACCACAGCACGCCAACCAAACTTATCACTATGGTTAGTGACAGCAATACTGCGCCACGCTGAGGTTTATTGCTGTGAATCTGGCGCATCATGATCATCCAGTTGTGGCGGCTGCCACGGTGAAATATTGTCAACAGGGGCAAGCATTTCCTGCTCGTAATTTTCTGATACTTTATGCTGCTTGACATCATAGTACTGCCCAACCTTCAGACTAGGCACGCCGACTTGTTTCAGTAATTTTATGTCCTGCCGCCCATCCACTTCTCGTGACTGCCCATTGACCCACTGCGTATCCACACCGTCGCTACGCTTAACATAACCCTGATAAGCTATTGCGCCAATACTCTGCTTGACGCCATGCGTTTTCTTCACTGCCCGTTGCTGTGACGTATAAAACAATCGACCAGGGAAGTCTGCCGCCATCACCTGCGCACTGATTAACATCAACAGCATCACCCTAATCATGACAGCTCCAATACCTGCCAGACAAACGCACAGTCCACCACTATAGGTGCATCATCTTGTTCATGAGTTAAATCACAACTACGCACGCTGAACAATCCAGACCCACCAGACTCCAATTTTGCTAACACATCCGCCAGCACGCCCTCATGCGCCACTTCACCGTGCCAGTGCACAGGTGTTTCCATCAGTACGCGATTCGCTATACGTTGTTCAGGCTGACTTGGGTTTTTCGCCAAAATATCAAATTCAGCATGTTGTACACCCGCAATAGCAGACAAGGTATTCAGTTGCCGATACCAAGTCACACGCGCATCCTTTCCGATAAAACTAGCATTAACCAGTAGCTGATAGTCAATACGATGTAGATTCCACCATGTCATATCACGTTGCATTTGCATGCGCTGTTGCCTAACCACAGCCAACTCATTTTTTCGATTATCAACAGCATGCTGTAATTGCATATACCTATGCCCATGCCAACCCACACCCGCCGCAACCACAACAATTAAACCCGCCAACAGCCATTTCATCAGCCACCTCGCAGATTGATTTGCAGACTGAATTTCGCATCAGCAAACGCCATCCCGCCATGCATCACTACATGTGGATCAGCATTAACTGGAACATGCTGCAACTGCACGGCCTTAACATGCGTTTCGCTACGCAAGCCGGTCACAAACGCTTCAACATAAGTCATGGCAATATCACTATTAGCCATGGGAACTACGCCATCCACACCCAATACACCGCTTGAACGCCATAGCACATGCTGTATTTTTAACTGGGGATAGCGCACCAGCAGCTTGCTCAACCAACTCAGCTCTGCCATTGGCTCGGGCGTACTGCGAATCTGCTGTGCCAGGCTCACAGCCGCTTTTTTATCCGCAATGTCCACGGATGCAACTATGGGTAAACGCGTATCAGTCAGCATCTGTAATTGCTGCATGAGCTGCTGATTTCGTTGATACAAATACCCAGCCACACATAACCCCAACATGGTGACAACCAGTGCAATCATCACCAACCAGCGTTGCAGACGCACTCGTTGATATGTTTGCAACACTGCCCCAGATGCAAAATTTAATACGGCTGGATAACGCGCCAGCATAGCAAGGTAATCATTGGTTTGCGGTATCCAGCGCAGTTGTGGAAGTTCCGCAGGTACAGTAAGCCCTGCCGGGTAATACACAGGCAATACCGCCGATGAGGCCAACAACTGTTGATGAATCAAATATTGCTGAGTATTGCCAATCTCATGAACGAGATCCAGTTCATGATTAAGCAGGCGAGTAAACAACAATTGCCCATTTGCAATAAAACTCAGCCGCACACCAGCCGTGTCTTGCAATATCCATAACGCAGTAGCTTGTTTATCCTGTTCACGAGCCAGCAGTTGCACCAATATTGCAGTGCTGGTCATAGTTATAATTTGTGTATGCTGTAGCGCCTGCAAATATTCAAGCAACCAATCATTTGACTGTATTGCTGCAAATAAATACACATCGTCGCGTCGCCCATCTTTGATTCGCATCTGCCAACTCACTGCAGCATAAGTCTGATTTACCAACAAAGTCTGTACGTGCCGTTGCAACATCAAACGCCGTGCACGCCTGATAACATGTGGTAACTGCCGAATCTGGTAAACATCATCGACACTATCAACTACCAGGCGAACGACAGTATCAGCAGGTATCTGCTCCAGCAGATTGGCCGCAGTTAATGCATCTGTCACACCGATCAGCACATCCATATCACGACAATGCCGCATAACCCGCACACCTCGCGCACTCAGATAAACCAGATAGCTCATAGCCGAACCGTCCCCAACACGTCATACAATGGCAACAACACCATACCAATGATAATGGCCAACACAGCCCCAAGCAGCAAAGTCAAGGCTGGTTCCAGCAGTGTTAGCAATCGGTTTATCGCCTCACGCACATCGCGCTGATAAAAATAACTGACCTCCAGCAACGCCCCATCTAATGCCCCTGTAGTTTCACCAACACGCAACATGCTTAGCACTAAAGCTGGAAATATTTGCTCATGCATAAATGCCGCACTTAAACGTTCACCATTAACAATTGAATCACGTGACCGTCTTATGCTCATTGCCAACACTCGGTTCTGCACCAAATCAGCACTAAGCGCCAAGCCATCAAAAATGGGAACGCCAGACCGGTACATCAGCGCAAAAATGTTTGCAAACCGTGCCAGATCAATTTTTTTCAATATTTCTCCGACTAGCGGCAAACGTAGTTTCCAGCTATCGCACCAAAATCGAAAACGCGTTTGGTGATGATGCAACACCAATAAACTACCCACACTTAACCCTGTCCCTACCAATATTAACCACCAATCAGCCCGAATCAGCTTCGACAATTCCAGCATTATCAACGTGCTCATTGGAACTGCCATATTCATGCCATGCATTAGCTGTACAATCTGCGGAACCAGAAACAATAGCAACATCACCATCACACCGCCTACCATCAGCAATACTAGTGACGGATAGAGCAAGATACGCTGTGTTTGTACGCGCAATTCATCCTGTTGTTTCAAACTGTCCGTCAAGTGTGCCAACACGGCTACGAGCGCGCCTGCAGTCTCACCTACCCGAATCAGATTAACGATTAACGCGCCAAAATTTTTTGGCTGTTTCGCCATAGCCTCTGACAGCGCACTGCCCGATTCCAAATCTACCAGCAGCGTTGCCACGACCTCCCGCATGACAGGATGAGAAACGCTGTCACGTAAGTCTCGCAGGCCATCCAAGAGCGCCACGCCAGCCCGACTAACGTGGGTCAAATGGACAAATAAAGTAATTAATTCATGACGAGTAAGAATCCGGTGAGTACGTGGATGAACAGTACTCGCGGTAATCAAATCCAACCCCATCGCTGCCAAGCGTTGCGTTAAATCGGCTTCATGTGCCGCGGCTAGTACACCACGCTGACGACGACCTTGCTGATTAATCGCAAAATAACGGAAATAGCTCATTATTACCGCCTCGATAAATCCACAACTCGCTGCACTTCATCCAGACTGGCGTGCCCTGCCAGCACACAAGCTACAGCTTCATCAGCCAGACTGCGCAGTCCATGACGTTTAGCGTAGGCATGCAATTCACTCGCATCTACCTGACGCGCAATCAAATCGTCCAGTTCGTCATCCACCAGAATAACTTCCATGAGCAAGCGCCGCCCACGATATCCCCGACGGGCACATTGTGCACATCCAGCGGCTCGATAATGCATCTGTTCAGAGCCAGCCACACCCATCAGTGCCAGTTCATGCGAACTTAACGTAACGGCAATCTTGCACGCAGGGCAAAGTTGCCGCACCAAGCGTTGCGCAATGATGCCGTTAATATTACCGACCATAATGTCTGTCGCCACACCTATATCGCGCAGGCGGGCATACACGCCCAATGCCGAATTACTATGCACGGTAGTAAATACCCTGTGTCCTGTCATCGCTGCGCGAAATGCCATTTGCGCGGTATCAGTATCACGCACTTCACCCACCAGAATAATGTCTGGATCCTGACGCATAATGGCGCGTATGCCGTTACTAAAATCCAGTTTTACTGCATCATTCAGCGATGTTTGACGGATCCGATCCTGTGGATATTCAACGGGATCTTCCAATGTCATGATATTCACCTGCTCAGTATTGAGATGATTCAGCAATGAATAGAGGGTGGTCGTTTTACCTGAGCCCGTCGGTCCAGTCACCATTACCAAGCCTGCTGGTCGTGCTAACATGGCATCCAGCGATTGCTGTTGTACCGACGACAATTGTAATTCCGCCAACGGAATAATCGCACGCTCTCTATCCAGAATACGCAGCACGATATTTTCACCTTGCATGATAGGTAACACGGAAGCACGAAAATCTATGGGGCGACCTTGAACCGTCAGCGTAAATCGCCCGTCTTGCGGCGCTCTACTTTCTGCGATATTCATCCCGGCAATGACTTTCAACCGCACAGCCATTGCCGCCCAATAACGCTGATGCAATGCGCGAATTTGCACCAACACACCATCTATGCGATAACGGATACGCACAAAATGTGCTTCCGGTTCAAAATGTATATCTGACGCACCTTGTTTCACTGCATCAACCAGAATCGCATCAATTAAACGTACTATGGGATGCGCGTAGCTATCCCCAACCGTATGCACCCCTGTGCCCGATTCAATTTCGTCGAGTATTCCGCCGATTGCCAACTCAAACCCATAATATTTATCTATCGCTTCCAGCAGTTGTGTTTCACTTGCCAGCACCACTTCGATGCGTGTCGCCACGCACAATGTCCGTAACTGATCTAGCGCAAGAATATTGTGCACATCACTCATCGCCACCGTTAATACCCCATGCTCATTAGCCAGGGGTAATAAGGTATAGCGTCGCGCTAATGCCAGTGGTACGCATTGCAACGCAGTGACATCCACGAGCACCTGCGTTAAGTCAACACTCACATGCCCTGCATGATTCGCCTCATAATCACGCACCAAAGCTGCACTGACAAAGCCTAATTTGATACATTGTTTAGACAATGTATACCCTGTGCGCTTTTGTTCCGCGTGAGCAATCTGTAATTGATCAGCCGTAACAACACCTTCAGCCAACCATAATCCGGCTAAATCACGCATTAACCTGCTCTGTCAGCCGATGGCAAATATTGCTTAAAAGATTTTAATTCGCCACTATCCAGCGACGGCGTAGTAATCACGGTAGGGCGCAAAAAAATGACTAATTCAGTCTGTTGTATATTGCGTTCATGCTGCCCAAATAACGGACCCACATCATCAGAACGTGACAAGCCGGGAATGCCATCACGCGCACGACTGCTATCATCTTGCATCAACCCGCCCAGTATCACTGTTTGCCCACTGCCTACCTGCAATACCGACTCCATTTCACGCACTTGTATGACCGGAATTTTATTAGTCAGCGGTGCGACGATACTAGGATTTGGGTCTACCGCGTCCCCAACCTTGCGTGAAATAGTCGGCCGCACATTCAACATCACCATGCCGTTGTCAGCAACTTGGGGCGTCAGACTCATTACCAAACCTACAGGCACGGTTTGCGGCGTTGTGGTGTAGGTAGTAACTGGCGCACTATTATTGGAACTCACCGTATCAGCCTTGATATTGAAATACACCAAGTTATCTACGACTTTAAGCAGCGCAGTTTGATTATTGATCGCCATGAGTTTAGGGCTGGATAACACACGCAGACTGCCAAATGACTCGAGTAAATTAAGTGTGGCGCTATATTTTTGATCTTGAAAACCGCCACTGAAAAAGGGGGTAAGCGTATTCGCTAAATTGCTGCCAGCATTGGCATTAGTGCTAAAAAACCAGCCAGCACCACCGCTGGCGACAACGCGCTGCCAGTCTATCCCCATTTTGTATTGATCTTTGAGACTGACTTCGACGATAGTCGCCTCAATCAGCACCTGACGCTGGCTTGCTACATTTACCAGCCGCAAATAATCCTGCACCAGACGCTGTTGCCGTTCTGTGCCGACTACACTGACTGACCCTGTAACAGGATTCACCACCACATCATGCCTGGCAAGGTTTTCGGCTTGCGGTGAGTTAATCTGGTTACCAAACACCTCTTTATACAAACCGGGTGCCGCTGCACCCGCTCGTGCTACTGCCTGCGCCTGAAGCAGACGCTCACTACGGGCAGTATTTTCAGCATTAACCCGCTGCTGCTTATCTTCTTGCCGCTGACTTGCCAGACGTGTTGCGATCAACATGGATCGCAAGTTATCCTCCAGGACTTCCCAGAAATTATTATTAGACTTGCTAGCCACTGTCGTCGCCGAGCTATTACCCGTCGCATCACCACCCTCTTTAACCACGCCGCTACCCGTACTCGCAATTTTCGCTGCCACACCTATGCTGGAATCAGTATTTCGCGATAGATTTACATAATTAACATGATAAGTTTCAAGATATGGCGTGTCAGACAAAATAGATAGCGTATTACCCTCCATGCGATAGCGAATATTTACTTGCCGTGCCACACGCGCGAGTATCGCATCAAACGGCTCATTCACCGCATTCAACGTTACATTACCGGTGATACCAGGATGAATATCAATATTGCGATTAGTATCTCGCGCCAAAGCGAACAGCAATTCTTTGACTGGAACATCATGCACCACCACCGTGTAAGTCAATGGCTTAGCCTCAGGAACGACTGGAATTGGTGCAGATACTGGTGGCACCACCGCAACAGTGACTGGCGGTAGCGTGATAGATGCCTGTATGTGACCGGGCGACTGCTTAATCGTATTCGGCGGCACACATGCCGACAACAGCAACGTAAACGACAACCACGCCCACCCCCTCTGAAATAACAGACCCACAGCCATCCCCCTGAATGATTATTTATGTTTTTTGTAAGTTATTTGTAAGATTTTATATAACAAAATTTAGAAAGTAAATATGGAAATTAAGTAATATTTACACCCACAAAAAATTGCGGGTTCGCATTAGGTTGCGCTATCTAGCACAGTCAAGATGAGAGCTCGCACTTCTCATGATAGAATTGCTGATTTGCTAACTTACGCGACAAATCATCATGAAAGATTTTATTCAGTATCTTGCCAGTCAAAGCCGTGTACCCAGCCCAGCAGTGAACAGTGGGCTTGACGATGCATTGACTCATCTGGACAACACCTTGGCCGGTATCGCAGCTGCACTACAAGTTGAATATATTGGACCTTATGTCGGCGTTGAAACCCTGAAAGCGCACGCAATGGTAATCCGCGCGCATGAATGGCAAATACACAAACCCACCTGGAGCATGAAAATCTGCTCCGCGGTCCCTGAAGCCAACTACCGCGCAGAGTGGCCAGCGCAAGGCGCAAGTCGTTTACGCAAACAACTCATAGTGAAAGCGTTACCAGAATTTTTTGCAGGATATACTGCAGCTGTACAAGCTGCTAATAAATTGGACACGCCGGCAGGCCAGCGTTTAGCGGCGATTAATACACAATTCAATCATGGCTAAACAACCGCTAATCATACTGAATGGCGAGGCCAAAGCCAGTGTTATTCTGCTACACGGATTAGGGGCGGACGGACATGATCTCGCGCCCGTTGTGGATATGTTGGCGATACCTGACGTACGCTTTGTGTTGCCGCATGCAGGTACCCGCCCCGTTACTATCAACGGCGGATATGTGATGCCAGCTTGGTATGATATTCAGTCAGCAGATATTACCCAGCAACAAGATGATGCGGGATTTGAACAAAGCAGACTAATTATTGATGGACTGATTGCTGATGAGATCAGCCTGGGCATACCACAGGAACGCATCATGCTGGCGGGATTTTCGCAAGGCGGGGCGATAGCCTTGTATAGTGGGTTAAGCTCTGAACTGCCTCTAGCCGGCATTGCCGCTTTATCCAGTTACTTACCCACACTACCAGCACTTAAACAGAATCCACCACCCATCTGGATGGCACATGGTAAGCATGATGACATAATTCCGTTAGCAGTCGCTGAAGCCAGCTGGTCAGCAGCCCCCAGCTATATGCCAGAGCGGCATACCTACCCCATGGGGCACGAAATCAGCATGGAAGAAATTACTGACTTACGCACCTGGCTGCTAAAAACACTCGCTTAAGCCTGGCCTGTCAGGTGTAAATATCTGTCCATTAACTGATCGTGCGTTTCTTCTATGCCGAGCGGAATGCAGTCAACTGGACAGACTTCCACACACTGAGGTGCATCATAGTGACCTACACATTCAGTGCACTTGTTAGGGTCAATTTCGTAAATGGAGTCGCCTTGATAAATCGCTTCATTAGGGCATTCAGGTTCACACACATCACAATTGATACATTCATCAGTAATTAATAAAGACATAGTTATTTCCTTTTACAATTTAATCAAATTTATTTTTTGCTGCAGCCGCGTCAATACCACGGGGCGCACATAAGGGCTGACATTACCGCCTAACATCGCAATTTCACGCACCATACTGGCAGAGACAAACATAAACTGCTCTGCGGGCGTCAAAAATACGGTTTCGACTTGCGGATTCAAATTACGATTCATGCCAGCCAACTGAAATTCATACTCAAAGTCGGACACCGCACGCAAGCCACGCAAGACTATATGCGATGATTGAGCGGCAACAAAATCCATAAGCAATCCAGAAAAACCCAGCACTCTCACATTCGGCATGTCAGAAAACACTTCCTGAGCCATTGCCACGCGCGTATCCAGATCAAAAAATGGCTGTTTATGCCCACCCAACGCAACCGCAACAACAATCTCGTCGAATATGCGCGTTGCACGTCGTACCAAATCTTCATGTCCGCAGGTCACTGGGTCAAACGTGCCAGGGTAAACTGCAATTTTATGCATGGTCATCCAGTTTTAGCAAATTAAAATGCGCCCGCCCGGCACGCCCTTCGCGCCATACAGTCCAGCCGGCTGGCACATCCAGGCTGCCATCGTGCTCAACATAAACATATGCACTAGGTTTAACAATCGCCGGCAAAATCGTCAAAATCGCCGCCTGCAATTTACTTGCAAACGGTGGGTCTATGAACACCAGATCAAATCTCGCCGGTGCTGCTTGAGTCAGCCATTTTACGCCATCTGCACATTCAAGAATAATATTGTTTGCAGCAAGCATAGCAATATTTTCACGTAATGCATTACACACTGTACGATTACGCTCTACCATCACCACTTGCGCAGCACCTCTGGAAGCAGCCTCAAACCCCAGCGCACCACTACCCGCAAATAAATCCAGGCAATACCAGCCTGGCAAATCCTGTCCTAACCAGTTAAACAATTTTTCCCGCACCGCATCAGCAGTAGGGCGCAACCCTTCTGCATCGGGAAAATCCAGTAACCGACGCCGCCATTGTCCGCCAATAATACGCACACGATTACGTTGCGCAGACTTCATTTAATGACTACACCACCAACCACCACAGTTGCGAGTTTACTTACATTGATACGACGAGAAAATGCACTTTTAATCTGATCCACCGTGACATCCGCAACATGCTTGGGGAAATCATCCAGATATGTCAGCGGCAATTGGTAATACCCCATCATCGCAATATATTCGAGCAATTCTTTATTGCTATCGATGCGTAATGGGAAGCCACCTATGATGTTGTTTTTAGCCTGGGTCAATTCCGCATCAGTCACACCGCCACTGATAAACGTATCCAAAGTATCACGCACCACGGCCAAAGCCTGATCAGTCTGCTCAGCCTTAGTCTGCAAACCTATCTGGAATGCGCCAGCTTGCTTCATAGGCATGAAATAACTGTAAACACTGTATGCCAGGCCACGTTTTTGTCGCACTTCTTCCATCAAACGCGAATCAAACCCACCACCGCCTAAAATGTAATTCCCCACATACAAGGCATAATAATCTGGGTCACCACGCGCAACCCCAGGCTGTCCTATCAAAATTTGGCTCTGTTTAGCCGGATAAGGAATCGTGCGCGACACCGCTTTAGCCAATGACATCACCGCTGGGATATCTGTATTCGCAGCCAGACTGGCAGCAGGTAGGCTGGCTGTCAGTTGCTGCGCAATGCCATCAGCCTGTGTTTTGGTGATATCGCCTATCATCGCAATCACCGCATGATTAGCGTTATAGTGCGTTTGGTAAAACTCATGCAAATCAGCTGCAGTTAATTTGCTTACCGTCGGTATTTCACCCGACTCGCGATTACCGTAAGGATGTCCAGCAAAAACCACCTGTGCAAATGCACGCGCCGCTAAACTTGCAGGTTCAGCTTCTGAAGCTCTCAACGCTGCAATAACACGGGCCTTTTCCCGTTCCACAATATTTGCCGCGAACGTAGGCGCATTGAGCACTTGCGTCAACATTGCCAATGCCGCCTGTCGTTCTTCGGTACGGCTCAAGGTACGCAAAGTTACCCCAGCACGATCAGCATCCAGACGCCCACCTAGCTGGGCACCGACATCCGCCAAATTACTCGCAATTTGATTATCGGTCAGGTTACCCGCGCCCTGATCTAGCATTCTGTGTGTCAGGCTGGCCAGGCCCAGCTTATCCGCTGGGTCATACGCACTACCCGCCGCGAAATCAACGCTCACATCGAGCATAGGTAAGTCATGACTTTCAATAAAATACACCTGCGCCCCGTTTGCCAACGTCCAATGCTGTACCGGCAATCCAGCCTGCGCATTCAACGTCACCAACATCGCAACAACTAATAATATCCAAGTACGCATGCTTTTCCTCAATTCAAGTGACGCATACCAGCTACGGGTGCGTGTATCGTTTGTTTATTAATCGGCTGCGGATCCAGCGTGGCAACCGTCAACTCATTATCTACCAGATATTTACGCGCTACTGCCTGCACTTGTGCAGCGGTTACTGCCTGCACCTTGTTTACATGATCTGCCACAGCAGCTACAGGCAACCCTGCCGATACATATTCACCCAACTGCATTGCCTGATAAAAAGTGGAATCCCGCTGATATACATTATTTGCAATCACTTGCGCCTTAACCCGCTTCAACTCATCCGCACTCACACCCGTTTGTATGATGGCAGTCACTTGGGCTCGCAATGCCGACTCTAAATCAGCAACCGTCTTCCCCTGAGTCGGCGTACCGTCGAGCATGAACAAACCTGGACCACGCGCCACCAGATCATAACTTGCTCCTGCCTGACTGGCGATACGCTGTTCACGCACTAACACACGTCCTAAGCGTGCAGCCTCATTACCATCCAGTATGCCCGCCAACACTTCTAGCGCATATGGCTCAGTGTCTTGCACCGCGTCCCGCAACACAGGAACATGATACGCCATCAACACGTAAGGTAATTTTGCAGGGGCTTTAACGTTGATCCGCTTAATGCCATCTTGGTCTGGCTCTACTTGTGGCTTACGCACAGGCAGCGGTTTGCTTGCTATCCCGGCAAAATACTGCGTCGCTAATGTCTTGACGTCAGCCACAGTCACATCCCCGACCACCACTAACGTAGCATTATTTGGCGCATACCAACGCTGATACCAATCGCGCGCATCATTGACTGTCATGTTCTCAATATCGTTCATCCAGCCGATGACAGGGCGACGATAAGGATGCGCCTGAAATGCTACCGACATCATGTTTTCATAAACCAAAGCTTGCGGCTGATCGTCAGTGCGCATACGCCGCTCTTCCATTACCACTTTATTTTCCTTGGCAAAGCTCTCGTCATTTAACAGCAGATTATGCATACGATCGGCTTCCAGCCGTAACGCCAACGCCAGTTGATCTTTCTGCAATTGTTCAAAGTACACAGTCTCATCCGTATTGGTAAACGCGTTTTCGCGTCCACCCGCTGCGGCGATCAGCTTGGAGAACTGTCCTTCCGGTACATCTTTAGTGCCTTTGAACATCATGTGCTCAAGCATGTGTGCCACGCCTGTCGTACCATTAAACTCATCCATACTGCCCGCGCGATACCAGACCTGGCTCACTACTATTGGTGCACGATGATCCTCTTGCACTATCACTTGCAAGCCATTATCCAGCGCAAACTGCTGTACCGCTGCAGCAGCAGGTAGGCTCATACACATCAAGCCTGTTATTAACCAACGTTTCATGTTTTTCCTTCACCTTAGAGATAGCACGCGCAGACTCAAATCCGCGTGATAAAATAACATTCTATTTAACCTATTGAAAGACTATCCTTATCGTGTTTAGTTTCTTCAAAAAAAAATCACCTGAACCAGTATTGGACACAGCGCCAGATTTGCCAGTTGTTCAGCCGCTCGTCGACCCTGTTATTGTTGAAACCGAAACTGAACTGAGTGTACCGCCTGCAGTGGCGCCCGGCAAACCAAGCTGGGCACAACGACTCAAACAAGGACTTTCACGTACCCGTGAACAGCTAGGCAAACAGCTAACTGGCCTGTTTAGTCTGGGTGGCAAAATTGACGAAGACTTATTCGAGGAACTGGAAACTATACTCCTCACTGCCGATGTCGGTATTGAAGCGACGCAAACACTGCTTGATCAATTACGTAGCAGAGTCAAAAAAGACAAGCTTACCGAAGCGGCACAATTACAAGGTGCGCTACAGGACGCATTAATTACATTACTGCAACCACTGGAGTCTGAACTCGACATCAGCACCCACAATCCCTTTGTCATTATGATGGTCGGCGTAAATGGTGCCGGCAAAACTACGACCATAGGTAAATTAGCAAAATTTTACCAGGCACAAGGTAAATCCGTCTTACTTGCAGCTGGCGACACTTTCCGTGCAGCAGCTCGTGAACAGCTCATGGTATGGGGGGAACGCAACAATGTGACTGTCATCGCTCAGGATGGTGGTGACTCGGCTGCGGTCATTTTTGATGCTATCGCCGCGGCACGTGCCCGCGGAATCGACATCGTGTTAGCCGATACAGCTGGCCGCCTGCCTACCCAGGCACATTTAATGGAAGAAATACGCAAAGTAAAACGCGTCATCCAGAAAACCGACCCTGCTGCGCCGCACGAAGTACTCCTCGTCCTGGACGCAAACACGGGACAAAATGCGGTTACCCAGGTCAAAACCTTTGACGATGTGCTGGGCGTAACTGGATTAGTACTGACCAAGCTCGACGGCACTGCCAAAGGCGGGGTAATCGCGGCCATTGCTAAATCTCGACCACACCCGATACGTTTTATCGGCGTTGGAGAAAGCTTGGATGATTTACGTCCCTTTGTAGCCAGTGAGTTTGTCCATGCTTTATTTGAAAGCAATCCTTCATGATAGGTCTTGAAAAAGTCAGCAAACGCTACCCTGGTGGCCATGATGCTCTATCCAATGTCACGTTGGAAATCGAAGCGGGCGAGCTGGTTTTCCTCACTGGCCATTCAGGTGCAGGCAAAAGTACGCTTATCAAACTCATCGCTTCGATAGAACGCCCCACCGGTGGCACAATTTACGTCAACAACCATAATGTCAGCAAGATTCGTCGTGCTGCTATTCCCTACTTACGCCGGAATATGGGGCTGATTTTTCAAGACCATAAACTTTTATTCGATCGCAATGTTATTCAAAACGTACTATTGCCTTTGGAAATAGCAGGGTACTCACGACATGACGCCTATGCCCGTGCACGGGCGGCATTAGATAAAGTAGGATTACTGCAACGTGAAAAAGCCAACCCTATTGCGCTATCAGGTGGTGAACAGCAACGGGTATGCATAGCTCGAGCCGTCGTATCCAGACCCACGCTATTGCTGGCTGATGAGCCAACAGGCAATTTAGATAATGCATACGCCACAGAAATTATGCAGATGTTTAAAGCATTCCACCAAGCTGGCACAACCATTATCATTTCAACACACGATCAGTCTGCTATCGACAATGGCCGTGTCATTCATCTGGAACATGGCAAGGTAATCTCATGAAGACCTGGCTCATACATCATCGACTAGCGATTATGGCTACATTAAAGCAAATGTGGGGCACACCGCTTGCCAGTTTGTTGACTTTATTTGCGATCGGCATCACGCTGAGTTTACCTACAGGCATGCTGGTCATACTCAACAACGCAAGTGAAATCGCGGCCAACCTGCCCAACCCCAATGAAATTAGCGTATATATGGATGTACACAGCAATGGTGCCAAACTGAAGGCCCAGTTGTCTGCATTACCTAACGTAGCCCATGTAGAGTTCATTCCTAAACAAACTGCACTCACGCAAATTGGACAGCAACTTAATCTTGGACAGCTGATTAATGAGCTACCACAGAACCCTCTGCCTGATGCCTGGATCATCACACCAGCTAATAATGATATCGACAGCATTAAGAATTTAATTTCACAGCTTGAAAAACTTCCCGACGTTAACCTAGTTCAATCCGATCACATATGGTCACAACGCCTTGATGCCCTACTGAAATTGGGACAAAACATGCTAATGTTACTTGCGGGGATACTGGCTTTTGCCCTCATTGCTATTACAAGTAATACCATACACCTGCAAATTAGCACCCGCCATGCCGAGATTGAAGTTAGCCAATTAATTGGCGCAACTGACAGATATATTCGTCGCCCCTTTCTTTATTTTGGTACGATACAGGGCTTACTTGGCGGCATCATTGCATGGTTAATTGTATTTATCTGCATACAGCTACTTACGCCACAACTTGTAGCTCTTGGTAAATTGTATGACACACACCTGCTCATTCATGTACTAACTCCAACTGACAGTTTATTGTTACTCGCGCTATCAGCTGCCATGGGCTGGATTGGTGCTTATTTTGCTGTAAGCCGATCACTGGCTAATATCAGAAAATTTGCCTAAGTTGGGAACTTCTTATAGCTAGCACTCTCTTACATAGAGTGCTAAAATCATTACAGAAGGTATTACCTACATGACTACAGCTATGAATTTACCTACATTAAGTAACAATGCCACCAGTTTGGAAAACTATATCCATACGGTGAACAACTACCCCATGCTCACACTGGAAGAAGAAGTGAGTCTGGGCAGGCAACTGCGCGATCAGGGTGACGTTGACGCTGCCAAACATCTAGTGTTGTCCCATTTACGTGTTGTAGTAAGTATGGCGCGTAAGTTTGTAGGCTATGGTTTGCCCCAAGCGGATTTAATTCAGGAAGGCAATATTGGCCTGATGAAAGCAGTCAAACGTTTCGATCCTGACCGTGGTGTTCGTTTAGTGTCATTTGCCATGCACTGGATAAGTGCAGAAATGCATGAATACATCGTACGCAATTGGCGCATGGTGAAAATTGCGACCACCAAAGGTCAGCGTAAACTGTTTTTTAACCTGCGCAGCATGAAAACCAGTGGCAGCAGCTTAACGCCAACCGAAATCACTGATATTGCCGAGAAACTTGGTGTAAAGCGTGAAGAGGTTATGGAGATGGAGACCCGCTTCAGCGGTCAGGATCTCACGCTGGAGCCATTTGATGACGATGGTGAGGAGACTTATGGTCCTTTGGCTTATTTAACTGACGCTGAAGCAGAGCCATCACAAATTTTAGCCCGTGCAGAACATGACCGCTTAAGCAGTACTGGTTTAAACAACGCGCTGGCATCATTAGATGAGCGTAGCCGGCATATAGTTGAATCCCGCTGGCTGCAGGAAGAAAATCCTGCAACATTACACGAACTGGCTGCTGAGTACAGCATTTCAGCCGAGCGTGTGCGTCAAATCGAGCAAAAAGCAATGCAAAAAATGAAACTTGCACTCCATGCTTAGGATGTTTTTCGATATCCAATAAAAAACCCGCTAATGCGGGTTTTTTATTGGATCGATACATTAATACAAATTAAGCAAAGATCACTACAGATAAGAAGCTCAACCATGCTGTTACAATTAAAGCCACTGTAATACCTAATGGCACAATACTATTATTACCAAATAACATTTCTTTCATTTCACTACCCTCTAAAAAATATTAGCAAATTGTAAACCATTTCCCATCATTAACGCAATTTTATGGAATCTACATCAGCTTCTGACCGGTTTGCAGGCAACATAGGGTCATCATCATCCATTAGAATCCGTTGAGCAGGACCTTCCATATCTTCGAACTGACCAGTTCTTATCGCCCAAAATATGCCCAGCACCATAAAAATAATAAATATAGCGGTCATAGTCAATAAAAAGACCAAAGTTGAAGTCGTCATAAATTTACCTATTTTAATCGCAACGCATTTAATACCACTATCAACGAACTAAGTGACATACCCAATGCTGCAAGCCATGGGGAAACATAGCCCATAGCAGCAAATGGCAACGCCGTCAGATTATATACTACCGCCCAAATCAAATTTTGCCGCATCACTACCAAGGTATTTTTACCCATATCCAATGCGGCCACTACATCTGTCAACTTGCTGGACAGCAGTACCACATCACTACTTTGACTTGCTACATCCGTACCCGTTCCCATTGCGAATGAAACCTGTGCACCTGACAACACAGGTGCATCATTCACACCGTCACCCACCATGGCTACGACAGCACCCTGTGCTTGTAGTCGTTTAAGTTGATCAAATTTATCCTGTGGCCGTTGTTGCGACAGAAAGTCCGTCACTCCCAATTGTCGCGCTACGTATTCGACAGCCTGAGGTGCATCACCAGACAATATACTGACTGAAATGCCTCGTGACTGTAGCTGTTCGACAGCCATTTTTGCATCGACTCTCAAATCATCTGCCAACGCAAAGACCGCAATCACACGAGTTGCATCACATAGCCACACCAAAGTGGCTTGCTCCGAGTTAATTTGCAAATCCGTGATCGCATAAGCTTTACTTGCTAAAGCATAACCCTGGTTACCTATTGTATAGCTCACGCCTGAGATCTCAGCAGCGATACCTTGTCCCGCAACATTAGTCGCATTTATGACTGGGTAAAGTTCAGTCGCTTCAACTTTATGCACGAAGGCGCGTGCTAATGGATGCTCTGATATCTGTTCTAAACTTGCCGCAATCTTTAAACTTTCTTCGATGGATATATCTGCAAACACTCGTATGTCAACAATTACTGGATGCCCCACCGTCAGCGTTCCCGTCTTATCGAAAACTACGTGGGTCACATGCGCAAGGGTCTCCATTGCATGCCCTCGCAAAACCAGGATACCCTTCTTAATCAGGTGTGACCCCGC
Organism: Sulfuriferula nivalis; assembly: GCF_009937995.1. Classification (NCBI taxonomy): domain Bacteria; kingdom Pseudomonadati; phylum Pseudomonadota; class Betaproteobacteria; order Nitrosomonadales; family Sulfuricellaceae; genus Sulfuriferula; species Sulfuriferula nivalis. The sequence continues at coordinate 3,025,304 of NZ_AP021881.1, forward strand.
AGCAGCCAATGCGGCTGGCACTGCCAGTGACAGTGCGCATGGACACGTCACCACCAACACAGATAGCACAATTTCAAATGCACGCGTGTGGTCAATTAGCAACCAAACAACACCAACCGCCAACGCAAACAGCAATAAACCCCAAGTAAACCAGGCAGCAACCTTATCTGCCAATTGGGCGATTTTCGGCTTTTCCGCTTGTGCTTTATCGACCAAACGAACTATGCCCGCCAATACAGTGTCTTCACCCACGCCTGTTACTCTGATCACTAACGGGCTATCGAGATTGACACTTCCAGCAATCACACCACTTCCATGCACTTTTATTATTGCGCGGGATTCACCTGTCAATAATGACTCATCTGCCGTTGATTCACCTTCGACAACTATCCCATCTGCTGCCATTGCCTCGCCAGATTTCACTAAAATCAAATCATCCGGCATAAGCTCCATTACAGGTACGTAACTTTGTTGCCCATCCTTTATCCGCATTGCCATAGCTGGCTGCAACTTCAGTAAATTTTCTGCTGCCTCAACTGACTTTTCTCGCGCACCCGTTTCCAGCAACCTAGTCGCCAGTAAGAATAAGGTAAACATACCTATGGTGTCATAGTAAACGTGTGCACCACCAAACACGGTAACCCACACGCTCCCTAGGAATGCTGTAATTATTGCCAACGCGACTGGCACATCCATATTCAGATGCCCTGACTTTATACCGCTCCATGCTGAACGATAAAATGGCATTGCAGCAAACGTAGCTACGGGTATTGTCAACATCATACTAAACCAGCGCAGCAGCTCCATTATATCCTGCGTCATACCATACCAGGCACCAGCATATAATCCTACGGCTAGCATCATCACCTGTGCGGAGGCTATTCCTGCTATAGCAATGCGTTGTAAATCTTTTTTGTGCTTGGTTTTACGTAATTTATCTGCCTGATGGGCGTTATATGGATGCGCGTTATAACCTAGCAGTTGTATCTCTTTTAGTATGGTTGATAAGTTTATCTTGCGCTCATCCCAGGCAACTCGTGCGCGATGACTCGCATAATTAACCTCGACGCTTATAACACCGTCTAATTGCCGTATGTGTCGCTCGTTTAACCAAACACAAGCAGCACAAGTGATGCCTTCGAGTATCAGTACAGCTTCTTTCGCGTTTTCACCTGAAACAATTACGAAACTGCGTTGAATATCAGGATGATCATATAACGCCAGTTTCTTAATTTCATCAGGTAGAACTTCTTGCCCGCTCGCAGGCATCGCTGTTCTGCTCTGATAATAGGCTTCCAGGCCATTATCGACTATAGACTGCGCGACCGCCTGACAACCACGACAACACATACCATGTTCATGACCTGCTATCTTTACTCGATAATCTATTTTAGGTGGTATCGTTTGACCACAGTGATAGCACGAAGTTGAATCTATCAATCAACCCGCCTTTTTGGCCAACACATCACGATCAACTTCTAGCCTCTTACCTTCAGCCTCTATCTCTGTGCGCATTATCCATGTACCTGAATGTGGGATCGTAAACTGTCCATTATATTGACCCAATCCTCCATCATCCAATCGGCTCTCGGCAACAGCAGCAACATTCCCAGCCCGGAAAAACCTAACCTGTACATCTGCATTCAAAATTGGCTGATTTTGTTTATCGTGTAAATTCACCACAATCGCATTGGTTAATTTCTCACCTGCAATTAAATTATTTACCCCGTCAATCTCGATTTTCCATCCCAAAGTTTGCAAACTGTTCAACTTTTTAAGCTGCTCTGCTTCAGGTGCACCGGCATGTTCATCATGTCGGGTTACACCGGAAAATGCTGTGTATACAGGCTTAATATTTGCTTTCGGTAAAAACCAGCTAGCAACCTGTGTAGATACCCCCTTACTGGATATGGATACAAAGGAACCATCAACTACAAATAACACCATGAAAAATCCTATAAAAATTTTAGGAATCCAGTGCATACGGTTTGATGGTTCTTTCTTGGCACCAGTCAGCAGCGTCATAGCCGTTGCTGTAGATAAAAAAACCGCCAAGTGTATCGATACGGTGTCTAAACTCAGACCCTGAATCATGCTATACGCCAATATAGCGATACTGACTAAAGCACCTGACACAACACCTCTCCAATAATTGGCAATACCAAACTTACCTAATATCAGATGTATTAATACTACTGCAACAACGCCGCCAAATAATGTTTGAATTAGACTCATGTGTGATTATGCTCATTGTAAAAGTTTGCTGACTCTTCACTACGATCAGCAGGGTTGGTTAATGACTGAATTACAAAAGTGAAATGTTCGTATTTTTCTGCTAATTCAGGCTCTAGCTTTACGCTTGCCTGCACGATAACACTCTTACCGCTATGCACTGTGACATTTTCCATACCACCTAAATCCAAAGCCTGTGGCGGTAAATTTTTAGCACTAATACTATAAACCGCATCTCTATCAGTTTTATTTGTCAGTCTAATTTGATACCTGTTTCTAATTTCCCCACTAGACAAAATCACAAACAAGGGTTGTCGAATCTGCTGCACACTCTCTTCAAACTCAGTCCTCTGGCTAATGCTATATAACAAACCAAAAGTCATAACCAATATCGCAATCAAATATCCCGCAGCTTTCCAACGCTTCCAACTTATAGCTGGGGGCTTGGGAGTTTCCAAAGCCAAATTCGCCTCGGAGTCGTATCGTATTAAACCCTTAGGGTAACCCATTGAATCCATTATATTATTGCATGCGTCTATACACAATCCACACGATATACACTTGTATTGCAAACCATCGCGTATATCAATACCTGCCGGGCAAACCTGCACGCAAAAGCCGCAATCTATACAATCTCCATGACCTTGTTCAATACGTGTTTCCCTGCTCTTCAACTCACCTCTAGGCGAAATTCTGCCTTTTTCACCCTCACCTCTCCGAACGTCATACGCAACTGCTAATGTCTCAGGTTCGTACATTACACTTTGAAAACGTCCATAGGGACAAATATACGCACATATCTGTTCACGCATAAATGCAGCTGCCGCGTATGTGCTTAGTCCTAATCCAAGCACACCGATATAGGCTGCACTGGCTGCATCACCTGTGAAAAATCGCTTTAATAAATCCGGGGCATATCCAAAATACAATACAAATGTAATACCAGTCCAGAATGCAATCAGCAGCCAGATTAAGTGTGTTCCACCCACTTTGAAAATCTTTTCTGCATTCCAATCCTGCTTTTGCAACCGCAATCGAGCTGGACGCTCACCTTGTATGAATTGTTCCACCCATATAAACAAATCAGTCCACAAAGTCTGGAAACAGAAATAGCCGCAAAATGCCCGACCAATTAATGTTGTTGCAAAAAACAATATCGCAGCAGCTATAAATAAGAGTATTGCTAACCAGAATACATTCTGTGGATATACAACTAAATCGAATATGAAAAAACGGCGCCCATCCATATCAAACATCACCGCTTGTGATGCCGCATCATGTCTATGCCAAGGCAACCATGGCAAACCAAAATACACCGTATATGCCAATACTAAAACTGCAGTTTTAAAGTTACGGAATTTACCCTTTACTGAACGCGTAACAATAGGCATACGCTTCTCATAAAACTCAATTGGTTGCTCTGTTCCTGTCGTCATTTCATCTCCACAATGCAAAACCCCCGCATGAAGCGGGGGCTATTACGTTTACTGATTATAAATGCTCATAGCTGTCAGCAATCTTACTTACCGCCACCCAATTCATGCACATACACAGTTAACAATTTGATTTGATCAGCTGACAAACGATCTTGCCAAGCGGGCATTACACCCTTGTTCAAACCCTTACGAATCACATTCTTTACTGCAGCCTCTTTATCAGCAATTGTATCAGCGCCTGGAACATTAGCCCACAACCAGATTCTATCTGTTAAATTAGCAGAACCAATTTCTTGTCGACCATGCGCATTATCACCGTGGCAGTAGTAGCACGCTGCTGTTTCTGAGTGGAATAATGCGTTACCAGCTTGTGCACTGACAGGGTCAACTGCAATTTTTGATAAGCTCAATACATAATCAGCTAACTGTGAAACCTGCTTATCATCCAGAACTTCTGCGAAAGGCGGCATGTAACCGTGACGGCCATGAGTAATTGTTTGCTGAATTTTAGCAAATTCACCACCATACAGCCAATCATCATCTGTCAAGTTCGGAGCAAACCCAACCTTACCCGCACCACCTTGCTGATGGCAAGCCGCGCAGTTGTCAGAAAACAATTGCTTACCTGCTGATACCACAAAGCTGTCCAACTCAGGATCTTTCGTAATTTTCTCAAATGGCGTATCTGCCACTTTTGTATAATACGGCTTTTGCGCTGTTACGGCCTCGTTGGTCTCTTTCATTAACAACGCACGAGTATTCCAATGTGTTGTTTTTGTAACGCCCTTGTCATTCACGTAGGTAATCGTATCAAAACCTTTTGTATAACTGCCACCTATTGGCCATGCCGGGTAAAGAAACCAATATATAACAGCCGCTGCCACACTGATGTAGAAAGAAACCAACCACCATGTAGGCACTGGATTATTATATTCTTGCAAATCGCCATCCCAAGCATGACCCGTAGTTTGCGGTGCTGGCTTCTGTCCTGTTTTCTGATTCATTTTTTATCTTCCTTGATCTCGGTCTCATCATCTAGGAATGGCATATCCTTGTATGTTTCTAACCGTTCACTTCGTTTTTTATCACCAAACACGTACAACATTATGAACACAAAAGTGACAAATAAGATCACCAGTGCAACAGGTTTAGTATGTTCAAACGAAGAAAACCAATTTAGCCATTCCATTATCAAATTCCTAACTTAACGATATTTGACGAACTCATCGTCATCATATTTACGGAAATCAACCATAGTGCCTAGCACTTGCAAATAAGCAACTAATGCATCCATTTCAGTAATATTTGAATTATCACCGTCATAGTTATTTTCTTGAGCCTGCGCAATCAGATTCTTACGTGCATCCGCAATATTAAGTAATTTTGCCGTATCTGCACCAAATTTCTTAACGTTAGCTTCATATTCAGTTTTATTCAATGAATAAGGCACACCTACTGCACGCAACGCCATCATACGATCGGTTATATCAGAATAATCAAGCTCTGTTTTCAATAACCATGGGAAATTTGGCATTACAGACTGCGGAACCATAGATTTTGGATTGTTCAAATGCGCGACCTGCCATTCGTTGGAGTACTTTTTACCCACACGTGCCAAATCAGGACCGGTACGCTTTGAACCCCATTGGAATGGATGATCATACTGTGACTCAGCCGCTAATGAATAATGGCCATAACGCAGAGCCTCATCCCGGAATGGACGTATCATTTGTGAATGGCACAAATAGCAGCCTTCACGTTGATAGATATCACGTCCACGTTGTTCTAAAGGTGTATATGGACGAACCCCATCAACCTTTTCAACTGTATCTTTAATAAAGAACAGCGGCGCAATCTCCACCAAACCACCCACACTAATCGCCAACATAGTCAGCACTAACAAAAGACCAACGTTAGTTTCTATCCATTCATGCTTGAAATTAAACATATACGTTCTCCTTATTAAGCACTGGCCATGCCAGTTATTTTAGCGTGACCAGCTGCGCGTGTTGCAGCTTCAGCCCGCACAGCTTTGCGTACAGTAACCATTACGTTGATAAACATCATCAACATACCAGTCACAAAGAACATTCCGCCAATTGCACGCATTGCATAGAATGGGTGCATAGCAGCCACAGACTCAACAAACGAGTACTGCAAATTGCCGTATTGATCAAATGCACGCCACATCAAACCTTGGGTAATACCTGATATCCACATAGCCGTGATATACAACAACACACCTATGGTAGCGAACCAGAAATGTACCTCTATCATCTTTTGGCTCCACATTTTGGTATTCCACAATTTAGGAATCATGTGGTAAAGCGATCCAAAACTAACCATTGCAACCCAGCCCAAAGCACCTGAGTGCACGTGACCTACAGTCCAGTCAGTGTAGTGGGACAACGCATTCACATCTTTCAGCGCCATTAATGGACCTTCAAATGTGGACATACCATAGAATGACAACGCCACAATCAGGAAACGCATAATTGGATCTGTACGCAATTTATCCCAAGCACCTGACAAAGTCATAATCCCGTTAATCATACCGCCCCATGATGGCAACAACAGCATAATAGAGAATGTTGCAGCAAGCGTTGAAGTCCAGTCTGGTAAAGCAGTCCAATGCAAGTGATGCGCACCAACCCACATATACAAGAAACCTAGCGCCCAGAAGTGGATGATAGACAAACGATATGAGAATATAGGACGACCAGCTTGTTTAGGTACGAAGTAATACATCATTCCCAAGAACGCAGCTGTCAAGAAGAAGCCTACTGCATTATGGCCATACCACCACTGTGTCATTGCGTCCTGCACACCGGAAAACAAACTATAAGATTTCATCGAGAACAAGCTTACAGGCACAGCTAAATTGTTAAATGTATGCAATAAAGCAGTAGCCAGAATAAACGCCAGGAAGAACCAGTTTGCAACATAGATATGCGGCTGCTTACGGCGCATTATAGTGCCTACGAACAAGGCCAGATAAGTTACCCACACCACTTCAACCAGGATATCAATAGGCCATTCCATCTCGGCGTACTCACGCGCCTGACTGTAGCCCAGCATATAGCTGATACCGCCCAGCATAATTGCTGCCTGCCAACCCCAGAAAGTAAAGGTTGCCATGCCATCGCTAATTAAACGTGCCTGACAGGTACGCTGCACTACATAATATGAAGTAGCAAATAATGCACTACCACCAAAACCAAAAATCACCGCGCTTGTATGCACTGGACGTAAACGACCAAAAGTAATATAAGGAATATCAAAGTTCAAGAAAGGCCACGCCAGTTCAGACGCTATGTACACGCCAACTGACATCCCTATCAAGCCCCAAACTACGGCCATGATTGAGAATTTCTTAACTATGTCAAAATTGTACTGCTCTAAACTACTTACTTCTGTAGCCGCCATGGGAGTCTCCTACGCCGCTGTATCTATGGAAAAGAATATACTAACTTCGGCATTTTACCTGCGGCAATATGCCGCACGCAAGCTTTTATGTTTATCATTTTTTAAATTGGTTCCATAAATTTCTTAAATACCCAATTATTAAGGATATTTTTATCTTATTAACTGCCGGATATCACTGGCTATATCTGAGGGCACCTCACCATAAGGCATCCGCAATCGCAATCGCCCATCAGCGTCATAGATGTAAGCAAACGCACTATGATCCATCGCATAATTACCCGATGCATCAACAGGTTGCTGACGATAATAAACATTAAACTCTTTTGCCAATGTTGAAGTATGCTCAACGTCCGTATATAGCCCTAAAAAATTCGGGTTAAACGCTGGAACAAATTGCGCCAATTTATCTTGAGTGTCTCTTGCTGGATCTAGCGTAATGAATAGCACTTGAACTTTATTTGCATTCTTACCTAACAGCGTCATAGCCTGGGCAAAATCATACAAAGTAGTGGGGCAAACATCAGGGCAATGGGTATATCCAAAGAACACCGCCACTACTTTACCGTGGAAGTCCGATAAGGCTCGATGACGCCCATTATGATCTGTCAGATCAAAGGCCTGAGCATATTTGGCACCAGTTACATCTTCGGCAACTGTATTTTTTAGCGGCACCACTGTTGGCGCGACCGGACCACACCCAGCCAAAGCCAGCAGCAGCCAAAATTTATGCATATCACACTTGCGCCATTGCGACTAAAGGCATATCTGCCAATCGATAACGTCCCGTTTGCACAGCAACGGCTAAATCAGCCAACGTCATTTGATTTAGCATCTCTATCACTTTTTCTTTAATAGGCAACCAACGCGCATGCACAGGGCATGCAGTCTCATCACTACAACGCTTCAATCCTAGCAAACAACTTTGCGTGAAATCAGCGCCCTCCGTTAATTGTAACAACCGCATCAATGAAATTTGCGCAGCCGGTTCCCGCAAACAAAACCCACCTAACCGCCCACGAAAAGATGACAATAATCCGCCCTTACTCATCGCTTGCAAAATTTTGGCCAAATAGGGTGCCGGAACGTTTAATCGTTCCGCAATGTCTTTGTTCAGCACAGGTGTATTGGGTGGCTGTGTAGCCATATAAATCATTGCCTGCACCGCGTACTGGCTAGTTCGAGAAAGTATCACCGCATCACCTATAATCTATCAATAAGCCTAAAAACACCACCGCACCCAACCAATTATTATGTAAAAACGCCCTAAAGCACTTTGCCGGATCACGATCGCGTATCAAATAATAATGATAGCCCGCAATAATTCCTGCAACGATCAATCCCAGAAAAAAAGGCGCGCCCCGATGATACTGCCAGCCCACTGCTGCCAGCAATCCAAGCGCAATCACATAAGACAACATAACTGCGGCAACATCAAATCGCCCAAAAGTAATCGCTGAAGTTTTAATCCCTATTTTCAAATCATCAGCCCTATCTACCATGGCGTACTCAGTATCATACGCCACAGCCCAAAAAACATTAGCTAACAATAGCCACCAAGCTTGCACTGGCACCATGCCCTGTGTCGCAGCATATACCATAGGGATGCCAAACCCAAATGCCACACCCAAATATGCCTGAGGGATCGCAAAAAAACGCTTGGTATATGGGTAACTTGCCGCCAATGCCACTGCCGGTATAGACAACCAAATCACTAACCGGTTAAGGGGAAGAATAAGCAAAAAAGCCAATATGGATAATCCTGCCGCCAATAACAGCGCTTCTTTTGAAGAAATGCGCCCAGCAGCCAAAGGACGATGCTTAGTACGAGACACATGCGGGTCAATATCGCGATCCGCGTAATCATTCACCACACATCCCGCCGAACGCATAAGCACAGTACCGAGCAAGAATATCCACATCACCCACCATGATGGGTGCCCAGCAGATGCAAACCACAAGCCCCATAAGGTTGGCCACAGCAATAACAATATTCCGATGGGCTTATCCAGGCGCATCAGTTTTTCATATTGCTCAAGACGCTCAATTAAAGTCATAAATATCTAATCGCTGGTAAAAACACTTCCGTCACCAAAATCTGTTTTGACGCCAAAACAAAGACTGAGCGGCGCGCCCACAAAGATTGAGGTGGCTCAACCATACGCCTTACTGCTGCCGACCATAAAGGATGCCGGCTATCCAGCCGTCTGAACTGCAACGACTCACGATATACTTTCGGGTTAACAAACAAAGCCGCACCCAACGGGCGGTTGCCCAACCGCCTCAGTCGCGCCCAAGCGCCTACCATACTGGCATAAGGCAAAACACTGTGCGCGTAAACTACTGGTTTATCAGCACAGCACAACGACACATCCCTCAATAAACTGTGCCGCCGCCGGCCTACCAATGCAAATTCATCACTATATGCATAGGCACGTCTTAACGATACATTTTGTACTGAAAATTCAAGACATCGTGCAGTTATACGCTGCGTCAATGATCCCTGATCAACCAACCAAGGACGCAACCAAACAGGGGCGCCTAGAGGATATTCATGCCAAACTGAACTCGTCATTACATCATCGTTTAATATAATTCATCATGGCTTTATATTCCGTCATATCCACCGGTTCAAATTTAGGAATACCTGCACCACGAAAACTTTGCATCGCAAATTGATCTTTGTCTGCATTAAGCAGCGCCTGAGATATTTTCTGCTTAAACTCTGGTGGATAATCACCACGAACTGCAAAGGTCAAATGCGGACCACCCTCACTCTGAATTATCATATTAAAGTCCATACCACCACTGTTATTCCACATTTCATAAACACCTGCGTTCGGCACCCCGATGTCTATCAAATGGTACTTAAATGCAGTGTATAGCGCGTCAATATCACTGTAGTAAGTGACACTCTTAAAATAAGTCGCAGGATTAATTTTCAAATCACGCAGCTTCGCCATAGCCAACAGTGTCACCATGGACTCTTTGTCTGTAAACCCTATCCGCTTACCCTTCATATCTTCCGGAAACGCTATCCCAGAAGACGACGGCGCAACAAACGTAGCCGCTATCTGCCCAGGTACTCGCACGATAGGCTCATAGCCAGCGTTTGCATAAGCATCCATCACAAAAGTAGCTGGCCCAAACATTAAACCAAAACGCTTCTGCTTTGCTTCGAGCATAAGCTTGTCATAGCTGCGTGACACATCTATCTTGACAGGTGCGCCTAACACCCGACTTAAATAGGCAGTAAATCCTCGCGCATCCTGCACGGCCTGTATCGGGCTACGGTTATAGTCAAGAAAACCAATAAATATTGTATCTGCAGCTTGTGCTGACACCACTACCAAAAACAAACCTAATGCTAACAACCATTTCTTCATTATGACGCCCCTTTTTTATAATCAATCCGCAAGATTGTAACATGTGATTTTAATTACGGCTGTGCGGCTACTCAAGCTTTCCCAAACTCTTGCTGCACACCCAGCCAACGCGCAATATGCACCTGCACCGCATCCGGATAATGTAACAGCATATCAGCTGCTGCAACTTGTGCCTGCTCTAGCAGTTCAACATCCTCTGCCAAATTCGCATACCGCAACATTGGTGCACCTGATTGCCGCGCACCCAAAAACTCACCAGGACCACGCAACGCCAAATCCTCTCTGGCAATATAAAACCCGTCCGAACTTTCAAAGATTACTTTTAGCCGCGCCCGTGCCAGCTGTGACAATGGTTGCTGATATAACAGCACACACGCACTCTTCGCCGCGCCACGCCCGACCCGACCACGCAACTGATGCAATTGCGCCAGCCCCATACGTTCTGCGTGCTCTATCACCATCAATGAGGCATTAGGCACATCCACCCCGACTTCGATCACCGTAGTCGCCACTAACAGGCCCAGTTCCCCTGACGAAAATTGCGTCATGACCGCAGCTTTATCACGACCACTCATACGTCCATGCACTAATCCTACGCCCACCCCTGGCAATGCCGCCGACAATGCCGCATGAGTATCTATTGCAGTTTGTAATTGCAGTTTTTCAGATTCTTCAATTAATGGACACACCCAATATACCTGACCGCCCTGGTTACACTTATCACGCACCCAGCCAACCAATTCTTCACGTCGCGCATCACTGACCAGCTTAGTCACGATAGGTGTGCGCCCAGGCGGCAACTCATCTATCACCGAAACATCAAGATCCGCGTAATAACTCATCGACAAAGTCCGTGGTATCGGCGTTGCACTCATCATCAGCTGATGCGGCTGTACGCCTTTCTGTCGCAACGCCAAGCGCTGTGCTACGCCAAAACGATGCTGCTCATCAATCACGGCCAGTCCTAACTGATGGAATTGCACTTGCTCTTGAAATAATGCATGCGTACCTGCCGCCAACATCGCCTCACCAGATGCCAATTCATCCATTGCGATTTGCTTGGCCCTCTTACTTAAACTCCCGGTCAGCCAAGCCACCTTCACACCCAGTGGCGAAAACCACGATTGTAATTTGTAATAATGCTGTTCAGCCAAGATTTCGGTTGGTGCCATAAAGGCTGCCTGATAACCACCGCCAATTGCCTGCGCTGCGGCTAACGCTGCCACCACCGTTTTACCGCTACCCACATCACCTTGCAATAAACGCTGCATGGGATAGTCCACTCCCATATCATCACGAATTTCATGCCAAACCCGCTGTTGTGCATGCGTCAAAGCAAAAGGCAGGTTTGCCAGTAGTCGCTGGGGAAAATCCGAGGTCGTACTGATGGATGGCGCACCTAAAGCCCGTCGTGACTGCCGAGCGAGTCGCAACGATAACTGCTGCGCTAACAACTCATCAAATTTAATTCGTCGCCAGGCGGCATGGGTTTTATCAATTAACGCACTCAATGCGACATCGGGAGGTGGGTGATGTAAAGCCCGCACACTTGCAGCGAAATCCAGCAACTGGAATTGCTCAAGCACCGTATCAGGCAGGCTATCCGTCAAATCTGCCTGCGCCAATACCAGACCAATTTGCTTACGCAATAGCGTCTGCGACACGCCCGCTGCGGCAGGATATACAGGCGTCAAACTTTCTGGCAAACCCATATCCACACTCACCACACGGCAGCGTGGATGCACCATTTCCAGCCCAAAAAAACCACTTCGTGCCTCGCCCACAGCACGGATAATATTGCCTATCGTAAATTGCTTGGTTTGGCTGCCGTAAAAATGCAAAAATCGCAAACTCAATTCGCCTTCTGCATCTTGTATACGCGCGACCAGCTGTTTCCGTGGTTTGTATTGCACTTCACAATGTGTCACCACACCCTGCACTTGCGCTAATTGCCCATGCAGAATATTAGCAATAGGCGTAATGCGAGTCTCGTCCTCATAACGCAACGGCAAATGCAGCAGCAAGTCTGCATATCGCGCTAAACCTAATTTAGCAAAAACCGCTGGCAGCGCAGCGGTCATATCTACGGATGCAGTCGCCATAACCAACTATCCTAGTGCCATCACTCCATCAGCCTCAACTGCCGCGCCACGAGGCAGCGCCGCAACACCTACTGCCGCCCGTGCAGGATAGGGTGCGACAAAATATTCAGCCATGATTTCATTTACCTTAGCAAAATTACCTAAATCCGTTAAAAAAACATTCAGCTTCACAATATCCGCCAAGCTACCGCCCGCCGCCACAGTTACCGCCTGCAGATTTTTAAATACCTGATGTATCTGCGCTTCCACGCCATCAACCATTTGCATAGTTGCTGGATTCAACCCAATTTGCCCAGACAGATAAACCGTATCACCCACTTTCACCGCTTGTGAATATGTACCTATTGCTGCTGGTGCCGCATCTGTGCTAATAATTTGCTTGCTCATAGCCATTCTCAACGTATTAAAAATATAACTATAACACCCATCAAACTAAGACCAAAAAACCCTTTACGACCTTACTTTTAACCCAACCCCCATTCCAGAATCAATTACTATAAATTCTGGATATTTATCGGATTTGTGCTATATATATGTGTATACATTGTCTTACGATGCATATAGATCAAAGGAGAATTATCATGGACATGTTCATTTCAGACTTCATCATCCACATTCAGGAAACATTAACTGAACAGGAGATGAATGATATGACCGATGCTGTGCGTGAACACGCTTGCGTGGTCAGCGCAGGATCACCCTCAAAAACAAATCACTTGCTAATGGTTGCTTATGATACAGATTGCGCCCGCTCAAGCGAGATACTAAAACATGTCACCAATCATGGTGTACATGCGTTTTCTGTCGGTCTGTAGTTTACTTGGTGTGGCTTATGAGCGGCGCGCTGTGGGAACAGCGTACCCATGGAGTGAAGAAATAAGCAACGGACGAGAGACCGACATCAACGGGACTTTGGGGTTCTCGCGCAGCCTTAAAACAGGCCACGAACAATATTCACAATGCGTCCAAACCAGCCCGCCTTCTCAATATTCTGCAATGATACCAATGGTACGCGAGTAACTTCCTTGCCATCCATGCTCAAAATGAGCGTACCAACTCGCTGACCGCGCTTCAGTGGTAGCGGTATCTGCTGAAAAACAGTCGCGCTAGATGTTAGTTGAGGATAACGTCCATTGGGAACACTCACCCACACATCCTTTAAACTGCCGATCGTAATCTGGGCAGGGCTTGCCTGATTCTTGCGCACAGTAACAATTGCTTGGGACGCACTATAGGCACGTCGCGTTTCAAAGAAATTATATCCATAATTTAGCAACGCCTCAGCCGCTTTCGCACTCCCTGTCCTTGAGCTAGAACCAAGCACCACGGCAATCAAATGACGGCCTTTACGTGTGGCAGTTGCATCCAGACAATATCCCGCCTCATCCGTATGGCCGGTTTTCATCCCCGTCACGGTAGTGTCACTAAACACTAACGGATTCCAGTTCGCTTGCGTTACCTTATTATATGTAAAAGATTTTTCACCAAAATAATGTAGATACTGTGGATACTGGCGAATAATATCTTCCGTCAAAATAGCAATGTCATGCGCGCTGACTAAATGAGTCGGCGTTGGCAGGCCATCTACGTTATCAAAATGGGTATGCGTCATGCCCAGCTGAGCTGCTGTTGCATTCATCATCTGCACAAAACTATCCGCATTACCCGCAATAGTTTCAGCCAGCGCCACAGCCGCATCATTCCCAGACACCACTACCATGCCCTGTATCATCTGCTCTACCGTTGCAGGCAAATCAGGCTGCAGGAACATAGTTGACCCGCCAGCCTTCCACGCGGCCACGCTGACAGGAACAGATTGATCCAGTTTTAACCGACCTTGTGCCAATGACTGCAAAGTAATATATGCAGTCATCAATTTGGTCAGACTGGCGGGTGGGACTTTCTGCTCAGCTTCACGAGCAGCCAATATTTGTCTAGATGCTGGGTCCACTAAAACGTAATTACGTGCATCTACGTCCGGTGCATCAGGGATAGCAGGAAGGGGGGCCGCGATAGCGCTAGTTTTCAGCAACACACCACACAATAACGCACCAACAACACGCGACGAAGAAAATAACTGCATAAACATCCCCTTATATTAATAGATTAAATTTCTGTAAACGCTAAGCACAACTTGGCAAGCACAAACTCACTGTGATAACAGACACCACTCGGCAGATTTAGTGCTGAAAAAATCAACACACCCTCATTTAATCTTACCCAATTTGGCTTTCAACGCGATGACATACAAAACAGAGTGCCTAGTTCTCAGGCAATTCGAATAGATAACAGCATTACTGCGTATTAGCGCGACTATCCTTATTACGATTTTTGACACGCATAATGCGTACAACCTCAGGTAAGCGACGCAACGCCCGCATAATACGCGCGAGATGCATACGCTGCTCGACTTGCAAAGTGAAGTGGATGGTAGTGTATTGACTGCCGTCTTCCTCTTCCATTGAAACATTGTCGATATTCGAGCCTTCATCAGCAATTGCGGCCGCAAGTTTAGCAAGTACGCCACGCTGATTGAGAACGATAAGTTTGATATTCACATCAAACATTTTATGCAGATCAGGTTCCCACTCCACATCCAGCCATTTATCTGGATCATCACGATAATGTTTAATCGCGCTACAGTCGTGAGTATGAATCACTAGGCCTTGATCAGACTTAACAAACGCAATAATCGGGTCGCCAGGAATAGGGCTACAACATTTAGCCAGCTGCACCGCTACCCCTTCGGAACCACGAATAGTGATTGCGCCGTGCTGACGAGGATTCGGCAAGTTCTGCTCCTGCATCATTAATTGTCGAGCGACAACGATATTGAGTCGTTTACCCAGGCCGATATCCGTTAACACTTCTTCGCGAGTTTTACCCGTTTCCTTATGTACGCGATCCCAGCAACTTGGACGTATCTGCGTAGGGTCTGCACCCAATGCACGGAAGGCCTGATTGAGTAGCCGTTCACCCAGCACTACCGATTCTTCAGCATGCATGGTGCGCAAATAATGACGGATATGAGCACGCGCCTTACCAGAAACGACAAAATTTACCCAGGCCGGGTTAGGTCGCGCATTAGGCGAGGTTACCACTTCTACCTGATCACCATTACGCAACAATGTACGCATGGGCATCAATTCGCCATTAACTTTAACCGCAGTACAATGATTACCTACATCAGTATGCACCGCATAAGCAAAATCGACTGCCGTCGCACCACGTGGTAAAGACAAAATTTTGCCTTTAGGCGTAAACACATAAACTTCGTCAGGGAATAAATCGACTTTAATGTGCTCCAGAAACTCCGCCGAATCCCCGCCACCTTCTTGTATTTCCAACAATGACTGCAACCATTGATGCGTCTTCTGCTGTACATCATTGATAGTAGCATCACTGGTTTTATACAACCAATGCGACGCCACGCCTGCCTCGGCAAGCTTGTGCATATCATGGGTGCGGATCTGGATTTCTATTGGCGTACCAAATGGACCAAACAATGTAGTGTGTAACGACTGATAACCATTGGCTTTAGGTATGGCAATGTAATCTTTGAATTTACCGGGGATAGGTTTATATAAACCATGCAGACAGCCCAGCGCGAGATAACAGGAAGGGATATCGTTAACCAGCACACGAAAACCATAAATATCAAAGACTTCAGAAAATGCCAAGGATTTTTCCTGCATTTTCTTGTAAATACTGAACAAGTGCTTTTCGCGACCGGTTACCAGCGCATCGACTTTACCATCAGCCAGTTTATGGCCAATAGCTTCACGCACCTTTTCTATCACCTCTCGCCGATTACCACGTGCAGCTTTGACTGCCTGGGCCAATACACGATAACGATTAGGGTAAAGATAATGGAAACTCAAATCATCGAGTTCTTGATACAGGCTATTCAGCCCCAGGCGATTAGCAATCGGCGCATAAATATCCACCGTCTCTTGCGCAATACGGCGCTGTTTTTCTGGCGCCATTGAATCCAGCGTCCGCATATTATGCAAGCGGTCAGCCAATTTAATCAGGATAACGCGTACATCTCGCGCCATCGCCAGCAACATTTTGCGGAAATTTTCCGCTTGTGCGTGGACAGCTGTCTGGAATTCAATTTTATCTAACTTGGAAACACCATCAACCAGATCGGCAACTGGCTTACCAAATAGCGCAGCTATTTCTTCTTTGGTGGTTGGTGTATCTTCCACCACGTCATGCAATAAGGCAGCCATTAAGGCTTGTGCATCCAGATGCCATTGCGCCAAAATTCCCGCCACAGCGACAGGATGACTAATATAGGCTTCTCCGCTTTTGCGAAACTGACCTTCATGCGCGGCACGACTATACTCAAACGCAGCCTGTACCTGAGCAGCATCCTCAGCTTTTAAATAGCTTAATTCCGGGCTGATTTGCTCAAGTTCAGGCATGATAACGCAGTCTTATTATGCACGACCGCGATTCAGAATTTCACGACCTACTTCACCAGCAGCGATTTCTTTCAAGGCCAACACAGTCGGCTTATCACGACCCGCTTCAACTTTAGGCGTATGCCCATTGGCCAATTGACGTGCACGATAAGTTGCTGCCAAAGTCAATTCAAAACGATTGTTAATATTTACCATGCAATCTTCTACTGAAATACGTGCCATTCTGATTCCTAACTTAATGAAGTAAATAATTCCGCATGACGTGCACGCTGATCATTCACGCGTAAACGACATGCCCTTAACACTGCCTGCAAATCAGCTAATGCAGTATCAAAATCATCGTTAATGATAACATAGTCGAACTCGCCCATATGGCTTATATCCTCACGCGCCGCTGCTAAGCGACGTTCGACAACTTCAGCACTATCTTGCCCTCGACCCTGTAAACGTTGCTGCAACACAACTAACGATGGTGGCACAATGAAAATACCTACGGCATCAGCGAATAATCGTCTAACTTGTTCTGCCCCTTGCCAATCAATCTCTAACAAAACATCCTGCCCAGTCGTCAATGCCTCGCGTATCCATTGTTCTGACGTACCATAATGATTGCCGTAAACCTCGGCACTTTCCAGAAAAGCCCCATCAGCGTGCATCGCCATAAATTCACCGACGCTGACAAAATGATAATCCTGTCCATGCACTTCACCAGGTCTGGGCGCTCGCGTTGTATAAGAAATAGACAATCGAACGTGCGCATCTCGCTCCAGCAATGCATGAACCAAACTGGTTTTGCCTGCCCCCGAAGGAGCAGTTAGAATGAGCAGATTTCCAGTCATATATTTCCCTTATTTATGTCCAATTCGACCAGCGTTCCTGATTCACCCTGTATAGGCTACTGTTCTTGCAGCCTGGGAGATGCTATCTGTAAAGGCTGCGGGCGCACCCAGGCCGAAGTAGATCAATGGTTGTTTTACTCTAACGAACAAAAACTCGCCATATGGAAACGCATTAACACGTTAGACACCATACGAACACGCACGCAGCACAATTAAGCCTCGAATAATACCGTAATTTCCATATTATAAAAATCCGACAACGCAAACCGAAGCAATTCGGCCACCTGAATTAAGTCATCGGAACTTAAATGCCAGCATCACACTCTTGCATACACCCCATTTCAAAGAAAGTGTTTCCCATGTGTTTCATAACTAAAAAACGTATATTTATGCTCGCAATAGCACTGACCGCACTACCAGCAGCATCTGCCATAGCGGGTGAAGATGACGGCTTTGCACCGGGCGGCACGGCAATAGATCACCACACCGAACAATTTACCAATCTTAAAATCGTCATGGATCTAAAAGCGGAAAGCCCCGCCAGCACAGGTTTTGGCGCAACAGTTGCGGCACGCATCCTGTCTCACCCTGGTACGCAACTCATCGTCATTATTGAGGGCCCAGGCATAACCACATTTGCCAAGAAAAACTATCTCGACCATCAAGGTATAGTTGATAACTGGGTAGAGCTTGCGCAAAAGGGTGTACACATAGAGTATTGCGGCAACTCCGTGCGCGGAGCCGGTTTAAAACCGGCAGATATGATAGGGCTTAGTGAAAAAAACCCAGCCACTGTCAATTCTGGCGCATTTCCATCTCTGGCTCATTATGAATCTTTAGGTTACAACCCCATCGTCACTACACTGCTGGAAAAATAACTCAGTTTCAACAATCAGCGATGCGGGTACTCAGTTCAATTGCCCCATCGCTAACTTGATCCTGCAATCTACTCAATATTTTGTATCTGCTCACGCATTTGCTCTATCAATACTTTCAACTCCATCGCCACTTGCGTGGTTTCTACGCTGACCGATTTTGAGCCTAACGTATTTGCCTCACGATTGAGCTCTTGCATCATAAAATCTAGCCGTTTCCCGACCACTCCACCTTTTTTCAGCATATCGCGCACCGCCTGAATATGCATTTGTAAACGCGACAACTCTTCATCAACGTCTATCTTCTGCGCAAACAACGCCACTTCCTGCGCGATGCGCTCATCTTCTCCATTCCCTACCAATTCCATAAAACGCTGTTTAATTTTGATCTGATATGCACTCATAATGGCAGGCAAATGTGGCTGTATCTGCACAATCTGTGCCTGCATAGCATCCAGTCGCTCAACAATATGCGCCGCAAGCTTTTCGCCTTCTGCCTGCCTGCTCAATA
The DNA here is from genome assembly GCF_009937995.1 of Sulfuriferula nivalis. Classification (NCBI taxonomy): domain Bacteria; kingdom Pseudomonadati; phylum Pseudomonadota; class Betaproteobacteria; order Nitrosomonadales; family Sulfuricellaceae; genus Sulfuriferula; species Sulfuriferula nivalis. Next base: position 3,044,538 of record NZ_AP021881.1, read on the forward strand.
TCAAGGCGGCCAATGCTTGATTAAATAATTCATTACAGGCCGCAGGTAAATCTGTCCAAGTTGTAGCTGCACTTAACACACCGGGCCAGCGTAAAATTTCTGCAACACTAAGAGTTGTTGCCTGAGTAAATTGCGCTGAAACTTGTTGAGACAAATCAGCCAACTGTTGCAATACTGACTCGTTCAATTGCGCATCACTTTCAGCGTTATTGCCAGCACTCAAACTAATACGGCACTCCAGCTTACCGCGAGTGATGAGCTGCTGGGCACGCTCACGCAAAGCTGATTCCAGCGCACGAAATTCGTCACCTGCACGAAAATGCCATTCCAGATAACGTGAATTAACGCAGCGCAAATCCAGACTAAGTGCTTGCCCATTTTGATTTAATGTCGCCGTGGCGTATCCTGTCATGCTATTAATCACAAAACTTCCTTTACTTTATGTCGGATAATCCCGAAAATTACATTTTAGCTAAGTTTGATCACACATAGCCCATCCATGTCCGCGCAACCAAACAATGCATTGCCTAACGGTTATCAGCTTATGGACTACCGTATCGTCCGTAAAATCGGCGGCGGCGGCTTTAGCTTAGTGTATTTAGCTTATGATGCCAATGATCAGGCCGTTGCGATTAAAGAGTATTTACCTGGCAGCTTGGTAAAGCGCGGTGAAAACGATTTGGTCGTCCCGATTGCAGATGATAATCTGCAAACTTTCCGCTATGGCATGCGCTTCTTTTTCGAAGAAGGTCGCTCGCTCGCGCGCATTTTGCACCCTAACGTAGTACGCGTGGAAAATTTCTTCCGTGCCAATGACACTGTTTATATGGTGATGCGCTATGAACGCGGCAAAACATTACAAGAATTTATCCGCTCACATCGTGGTGATATTCGAGAAAGTTTTATCCGCAGGGTTTTTGCAGAGTTATTAAATGGCTTACGTGAAGTACATACCCAGAAACTGCTACATCTGGATATTAAGCCATCCAACATTTACATTCGCATGGACGGCTCACCTGTACTGATAGATTTTGGTGCTGCCCGGCAGACGCTGACTAAAGAACAGCCCAAAATGATGACTATGTACACACCTGGTTTTGCTGCACCCGAACAGTATACCGACCCGACACAAATGGGGCCTTGGACGGACATTTATAGTATAGGTGCGACCATGTATGCCTGTCTGGCTGGCGGCCCACCGATAGCGGCTGATGTGCGATTGCTTAATGACAAGTTAATCCCGGCCACCAAAGCCTGGCAGGGAAAGTATTCTCATGAAATGCTGGCTATTGTTGATGAATGCTTACAATTAGATCATCTAGCCAGACCTCAAAGCGTTTTTTCATTACAAAAGGCGATTATGGAAACCAAAGATCTGGTTATCAAACCGCCGACATTGTTAGAAAATTTACGCAATACCTTATACAAAGATATTTTTTAATTTTCTGAGTCGAGAACCCCATGCGTTTTTCTATCTATCAAGCAAGTCGACAAGGTGGCCGTCGCTACAATCAGGATCGCATTGCCTATTCTTACAGTCGTGATGCGCTCCTGATGGTGGTGGCAGACGGCATGGGGGGGCATTTACATGGTGAGATTGCAGCACAAATTACCGTCAAAGTATTGGCTGAAACCTTTCAGAAACACACTAGACCAAAATTACGCGATCCTGCCAGTTTTTTGCATGGTGCAATTCAACGTGCTCACGATGCAATCAACGAATACACTCGCAAAGAAAAACTGCCAGAAGCACCGCATACTACCTGCGTAGCATGTGTAGTGCAAGATGACACGGCATGGTGGGCACACGTTGGTGATTCCCGCTTATATTTATTCAGTGACAATGGGTTAGTCGCTCGCACTAACGACCATTCCACCGTTCAGCAATTGTGTGATGACGGCTTGATCACAGAAGATGAGATGAAAATACACCCAGATCGCAACAAAGTATACAATTGCCTGGGTGGCTACCTCGTTCCCGAAATTGAAATTTCCCGCCCCATGCCTCTAGCAGAACAGGATTCAATTTTAATGTGCACCGATGGATTATGGGGCATGCTGACCACTGAACAAATTGCTACAACATTACGCACTTTCCCGCTTGCCCGCGCCATAGAATTCCTCATGGATCATGCAGAATTGCGTGCAGGTCGTCATGGTGACAACCTGTCGGTGATAGCAATGACCTGGGAGTCTCATGACACCAATGATAGCCAATCGGTTTCTACTGTTGCCATGCCAATTAACACGTTCACTACCAAAATGGATGAATTCACGCCATCTTCTGCAGACTTAGCAGAAGATGAAGTTGAACGGGCAATTGCGGAAATACAAAATACCATCAAAAAATTCTCCGAGAATAATCCTTAAGGATACCTAATGCGGCCGAGTCAACGATTAACCAACCAGCTTCGTGACATCCACATCACACGTCATTACACCAAACACGCAGAAGGTTCAGTACTTATACGCTGTGGTGATACCCACGTAATTTGTACTGCCAGCATAGAAGACAAAGTACCAGGATTTTTAAAAGGTAAAAATCAGGGCTGGCTAACCGCCGAATACGGCATGTTGCCACGCTCAACCAGCACGCGCATGGATAGAGAAGCAGCACGCGGTAAACAATCTGGCCGCACACAGGAAATACAACGTTTAATTGGACGCTCATTACGCGCAGCAGTTGATTTAAATGCATTAGGTGAACGTACCCTGCATATCGATTGTGACGTAATACAAGCTGATGGCGGTACGCGTACCGCATCAATTTCAGGTGCTTTTGTGGCCGCCCACGACGCCATCAACACACTGCTGCAAAAAGGCGCATTAACCGTAAATCCCATCCGTGATTTCGTCGCTGCCATTTCAGTAGGCATATATCAGGGCGAGCCGGTATTAGATCTGGATTATGCTGAAGACGCGGCTTGCGATACTGACATGAACGTGGTCATGACCGGCACAGGCGGGATGATAGAAGTACAAGGCACAGCCGAAGGCGCCGCATATAATCGCGCAGAGCTAAATGCCATGCTGGATTTGGCTGAGCATGGCATACAGCAGATTGTCGCATTACAACGTGCGGCACTTGCAGGCTGATGCTGCAAACAATCGTCATTGCCAGCAACAATAAGGGCAAATTGCGCGAAATCAACCGCCTGCTTGTACCATTGGGGTATGACGTACAGCCACAATCCAATTTCGGCGTACCTGAGGCCGAAGAACCCTACCCGACTTTTATTGAAAACTGCATAGAAAAAGCTCGCCATGCATCCAAACTTACTGGACTGCCAGCGCTAGCAGATGATTCTGGTATTTGCGTGTCAGCATTGGATGGCGAACCAGGCGTACACTCGGCTCGTTTTGCAGGTGAGCCAAAGTCCGACCTGGGGAACAACGCTAAGTTGGTAGCCGCACTCGCTGATAACCCACAACGGTCGGCCTATTACTACTGTGTAATGGTTTATTTAAGACATGCGCGAGATCCACAACCTATCATTGCCGAAGGCCGCTGGCATGGTGAGATTATTGATGCCCCTCGGGGCATAGATGGATTTGGTTACGACCCGCATTTTTTCATCCCCAGCCTCAATAAGACTGCAGCTGAATTATCACCAGAAGAAAAAGATGCGCTAAGTCATCGTGGACAGGCATTACAGCAGCTAGTTACCCAACTTGGAAATCCATGCTAATGCCATTGCAACACAACTTAACAGCACTTCCACCACTATCACTTTATATACACATACCTTGGTGCGTAAAGAAATGCCCATATTGCGACTTTAACTCGCACACTGCACGTGATGCAATACCTGAGCAACGCTATATTGAAGCGTTAACCCGTGACCTTGAAAGCGCCTTACCTCTCATCTGGGGGCGAAATATTCATAGTATTTTTTTTGGCGGCGGCACACCCAGCCTTTTCTCCGGTGAAGGGATAGATAATATTCTGACCACGGTGCGCAGTTTATTAAAGCTTGATTTCTTTGCTGAGGTTACGCTTGAAGCCAATCCTGGTACAGTCGAAGCCAATAAATTTCAAGAATTCAAATCTGCTGGTATTAACCGACTCTCTTTAGGCATACAAAGCTTTAATCCAGCACATCTAAGCGCACTCGGTCGTATACATAATGATCGTGATGCGCATAATGCTATTGGTATCGCTAAAGACAATTTTGATAACTTCAATTTAGACTTAATGTATGCGTTGCCTAATCAAACCCTGTTACAAGCCCAACAGGATCTCAATACTGCGTTAAGTTATACTCCTCCACATTTATCTTGCTATCACCTCACGTTAGAACCTAATACACCGTTTCTTCATCACCCACCCAGTCTACCTGATGATGATTTATCAGCCGACATGCAGGTGATGATAGAAACCACACTTGTAACCGCGAATTATCTACACTACGAAACGTCAGCCTTTGCGCAACCCCATCGCAAGGCAAAACACAATCTTAACTATTGGCAATTTGGTGATTATTTAGGTATTGGAGCCGGTGCTCACAGTAAATTATCATTTCATAACCGCATGATACGGCAGATGCGACATAAACTGCCACGCGAGTATATGGATCATGCACTCGTAGGGAATCCTGTCCAAACCGAGCACGAGATTTCCACCTCTGACCGTTCTTTCGAATTCATGATGAATGCATTACGCTTAACTAATGGCTTCGATTTAAGTTTATTCAGTGAACGAACAGGATTGCCAATCACGGCTATACACAAACAGCTTGAACTTGCTGAAGCTCAGCAACTCATCACCCGTGACCACATACATGTCACACCAACATTGCATGGTCAGCGCTTCCTCAATGATTTACTAGGTTTATTTTTAACGAGCTCAACATGACAACGGTACCACAATTCGAACGCACTGAGATACTAATAGGACAAACGGGCATAGCTACTTTAGCTAGCAAACACATATTTGTTGCTGGTTTGGGTGGGGTTGGTTCATATTGCGCTGAAGCCTTAGCTCGGGCAGGCATAGGCAGAATCACCTTAGTTGATCACGATCATGTCGCTCCTAGCAATATTAACCGACAACTTCCCGCACTACTATCCACCATAGGACTACCCAAAATTGATATCATGCGTGAGCGCATTATGAATATTAATCCAGCTTGTAAACTCACCACGCATCAGGTTTTTTTAACTACAGAAAACATGCTTGATTACGTTCCTGCAGATGCTGATTACGTCATTGATTGCATAGATTCCCTTAATTGCAAGGTTGCACTGGTTTCCACTAGCCTGCAGCGTGGACTGAATGTCGCTTCTAGTATGGGTGCAGGAAATCGGCTGGAGCCTAGCATGATCAAACTTGCAGACATTAGCAAAACGGAAATGTGTCCTTTGGCGCGCATTATGCGCAAACGTCTGCACAAGCTTGGTATCAGAAAAGGCATATTGACAGTATATTCCGACGAGCAACCTGCCGATCCCCTGCCACCCGTTGCTGTTGATGGCCCTGGTCGCGCACGGGCAGTGAATGGCACAATTAGTTACATGCCACCACTTTTTGGTCTTATGCTTGCAGGTGAGGTCATACGTAGATTACTGGCTAGTCAGAGCACATCAACAACAGAATCCATCTAAAAAATTCAATTACAGCAATGTCTAAATTACCCGCCACACTATATCAATCCAAAAACTTGATCTAGCACTGCTATCTAATATAGTAACGTCTAAACTAGACGCTAGAATCTCACAAGCAATAAAAAACCCCCACCAGATAACTGGAGGGGGTTTTTAGAATGGGGAGTCTGACGATGACCTACTTTCACATGGGTAATCCACACTATCATTGGCGCAGTCTCGTTTCACGGCTCTGTTCGGGATGGGAAGAGGTGGTTCCAAGACGCTATTGTCGTCAGACGTAAGGGGTGAGATGCTGATTAAATCAACATCTCTTATCTGGAAGAAGTAAAGTCAGGTTTTAGACTGCATGTCTTATAACACTCGTCACACTAACCTCATACTTAAGGTTATAGGGTCAAGCCTCACGGGCAATTAGTACTGGTAAGCTTAATGCATTACTGCACTTCCACACCCAGCCTATCAACGTGGTGGTCTTCCACGACCCTTTAGGGGGGTTATACCCCCGGGAAATCTCATCTCAAGGCGAGTTTCACGCTTAGATGCTTTCAGCGTTTATCTCTTCCGAATTTAGCTACCCGGCAATACCACTGGCGTGATAACCGGTACACCAGAGATTCGTCCACTCCGGTCCTCTCGTACTAGGAGCAGGTCCCTTCAAATTTCCAGCGCCCACGGCAGATAGGGACCAAACTGTCTCACGACGTTTTAAACCCAGCTCACGTACCACTTTAAATGGCGAACAGCCATACCCTTGGGACCGGCTACAGCCCCAGGATGTGATGAGCCGACATCGAGGTGCCAAACTCCCCCGTCGATGTGAACTCTTGGGAGGAATCAGCCTGTTATCCCCAGAGTACCTTTTATCCGTTGAGCGATGGCCCTTCCATACAGAACCACCGGATCACTATGACCTGCTTTCGCACCTGCTCGACTTGTCAGTCTCGCAGTCAAGCATCCTTTTGCCATTGCACTATCGCTACGATTTCCGACCGTAGCTAGGATACCTTCGTGCTCCTCCGTTACGCTTTGGGAGGAGACCGCCCCAGTCAAACTGCCCACCATGCACGGTCCCCGATCCAGATAATGGACCTAGGTTAGAATCTCAAACACACCAGGGTGGTATTTCAAGGTTGGCTCCACAAGAACTGGCGTCCCTGCTTCTATGCCTCCCACCTATCCTACACAAGTCTATTCAAAATCCAATGCAAAGCTACAGTAAAGGTTCATGGGGTCTTTCCGTCTAGCCGCGGGTAGATTGCATCTTCACAAACATTTCAACTTCGCTGAGTCTCAGGAGGAGACAGTGTGGCCATCGTTACGCCATTCGTGCGGGTCGGAACTTACCCGACAAGGAATTTCGCTACCTTAGGACCGTTATAGTTACGGCCGCCGTTTACTGGGGCTTCGATCAAGAGCTTGCACCCCATCAATTAACCTTCCAGCACCGGGCAGGCGTCACACTGTATACTTCCACTTTCGTGTTTGCACAGTGCTGTGTTTTTATTAAACAGTCGCAGCCACCTTTTCACTGCAACCTCGTTCTGCTCCTCCCGCAGGGGATTCACATACTTGAGGCACACCTTCTCCCGAAGTTACGGTGTTAATTTGCCGAGTTCCTTCTCCTGAGTTCTCTCAAGCGCCTTAGGATTCTCACCCTGCCCACCTGTGTCGGTTTGCGGTACGGTCGTTCTTGAACTGAAGCTTAGTGGCTTTTCTTGGAAGCATGGTATCGCTCACTTCAGTGCCGTAGCACCTCGTCATCATGCCTCAGCATTAAGATCCCGGATTTGCCTAAGATCTCTGCCTACACACTTAAACCAACTATTCCAACAGTTGGCTGAGTTAACCTTCTCCGTCCCCACATCGCATTCAAGACCGGTACAGGAATATTAACCTGTTTTCCATCGACTACGCTTCTCAGCCTCGCCTTAGGGACCGACTCACCCTGTTCCGATGAACGTTGAACAGGAAACCTGGGGCTTTCGGCGAACGGGCTTTTCACCCGTTTTATCGCTACTCATGTCAGCATTCGCACTTCTGATACCTCCAGCAAGGTTCACACCTCACCTTCTCAGGCCTACAGAACGCTCTCCTACCATATGTCATAAATGACATATCCGTAGCTTCGGTGCACAGTTTGAGCCCCGTTACATCTTCCGCGCAGGACGACTCGACCAGTGAGCTATTACGCTTTCTTTAAATGATGGCTGCTTCTAAGCCAACATCCTGGCTGTCTATGCCTTCCCACATCGTTTACCACTTAACTGTGTCTTTGGGACCTTAGCTGACGGTCTGGGTTGTTTCCCTTTTGACACCGGACGTTAGCACCCGATGTCTGTCTCCCAAGCTCGCACTCTTCGGTATTCGGAGTTTGCAATGGGTTGGTAAGTCGTGATGACCCCTAGCCATAACAGTGCTCTACCCCCGAAGGTGATACTTGAGGCACTACCTAAATAGTTTTCGGAGAGAACCAGCTATTTCCAGATTTGTTTAGCCTTTCACCCCTATCCACAGCTCATCCCCTAATTTTTCAACATTAGTGGGTTCGGACCTCCAGTGCGTGTTACCGCACCTTCATCCTGGCCATGGATAGATCATCTGGTTTCGGGTCTACGCCCAGCAACTATCGCCCTTATCAGACTCGGTTTCCCTTCGCCTCCCCTATTCGGTTAAGCTCGCTACTGAACGTAAGTCGCTGACCCATTATACAAAAGGTACGCAGTCACGGATCAAGTCCGCTCCCACTGTTTGTATGCATGCGGTTTCAGGATCTATTTCACTCCCCTCCCGGGGTTCTTTTCGCCTTTCCCTCACGGTACTGGTTCACTATCGGTCGATTACGAGTATTTAGCCTTGGAGGATGGTCCCCCCATGTTCAAACAGGATTTCTCGTGTCCCGCCCTACTTGTCGCAAGCTTAGTTCTACTAACAGGTTTTTACATACGGGACTATCACCCACTATGGTCGGCCTTTCCAAACCGTTCTGTTAACGTGTTAGCTATATCTTGCAGGCTGCTCCGCGTTCGCTCGCCACTACTTGCGGAATCTCGGTTGATTTCTTTTCCTCGAGCTACTTAGATGTTTCAGTTCGCTCGGTTCGCTCCTCTAGACCTATGTATTCAGTCTAGGGTACCCCTAAGGGTGGGTTTCCCCATTCGGACATCTGCGGATCAAAGCTTGCTTGCCAGCTCCCCGCAGCTTTTCGCAGGCTGCAACGTCCTTCTTCGCCTGTAATCGCCAAGGCATCCACCACATGCACTTAGTCGCTTGACCCTATAACCTTAAGTCTCTGTCGCCAGAGCTTTCAGTCATAGGTTAGTGCAACGTTTGTGTTGCCAACTCGGTTCGACTAAGTTCCAAGTTGGTTTGATACAATCTAAAACCCATTTCGTCAATTCGCTTCTCAACAAGGCTTGCACCTGGTCAATCCACTTATCAACAACTTTACTTCTTCCATTTTTTTAAAGAGCATTTACACTTAAAGTGTAAGGTCTAGGGTGTTTGCTTTGTTTTTCATGCAACACGCTACACCTGACACTTCAGGTCTTCGCTTCCTAACAGTTTTACTTCGCACTAAGGTGAGTGGTGGAGGATAACGGGATCGAACCGTTGACCCTCTGCTTGCAAAGCAGATGCTCTCCCAGCTGAGCTAATCCCCCATTCATTCTTGGTGGGTCTGGTTGGGCTCGAACCAACGACCCCCGCGTTATCAACACGGTGCTCTAACCAACTGAGCTACAGACCCTTTGACAGGTCTGGTCGTGTGAGGCTGCTTGAGTCGCGTTGCTCTGCTTGTCTCAGGCTTTGCCTTGCCGCGCCATTCCTTGTGCGTCGCTGACAATCGATAAGTGTGAGTATTTACTGACGGTTACTCTAGAAAGGAGGTGATCCAGCCGCAGGTTCCCCTACGGCTACCTTGTTACGACTTCACCCCAGTCATGAATCCTACCGTGGTAAGCGCTCTCCCGAAGGTTAAGCTACCTACTTCTGGTAATACCCACTCCCATGGTGTGACGGGCGGTGTGTACAAGGCCCGGGAACGTATTCACCGCGACATGCTGATCCGCGATTACTAGCGATTCCGACTTCATGCAGTCGAGTTGCAGACTACAATCCGGACTACGATCGGCTTTCTGAGATTAGCTCCCCCTCGCGGGTTGGCAACCCTCTGTACCGACCATTGTATTACGTGTGAAGCCCTACCCATAAGGGCCATGAGGACTTGACGTCATCCCTACCTTCCTCCGGTTTGTCACCGGCAGTCTCATTAAAGTGCCCAACTAAATGATGGCAATTAATGACAAGGGTTGCGCTCGTTGCGGGACTTAACCCAACATCTCACGACACGAGCTGACGACAGCCATGCAGCACCTGTGTTACGGTTCTCTTTCAAGCACCAAGCTATCTCTAGCAAGTTCCGTACATGTCAAGGGTAGGTAAGGTTTTTCGCGTTGCATCGAATTAATCCACATAATCCACCGCTTGTGCGGGCCCCCGTCAATTCCTTTGAGTTTTAATCTTGCGACCGTACTCCCCAGGCGGTCAACTTCACGCGTTAGCTGCGTTACTAAGGAGGTCTCCCTCCCCAACAACTAGTTGACATCGTTTAGGGCGTGGACTACCAGGGTATCTAATCCTGTTTGCTACCCACGCTTTCGTGCATGAGCGTCAGTATCGACCCAGGGGGCTGCCTTCGCCATCGGTATTCCTCCACATATCTACGCATTTCACTGCTACACGTGGAATTCTACCCCCCTCTGCCGTACTCTAGTTTATCAGTTTCCAACGCAGTTCCCAGGTTAAGCCCGGGGCTTTCACATCAGACTTGATAAACCGCCTGCGCACGCTTTACGCCCAGTAATTCCGATTAACGCTCGCACCCTACGTATTACCGCGGCTGCTGGCACGTAGTTAGCCGGTGCTTCTTCTACAGGTACCGTCATTATTACTGGTTATTAACCAGTAACGTTTCTTCCCTGTTGAAAGAGCTTTACAACCCGAAGGCCTTCTTCACTCACGCGGAATGGCTGGATCAGGCTTGCGCCCATTGTCCAAAATTCCCCACTGCTGCCTCCCGTAGGAGTCTGGACCGTGTCTCAGTTCCAGTGTGGCTGATCATCCTCTCAGACCAGCTACTGATCGTCGCCTTGGTGAGCCTTTACCTCACCAACTAGCTAATCAGACGTCGGCCGCTCCACTAACGCAAGGCCCGAAGGTCCCCTGCTTTCTCCCGTAGGTCGTATGCGGTATTAGCACATCTTTCGATGCGTTATCCCCCATTAGTGGATACGTTCCGACGCATTACTCACCCGTTCGCCACTCGCCACCAGAGCAAGCTCCGTGCTGCCGTTCGACTTGCATGTGTAAAGCATTCCGCCAGCGTTCAATCTGAGCCAGGATCAAACTCTTCAGTTTAATTCCTGTTGTGCTACTCGCTACATAAATGCAACTTTCGCTTGTCGCTTGCTTACATATTTCTATTTCAGCATGCGTATTTACTACTTTTAGTTTCGTTTCAGTACAGCACCAGTTGCCCAGTACCGCACCAAACTCACCGCAGTAAATACCCACACTTATCGATTGTCTTCTTGTTAAAGAGCGTTTGCTTCCGGTCGGTTGCGACTTGCTTTGCTTCCAACGAGGTGCGAATTATACAGACCCATTTTACATTGTCAACTATATTTCTTGTTTAATTTGAATTAGGGTGAATAAGCACTTTTGCATACTTCCGCTTTCCAACCTGCAACACGCACTCACTACCTATTGGCAGAACTAAACCCCTATCGCTAATTTTCTCCCCATCAACTTTAACCCCACCCTGATCTATCATTCTATTGGCTTCAGACGTGCTAGCCGACAATCCTGCCTGCTTCATAATTTGCGCTATCTGCACACCCTTACCATCTGTTGCAGTCAGCTCTACAGTCACCAAATCATCCGGCACCCCACCCTGACGGAAGCGCGATTCGAAATCCAGCAATGCATTCTCTGCAGCTGTCGCATTGTAGAAACGACTAACCATCTCCTGCGCAAATCTGACTTTTATATCTCGTGGATTTAACCCCTCGACAACTTTCTGTTTCCAAATTGCTATATCCCCTAAACTTGCAGACGACAATAG